>NZ_OU963893.1:1270118-1587647 GCF_918797525.1 unidentified bacterial endosymbiont | reverse complement strand
CGCGGTAGCCGCTTCAATGTGCCCATTCGGCACCGCCATATACGCGCCGCGAAAGGTTTCAGTGAAGTACGCGCCGTAGATAAAGCCGAGGGTAATAATACCGGCCACCATCGGGTCGATATCAATCTGCGTCATGCCAATAGCGTCCGTTACGCCGTTTAGCGCAATCTGCAGACCGTAAAAGATCAGCAGCATCAGCACCAGGTCGGGAACGCCGCGAATCAGCGTGGTATAGGCTTCAAACACCATAGCCAGCGGTTTATTCGCCGACAGTTTCGCCCCCGCGCCCACCAGGCCTATCAGTACCGCCAGTACCACGGAGCTTAATGCCAGCTCAAGGGTGACGAGCGCGCCTTGTAAAATAACGCCAGAAAATCCATACAGCATAGCGCGTGCCCTGTCGTATCGTGAATGGTGGAACCGTGTCTTTTCCCCTCCTGCACGAGGAGGGGCTGCACGTTATCAGACGGGGGAATTAGCCGCCGTAAACATTAAAATTGAAGTATTTTTTCGCCAGCTTGTCGTACGTACCGTCAGCACGCATCTCGGCAAAGGCTTTATTCAGCGCTTCGCGCAGTTCGTTGTCTTCTTTACGCAGACCCATACCGGTGCCCACCCCAAAGAGTTTTTCGTCCTTGATGGACGGACCGCCGAACGTGTAATTTTTCCCGACAGGCTGTTTTAGGAAGCCTTCGCTTGCGGCAACTTCATCCTGGAATGCGGCATCGATACGGCCAGCCGTCAGGTCAGCGTAGATATTTTCCTGGCCCTGATAAGAGACGATTTCAATCCCGTTTGGCGCCCAGTGTTCTTTACCGTAGGTTTCCTGGGTTGTGCCCTGCAGCACGCCCACGCGTTTACCTTTCAGCGATTCAACCGTTGGCTGAATGTCAGCGTCATTCGCCACCACCAGACGGGAATCTGCCGCGTACATTTTGTCGGTAAAAGCAATCTCCTGCTGGCGTTTTTCTGTGATGGAGAGAGAAGACATGATCACATCAATTTTTTTGGCTTTAAGCGAGGGGATCAGCGCATCCAGCGGGTTCTCAACGTAGGTACACTGCACATTAAGGCGCTTGCACAGCTCGTTGGCAATATCGATGTCAAAACCGACCAGTTCCCCTTTAGAATTCTTCGATTCGAACGGGGCATAGGTAGGGTCGGTACCAATACGAATTTTTTGCGGAATTGCAGCAAACGCCGCACTGACGCTGGAAACGGCCAGCACCAGAGAAAGTGACAAAATCAGTTTTTTCATATCTGTCCTCAACAAACCGGATTCTTACGGGATTTTTACGACGACGGGGTGGCGTTAATGTGCCATTAATCCCCTTCTTAAGGCAAAAGATAATGCCCAAACGATGGGATTTTTTGCATCGGGAGTGCTTAACTATGCACTCATGGCGCAATTAATCGCCAATGCGCACTAAAATGGTTCACACGCACCCGCAACGCACCATGACGGCTCGCCATCATGGTGCAGTCCCGTCAGCGACAGTCAGTCGCCGTAGACGTTGAAGTCGAAGTATTTCTTCGCCAGTTTGTCGTAGGTACCGTCTTTACGCAGCTCCGTAAAGGCTTTATCAAAGGCTGCTTTCAGCTCGGTATCATCCTTGCGCAGACCAATACCGGTGCCATCGCCAAAGTATTTCTTGTCCTTGACTGACGGGCCCGCAAAGGCGAATTCTTTACCCGCAGGCTGCTTCAGGAAGCCTTCGCTCGCCGCGACTTCATCCTGGAATGCCGCATCCAGACGGCCTGCCGCGAGATCGGAGTAGATCAGATCCTGGTTCTGATAAGCCACCACATCTACCCCTTGTTCACGCCAGTGGGCATTGGCGAACGCTTCCTGAGTAGAGCCCTGCAGCACGCCGACGTGCTTGCCTTTTAGCGACGCGATCGTCGGCTGGATCGGCGAGCCTTTGGCGGCAATCAGACGCGAGTCTGCGGCATAAAGTTTTTCAGAGAAGGCAATCTCCTGCTGACGCTTCTCGGTAATAGAAAGAGAGGAGAGGATAGCGTCGATTTTTTTGGCTTTCAGCGACGGGATCAGCGCGTCGAAATCGCTGCCCACCCACGTGCACTTCACTTCCATGCGTTTGCACATCTCATTTCCCAGATCGATATCAAAGCCAACGAACTCGCCTTTGGCATCTTTGGAAGAGAATGGCGCGTAGGTGGCGTCGGTACCGATACGAACCGTCTGTGGCAGTGCCGCATAGCTACCTGCTGCTGCACTTAACCCCACGAGCAAAGACAAAGCCAGAACCGTCTTCTTCATACATTTACCCTCAAATACCGTGATTTTATTATGGTTTGCGTTGTGTTGTGTTGCAGGCTTCTCTTGCAGGTCTTATGCCACATTGCCGTCGGATCAAAACTTTGACGTTAAATATGTTAATAAAACGTTGCGATGTTGCCTTTATGAGGAAAGATAGCAGGTCTGCCGAACGAACCGCAGAGAGAGATGGGGAAAAAACGAATTAAATGTCGAGGATATGATCGCGCTTGCAGATTTGCCCTGAAACAGGGCAACGTGTCTTTTTATGCACCCGCTCAGGCGCCCTGCCAGCGGGTAAAGAGATCTTCCGGCAGGTCGATATCAAACTGGTCCAGCACGCGGTTAACCGTCTGATTAACCACCTCATCTACAGATGACGGCCGATGGTAGAACGCCGGGACCGGCGGCATAATCACCGCGCCTAATTCGGCGGCCTGGGTCATTAAACGCAGGTGCCCGAGGTGCAGCGGCGTCTCCCGTACGCACAGCACCAGCGGACGACGCTCCTTTAACACGACGTCTGCAGCGCGTGTCACCAGCGTATCGGTATAGCTGTTGACAATGCCGGAGAGGGTTTTGATTGAGCAAGGCAGGATAACCATGCCTGCGGTTTTGAACGAGCCTGAAGAGATACTGGCGGCAATATCACGGGCATCATGCACTACATCCGCCAGCGACTGCACCTCACGCAGGGAGAAGTCCGTTTCAAGCGAGAGCGTCTGACGCGCCGCCTGGCTCATCACCAGATGGGTTTCCACCTCAGCGACGTCGCGCGCTATCTGCAACAGGCGCACGCCATAAATGGCCCCGCTGGCCCCGCTGATCCCTACAATGAGTCGTTTCACCATGATTGCCTCTTTAACGTAATGGCGCAAACTTTGCCGGATTACCGTGCCGGACGCAACTGTGCGTGCCCCCTCCCGCTGCCAGAGCTTTCACGGATAACCAACCGTACGGGCTGCAGCAGATTTCTCTCTCCCTGCTCATTGCTCAGCAGGCGAAACGCATCGCGCCCAAGCTCACGTTTATCAATAGCCACCGTCGTCAGCGGCGGATGCGCCCAGGAGGCAGCATCAATATCATCGAAACCCACAATGGCGATATCATCGGGCACGTTTAGCCCCTTACGGGCACACGCCCGCATCGCGACCAGCGCGGCCACGTCGTTATACGCAAAGATAGCATCTGGCGGCCGGGGCAGCGCAAGCAGACCGTCCATTCCCTCAACCAGCGCCTGTTCAATATCTTTAACTGGCGGGGTTTCTACCCGATACGCCGCCGATAACGTCAAGCCAGCATCAAACAGCGCCTGCTGATACCCTTCCACGCGCTGGCGAATACTGTAGTGATGTAATGACTGGCCCAAAAAGGCGATGCGTTTTCTGCCCTGCTGGATAAGGTGCCGGGTTGCGACAAATCCGCCGTGGAAGTTATCCGGGTTAACACAGGGAAAATCAGCGGCCCAAAGGTCGACCAGCGTCGTCGGCAGCGCCAGTGTACGGATAGCATCCAGGATTTCCGGCTCCAGAAAGCCCGCGCAAATCAGCGCATCAGGCTGATGCAGATTCACCAGTTCAGCAACAGGATCATCTGGCCCTATCGGCTGAAAGCTCATGGCGACCTCATTTTCACGGCAGGCATCGGCAACGCCCAGCATAACGGATGAATAAAACGGTAATGCGCTGGCGATGTTGTGCTGTTTATGGAGCAAAAACAGTAGCCGCTTTATGCGCCCGTTACGCAAGCGACTGAAGTCATAGCCTTCCGCCTGGGCAACGGCGAGGATGCGCTGTCGGGTCGCTTCGCTCAGGCCCGGCTGCCCTTTCAGCGCTCGCGAGACGGCCGCAATCGACACACCGCTCGCCGTGGCAATATCTTTGATACGTGTTTTTTTCACCATCGCGACCGTTACCTTCTGCCTACCGCATCCCATTCACTAAAAATATATTACCCGTTGCCACGGTAAAACCCCATGCCAATGGCTCTCCCCGGGCAAAAAAAGTGATAAATATCACTTTAAATTAATTATTTCTAGTAAAAATAGAGATCATTTTCACAAGCGCACATCAAGGTTATGTACCACAACATCAAGCCAGATCTATGCTCAAAACCGTTCTTTTTTTTACGAAAAAGTCAGAGAAATGTCGTAATGGCTTGCTAAACACTCGCGACTTGCCAGGCATAGGGGGATAGGTTATGGCTACTGTCGATTTTCCGGAAAGTGATGTGCAGAGTACGGCCGATGCGGGAGAAACCCTCTCCACGCGCGAAAAAATCGGTTACGGGCTTGGAGATGCGGGTGGGCATTGCATCTCTGATTTAATCAGCGGCTTTCTCCTTTTTTTCTATACCGACGTCTTTGGTCTCAGCCCGGCTATAGTCGGCGCGATGTTTTTGATCCTCAGGATTTTCGACGCCATTTCCGACCCGGTGATGGGGGTGATTGCCGATCGCACCCGCACCCGCTGGGGGCGTTTTCGTCCGTGGCAATTGTGGATTGCCGTACCGCTTGGCGTGATAGGGATACTCACCTTTACCGTGCCGGACATGAGCCCAAACCTGAAAATCGTCTGGGCTTTTGGCACTTACCTGCTGCTCTCCGTGGGCTATACCGCCATCAACGTTCCGTACTGTGCATTGATCAACGCCATGACCAACCGCCACGATCAGGTGATGTCTTGCCAGTCATGGCGCTTTGTTTTAAGCGGTATTGCCGGTTTTCTGGTGGCCGTGGGCCTGCCGTGGATGGTGTCCTTCTTCGGACAAGGCAATCTGGCAAAAGGCTATCAGTACGGTGTGACGGTGCTGTGCACCCTTGGCGTCGTGATGTTCTTACTCTGCTTCTTGTGGGTAAAGGAGCGTGTGCCGCTCTCGCTTGCGGGCAACGCTACCCTGCGCCAGCATTTACAAGGCCTGCGTAAAAACGATCAGTTGCTGATGATGCTGGTGATGTCCTTCCTGCTGGTCAATATTTTGTGCATCCGCGGCGGCGGGTATATGTATTTCATCTCCTGGGCCCTGCAGGGTAGCGCAGGATATATGTCGCTGTTTTTTGCCGTTGTCACCGTGGCGGCCATTATCGGGGCCATCGTCGTCAACCTGCTCTCCCGCTATATTGATATGGTTAAACTCTATTTCTCTACCAACCTGGTTCTCGTCGCCTTTGGCGTGGCGATGGTTTTCCTCCCCACCGGGCCTCAGCACCAGACGCTGTGGCTGATCTCTATTTTAGTAAACAATATCGTGCTGGGATTCACCCTCCCTCTGCATTTCTCCATTATGGCGTTTGCCGATGACTACGGTGAATGGAAGAACGGCGTGCGCTCTTCCGGAATGAATTTCGCCTTCAACCTCTTTTTCATCAAACTCTCCTGGGCCTCTTCCGGTGGGATAATCAGTCTTATCCTGATAATGGTCGCCTATCGCCCCGGGCTGGAAAACCAGACCACGTCGTCAATTGAAGGGATCACTCTCCTGCAAAGCCTTATTCCGGCATTTTTCCATCTTGTACTGGCCCTGTGTCTGCTGAAGTGCAGCCTGAATAAAACCATGATGCAACGTATTGCCAGCGATCTTCACCATCGTCATACACACATTTCCTGAGGTAAACATGATGCATTCTGATGTGATTGAAGCGGACCTGAACCTGATTACCCTCACCGATCCCTTTTTAGGCGAGTACCAGCGGCTTATCCGCGATGTGGTTATTCCTTATCAGTGGCAAGCGCTGAACGATACCCTTGTGCATGCGGAGCCGAGCCACGCCATTGAAAACTACCGTATCGCGGCGGGCTTAACCTCAGGCGAGTTTTATGGCATGGTTTTTCAGGACAGCGACGTCACCAAGTGGCTGGAGGCCGTGGCATGGTCTTTGCGTCAAAAACCCGATCTTGAACTTGAAAAAACCGCCGACGAGATCATTGAGCTGCTGGCACAAGCCCAGTGGGCGGATGGTTATCTCAACACCTGGTATACGGTAAAAGAGCCGGGCCTGCGCTGGACTAACCTTGCCGAGTGCCATGAGCTTTACTGTGCAGGCCACCTTTTTGAAGCCGCCGTCGCCTTCTATAACGCCACGGGCAAACGTCGCCTGCTCGAGATAGCCTGTCGCTTTGCCGACCATATCGACGCGACCTTTGGCCCAGGCGACGGTCAGTTGCGCGGTTATCCCGGGCATCCGGAAATTGAACTGGCCTTAATGCGCTTGTACGAAGTTACCCGGGAGCCTCGTTACCAGGCGCTGGCGTGCTTCTTTGTGCAAGCGCGAGGCCAACGTCCACACTACTATGATATCGAGTTTGCAAAGCGTGGCGGTACCTGGCACTGGGGCAACTGGGGTGAGGCGTGGATGGTCAAAGACAAAGCCTATACTCACGCGCATAAGCCGCTTAATGAACAGGATCAGGCGGTCGGGCATGCGGTGCGCTCGGTTTACCTGATGGCCGGGCTGGCGCATATCGCCCGCCTCACCCACGATGAAGAGAAGCGCCAGACCTGCCTGCGTATCTGGAACAACATGGTTCAACGCCGGATGTACATCACGGGTGGCATAGGCTCCCAGGGGATCGGAGAAGCCTTCACCAGTGATTACGACCTGCCTAATGATACCGCTTATAGTGAAAGCTGCGCCTCGATTGGCCTGATGATGTTCGCCCGCAGGATGCTGGAGATCGAGGCTGACGCACGGTACGCCGACGTGATGGAGCGGGCATTTTACAACACGGTACTGGGAGGAATGGCGCTCGATGGTAAGCACTTTTTTTACGTCAATCCGCTGGAAACGCACCCGAAAAGCCTTCCCCACAACCACATCTACGACCACATTAAACCCGTTCGCCAGCCCTGGTTCGGCTGTGCCTGCTGTCCACCGAACATTGCCCGCACGCTAGTGGCGGTGGGCCATTATCTTTTCACGCCCCTTCCCGACGCGTTGCTCATTAATTTTTACGCCGGCAGCGAGGCGGCGTTCAGGGTCGCCGATGGTACTTTGCAGCTCTCGATTCAGGGGAATTATCCCTGGGATGGCAACATAGCCATCACCCTTAATAACCCGCACCCGGTCGCGCATACTCTGGCGCTGCGCCTGCCCGACTGGTGCGATAATCCGCACGTCAAGGTCAACGGTGAAGCCGCGCAGGGCGAAATCATTAAAGGCTATCTGCATCTGCACCGGACGTGGCAAAAGGGCGACCGTATCCAGCTCTCTTTGCCGATGCGCTGCAAGCGGGTCTACGCCAACCCTCAGGTACGCCACGCGGCCGGTAAAGTGGCTCTTCAGCGCGGTCCGCTGGTGTATTGCCTTGAAGAAGTGGATAACGGCGAGGCGTTACATAATCTCATGCTGGGGCGAGACTGCGTGCTGCGGGAGAGCGTCGGTACCGGTGTACTGGAGAATAAAATTGTGATCCAGGCAGAGGGAAAACGGCTGGCAACGCCCGTTAATAACGCACCGTTATACAGTTTTGACTATCCGCAAACGGCGGTTCAAACCCAGACGTTGACGTTTATTCCATGGTTTAGCTGGGCCAACAGAGGTGAAGGAGAAATGCGGATCTGGGTGAATGAAGGCAGTTAAAAAAACGAAGGGCGACATCAACGTCGCCCTTCAGTTTCATTAGCCTTCGTTGTGCATCTCCAGGCTTTCCAGATCGTTTTGCAACTGGACGGCTTTGGCGTCGTCGTTACGCAGCGAATCAAGATAGTCGAGGTACTGCTGATCAACGTCTTTAGTCACGTAAATGCCGTTGAATACGGAGCATTCAAATTGCTGGATATCCGGGTTCTCGGCGCACACCGCGTCGATCAGATCGTTCAGATCCTGGAAAATCAGGCCGTCTGCGCCAATGATCTGACGAATTTCGTCCACTTCACGACCATGAGCAATCAGCTCGGTGGCGGTGGGCATATCGATACCATACACGTTCGGGAAGCGGATCTCCGGGGCTGCTGAAGCCAGATACACCTTCTTCGCACCCGCTTCACGCGCCATCTCGATAATCTGCCCGGAGGTGGTGCCGCGCACGATGGAATCATCGACCAGCAGCACGTTTTTATCGCGGAACTCTGCGCGGTTGGCGTTCAGTTTACGCCGCACGGACTTACGGCGCAGCTGCTGGCCCGGCATGATAAAGGTACGACCAACGTAGCGGTTCTTCACGAAGCCCTGACGGTATGGCTTATCCAGAATGCGGGCAATTTCCAGCGCGATATCGCAGGAGGTTTCCGGAATAGGGATCACCACGTCGATATCCAGATCGTCCCACTCGCGGGCAATCTTCTCACCGAGTTTGGTGCCCATGTTTACGCGTGCGCTGTAGACCGAAATCTTGTCGATGAACGAGTCCGGACGAGCGAAGTAAACATACTCGAACAGGCACGGGTTGCTGACCGGGTTATCTGCACACTGGCGGGTAAACAGTTGGCCCTTCTCAGTGATGTAAACCGCTTCACCCGGCGCAACGTCGCGTAAGAACTCGAAGCCCAGGGTATCCAGCGCCACGCTTTCAGAGGCGACCATGTATTCGCTACGGTCATCGCCGAGATCGCGCTTTCCGAGCACCAGCGGACGGATACCGTTGGGATCGCGAAAAGCCACCATTCCGTGACCGATAATCATCGCCACGCAGGCATACGCCCCGCGGATCAGGCGATTAGTGGCGGCAACGGCGGCAAAAATGTTGTCTGCTTCCAGCGGATAATGGCGGAAGTTATCCAGCTCACTGGCGAAGATATTGAGCAGGATTTCAGAATCAGAGGTGGTGTTAATGTGGCGACGTTTCTCTTCGAACAGCTTTTTCCGCAGCTCATGGGCGTTAGTCAGGTTGCCGTTGTGGGCAAGCGTGATGCCATAAGGAGAGTTGACATAGAAAGGCTGGGCTTCAGAGGCGCTGGAACTGCCAGCAGTAGGATAACGAACGTGACCAATCCCCATATTACCTTGCAGGCGCTGCATATGGCGGGCTTCAAACACATCGTTTACCAGGCCATTCGCCTTACGTAAACGGAAGCAGTTGTGTGCATCAATGGTGATGATACCCGCAGCATCCTGACCACGGTGCTGAAGCACCGACAATGCGTCATAAATAGACTGGTTTACCGGCATGAAACCGGCGATACCGACAATACCGCACATTCGTTTTTTCCTCGTTAAGCCACATCTCAGAGCACTTAGGCTCTGGGCAAGAAACTCGACGAACTTTGCAGATAGTCAAAGAACCATCTGATGATGACGCTGAACTCTGGAATGAGCTGCGACTTCTGCCAGTCTTCGCTTTTGGAAAACCCGGTGAAGGTATCCAGGAAGAACAGTATCGCGGCCACAATCAGCACGCCTCGCAACGCCCCAAAACAGATCCCGAGCACCCTGTCTGTTCCAGACAGACCGGTTTTCTCCACCAGTTGACCTATCACGTAATTGACGATAGCGCCGACAATCAGCGTTGCGATAAACAGCACCGCGATGGCGATCCCGTTTCGAACCAGTTCATCTTCAAAGCCCGTGAACCAGACAGACAGGTACGTGTAGTAATGACTGGCAACAAAGAAAGCACAACCCCATGTCACCAGCGATAACGCTTCACGAACAAAGCCACGGATCAGGCTAACCAGACAGGAAAAACCAATCACCGCAATGATGGCGTAATCAATCCAGACCATATGTGTCCCACGATTTAACGCCCTGTCATCCCGTTCGGGGCGAATTCTAACAGAAAAAGAAAACGTTTGCGTAGGGATTTCCTTCCCGCGCGTAAATAAAAAAGGCGCTGAAAAAATGTTCAACGCCCCTCACCCTACCCTCTCCCCGTCGGGTTTTAGTTCGCGCTGTAGTTCATCACCACACCACTCAAACCGGAGATCTGCTTCAGCTCACCCAGCGACCCTTTCAGCTTATCCTTAGAGGCATCAGGACCGACGAGGATGCGGGTAATTTTACCCTGCACCGGTGTGGAAGGTGAAGTATAAACTCGATACCCCGCCCCGCGCAGTTTACTCACCACCTCGTTGACTTTATCGGCGTTTTTCAATGCGCCGAGCTGAACAACATAGGCTTTTCCAGTTGGCGCCGCGTCTTGTTTAGCCGGCGGCGGCGATTCTGAGGCGGCAGCCAGCTGTCCGGCTGCTTTATCTCGCTGCGGTTTCGGCTGCGGCTTCTCCACCGGCTTCGGTTTTACAGCCGGCTTAGGCTGCTCTACCGGTAGCGGATCAATCTCGATGTTGTTATTCGCCGTCAGGCGAGAGGGGTCAAGCGACGGCGCGGCGGCATCTCCCGCGCGCACCTCTTCGGCAGCACCTTCCGGCGGCTGAGCAGGCAGCGCCTGCGTTGCGGCTGGCAGCATATCCGGCTCGTCGCGATCGCCCGGTTTTGGCACCAGCGGAATGGCCGCAAACTCATCCTGATAATGTTTTTTCTGCCCGTCGAGCAAACCCGGGAGAATAATCACCCCGAGCGCGACCAGCACAATGGTTCCTGTTAAACGGTTCTGAAACTTACTCGCCACCGGTTCTCCCCGCGTCCATCACTTCCATGACATGTGCCACCGTGTGGAACGAACCACACACCAGCACGGTATCTTCTGGTCTCGCCTCCGCCATCGCGGTACGCCACGCCTGCTCAACGCTCGCAAAAATTTTGCCGTTGCCGAGATGTTCCCTTAACTGTTCAGCCGTCGCGCCGCGTGGCCCTTCCAGGGGAGCACAATACCAGCTATCGACCACAGCCTCCATGCAGGCCAGCGTGCCGCCGATATCTTTATCATGAAGCATACCGATAACTGCCAGTACGTGCCCGGTTTTTGGTAACGATTTGAGACGACCTGCGAGATACGCCGCCGCATGGGGATTATGCGCCACATCCAGAATCACGCGCGGTGAACCGCTCACAATCTGGAATCGACCCGGCAAAATCGCGTGCTGAATGCCGTCGCGGATCGCCTGCTCGCTCACTGCGAGCCCGCTTGCGCGCAAAGCCGCCAGGGCCGTCGCCGCGTTTGGCTGCGGCACCTGCGGCAGAGGCAGGTTATCCAGCACGACCCGGGCATCGGTAAAACGCCAGCCATTGTCGTAAACCTCATACTGCCAGTCAACGCCACGACGCAGCAGCAGTGCGCCCTTCTCTTTCGCCACGTCCGCAATGGTGTGCGGCATATCCGGCTCGCCGACCACTGCGGGCCGGTTAGCGCGGAAAATCCCGGCCTTTTCGCGACCAATGCTCTCGCGGTCTGGTCCCAGCCAGTCGGTATGATCCAGCGCAATGCTGGTCACCACGCTCACATCCGCATCCACCATATTCGTGGCATCGAGACGTCCGCCAAGGCCGACTTCGAGGATAACCACATCCAGTTGCGCCTGTTTAAACAACCACAGCGCCGAGAGCGTACCGTATTCGAAATAGGTTAATGAGATCTCACCGCGTGCCGCTTCGATTTCTGCGAACGACGCCGTATGCGCCGATTCCGCCAGCTCGGTATTTTGCACGCGAACCCGCTCGGTATAGCGCACCAGATGGGGGGAGCTGTAAACCCCCACCCTGTAACCCGCAGCCATCAGAACAGATTCCAGCGTACGGCAGGTGGTGCCTTTGCCGTTGGTACCGGCGACGGTAAACACGAAAGGCGCCGGTTTCAGCATCCCGAGACGCGTAGCGACCTGACTGACACGCTCAAGGCCCATATCGATGGTTTTGCTGTGCAGATTTTCCAGATAAGAAAGCCACGCGACCAGGGGCGACGTGGCTTGGGGAATGCGTTTATTTTCCATGATGCCCGGTTGTCATTAACAGTTTAAAAAGTAAAAGGGCAGCGCCGTCTGGCCCTGCCCTTTTCAGTTATCAGGCCTCGGGTTCCTGATCCGGTACAACTACGCCTTCGCGCGGTTCATCCGGGTCAGGCGCGGGCAGATTCATCAGCTTCGCCAGAATACTTGCCAGCTTCAGGCGCATTTCCGGGCGGCGAACGATCATGTCGATAGCGCCTTTCTCGATGAGAAATTCACTGCGCTGGAAGCCCGGCGGCAGTTTCTCACGCACGGTTTGTTCAATAACGCGAGGACCGGCGAAGCCGATCAGCGCTTTCGGCTCAGCGATGTTCAGGTCGCCCAGCATCGCGAAGCTTGCGGATACGCCGCCCATGGTTGGGTCGGTCAGTACTGAGATGTACGGCAGACCGCGCTCCTGCATTTTCGCCAGCGCAGCAGAGGTTTTCGCCATCTGCATCAGAGACATTAACGCTTCCTGCATACGCGCGCCACCCGAGGCAGAGAAGCAGATCAGCGGGCAGTTATCTTCCAGCGCCTGCTCAACGGCACGCACGAAACGTGCGCCAACCACAGAGCCCATGGAGCCGCCCATAAAGGAGAACTCAAAGGCGGCGGCGACAACCGGCATTTCATGCAGGGTGCCTTTCATCACGATCAGCGCATCTTTCTCGCCGGTCTCTTTCTGTGCAGAGGCCAGACGATCTTTGTATTTTTTGGAATCGCGGAACTTCAGCAAGTCTTTTGGCTCAAGTTCGCTACCCAGTTCGACCAGAGAACCTTCGTCCAGCAGGCTGTGCAGGCGGTTACGCGCCGACATACGCATGTGGTGGTCGCATTTCGGACACACTTCAAGATTGCGTTCCAGTTCCGCGCGATACAGAACCTGGCCGCAGCTATCACACTTCGTCCATACCCCTTCAGGAATGCTCGCTTTGCGAGTCGGGGCGATGTTGCTTTTAATTCGTTCAATCCAGCTCATTGATAACCTTTCTGCCTGAACCTGGTCGTATGCCAGTTTTGCTATAAGAGGCGAATGATGCCATTTTTGCCTCCAACAGACCATGAATGTTGCACATTAAAACATAACAGCCCGAAACTTTGGATAAAAATGTGCTCGAACCGCCGATGTGCATTTACTTCGCTTGTTTTGCCGCCGCCCGCCGGTGACGAATAATTTCGAAAACTCCCGGTAACACTGAAAGCACAATAATCGCAACAATCAGTAACTTAAGGTTTTCCTGAACCACAGGGAGATCGCCAAACACGTAGCCTGCATAGGTAAAGATCAGTACCCACAGCAGGGCGCCAACAACGTTGTATATCGCAAAGTGACGATAGGACATATGTCCCATTCCCGCCACAAAGGGGGCAAACGTACGGACAATAGGCACAAAGCGCGCAAGGATAATGGTTTTACCGCCATGGCGTTCATAAAACGCATGGGTCTTGTCTAAATAGCTACGGCGAAAAATTTTCGAGTCAGGATTACTGAACAGCCGTTCCCCGAACACTCGCCCTATCGTGTAGTTGACCGCATCGCCGATAATCGCGGCGATAATCATCAACACCACCATCAAATGCACATTCAGGTCATTGGTGGGCAGCGCGGATATCGCCCCTGCGACGAACAGCAGTGAATCACCCGGCAGGAACGGCGTGACGACCAGCCCGGTTTCACAGAACAGAATCAAGAACAGAATGGCATAAACCCAGACGCCGTACTGCGCGACCAGTTCAGCCAGGTGAACATCAATATGCAAAATGAAATCGATCAGAAAATGTATTACGTCCATATTGTTTAAACCTTAATTGCGCCTTCGTTTAGTCCGCTAAAAAAAGCGGGCCCATTGGCGGTTTTGGCAGGTCAAACCGGTCCGGATAATCCACCGATACCAGGTACAGCCCTTCCGCTTTCGCCGTTGCTGCTGCAAGCGTTCTGTCCTTCGCTGCCAGCAGTTCTGCAATCCAGCTCTCCGGCTGGTGTCCGGCGCCTACTTCCATCAGGCTGCCCACAATATTCCGTACCATATGATGTACAAAGGCATTGGCTTTGATATCCACCACCACATACGCGCCATAACGACTGACGTTTATGTGCATGACGTTACGCCACGGCGTGCGGGACTGACACTGCACCGCACGAAACGAGGTAAAGTCATTTTCTCCAGTCAGACACTGCGCCGCACGCTGCATACGTTCTGCATCAAGCGGCTCATAAAAATGCGTCACGCCCTGGCTCAGAACCGCCGGGCGCAGGCGCTGGTTATAGATGACATAGCGGTAACGGCGCGCGGTGGCGCTGAATCGTGCGTGAAAATCATCCGGTACAGCTTTTACCCAACGCACCGCGATATCGCCGGGTAAATTCGCATTTACGCCCAACGTCCACGCGGCATCTTTGCGCACAGCGGTGGTTTCAAAATGCACCACCTGTCCCGTGCCGTGGACGCCAGCGTCCGTGCGGCCTGCGCACAGAACGTTGATCGGTTCATTCGCCACCTGAGAGAGCGCTTTCTCCAGTTTTTCCTGGACGCTGCGCACCTCATTCTGACGCTGCCAGCCATAGTATTTACTGCCGTCGTACTCAATACCGAGAGCGAGTCTATAGACCAGCTTGTGCTCCACTTCTGACATCAGTACAGATACTCCTGCACCAGTTTTTCCGCAATTTTGACCGCCATCAACGCGCCGCCAAAGCGAACATTATCAGCAACTGACCAGAACTGGACCTGCTCCGGCATACCGTAGTCGTTACGTACGCAGCCCACCGAAAGGTGCGCGCTGCCGCTGGCGTCCCCTACCTGGGTCGGGAACTCGCGCTCTTCAGAAAGCACAATGTCTTCGCCGCGACTAAAGGCATCACGCGCCTCTTCTGCCGCCAGCGGACGCAGGGCTTCAAAACCCACCATCTGCGCGTGGCCGTAGAAGACCGGAGACTGCACGCAGTGTGCGGAAATCATCAGACCTTCGTCCTGCATTATTTTGCGGACTTCATCAACGATACGGCGCTCTTCGCGCACGGAGCCTTCACGGTCGGGCAGCAACGGCAGCATGTTAAACGCCAGCTGGCGTCCAAAATAATCGTCCTCGTCTACCGGGATGCCGTTGAGCAGTTTTGCGCTCTGCCCCGCCAGGGCATCCACCGCTTTTTTGCCCTGAGCGGAGGCCGACAGCAGGCTGGTAACGATAATACGCGACAGGCCGCCATCGTCGATCAGCGGTTTCAGCGCGGTAAGCAGCTGACTGGTCAGGCTATCTGGCACGGCAATCACGTTACGGTTACGGTAGTCCGCCAGCACAAACGGGTTGACATCCGGCACCACCAGCGGCACGTCTGACTCAAGCGAGAACAGACCGCTGAGATCAATCACCAGACAGCCCGATTGGGTTGCTTCTTCGATGTAAGAGACAGTGGCTTCAGCGCCCGCGGCGAAAAACGCCAGTTGCGCCTGGGTCCAGTCAAATTCCGCCGCATCCTGAACCTTTACGGATTTAGGGCCGAAACGCAGATGCTCGCCCGCGCTTTCGGCCCGCGCCAGCGCATAGATATCGCCCACCGGGAACTGACGCTCAGCAAGGGTTTCAAGCAGGGCTTCGCCCACGGCGCCTGTGGCACCTAAAATGGCAATGTTCCAGCCTTCAGACATGGTGGTTTACTCCAGAAATAAAAGAGCGTCCCTGTCAGCGTACCCAACAGGGAGCATTAAGAAGACATTAACGCGCCGGGTGATGAACGGCGTTAAAACCCAGTTCATGCAGCTGCGCGGCGGCCGTTGCGTCGTCGCACATCACGTACAAAGAGGACCACTCGCGGCGCTCGACATAATTCTTGCGCAGCTTGTCAAATTCACCCGGAATACCCGCTGATTTACGCAGCAGTGCGTCGTCGCGGCGCACATCATACACCAAATGCACCAGCCTTTTTAGCGTTGCCTGATCGAGCGGGCCGTGCAGGGTAAGGCGGCCAAATTCCGGCGCGGGCAGCAGCGTGTCCAGCGCAACCTGCTGAGACTGGCCAATAAAGGCGCTGTAGGCCTCAAACACTTGTGTCGTGCCGCGTGCCTTGCCTTCGAGAGTATAACCAGCGATATGCGCGCTACCCACGTCGACGTTGTTGAGTAGCGCAATGTTAAGATCGGGCTCTGGCTCCCAGACGTCCAGCACCACGCTGAGCTCTTGTCCCTCTTCCAGGCACTTCAGCAGCGCGGCGTTATCGACAACCGGGCCACGGCAGGCATTTATCAGAATAGCGCCCGCCTTCAGGCGACGAATTAGCGCGTCGTCTGCCAGATGAAAAGTCTTATACGGCCCCTCTTTAAACAGCGGCGTATGGAAGGTGATCACATCGCACTGTTCAACCAGGGTGCTAAGAGAGTGGAATTCCTCGTCGTCGCCGCTGTCTTTACGCGGGGGATCGCACAACAGCGTGCGAATGCCTAACGACTCAAGGCGCTTTTGCAGACGTCCCCCTACGTTCCCCACGCCGACAATCCCCACTGTGCGGTCTTTCAGGGCAAAACCGTCACGCTCTGCCAGCATCAGCAGGGAAGAGAAAACATATTCCACCACCGCAATGGCGTTACAGCCGGGCGCGGCGGAAAAACCGATCCCCGCCTGCGCAAGCCATTTATCATCCACATGATCCGTCCCTGCCGTTGCGGTACCCACGAATTTTATCGCGGTGTCGCCAAGCAGTGCCGCATTTACGTTGGTCACCGAGCGCACCATAAGCGCGTTTGCATCAGCCAGTTCATCCACCGGGATTGGGCGACCAGGGACAGCCTTAACGTCGCCGAGACGGCTAAATAGCTCGCGTGCGTAAGGCATATTTTCATCAACGAGGATTTTCACGTCTGAGTACCTGTTTGAGAGGAAGTAAACCTGGCAAGTGTGCCATAATCTGGCCGCCAGGCATATAAGTAAGCCGGGTTTACGCTGAGTTTGACTTTAAGGATTTTGACGATGCAGCCTATATCAGGTTCGCCGCCGCGCCCTCCGGGTGATGGCCCCGTAAAGCACAATGTCGCCGGTGAACAACCGCTCTCTACGCAACAGCGCACCGTGCTGGAGCGTTTGAATCACGCGCCTGATAGCGCTTACGTCGCAGCAGAACGCCGAAGTGTGGGCGGGCGTTAAGCACGATCTGGGGGTCAGGAACGACGCGCCGCTGCAGTCGCGCCATTTCCCCGCCGCCGAGCAAAACTTGAGTCAGCGTATTCATTCTGCACAGCAGAATCACACCACCCGTCAGATTGTCTCGCAGCTGACCGAGCTGTTGGGTCAGGGAAACAACCGCCAGGCGGCGAGCGATTTTATTCGTCAACAGTTCGGTCATACCGCACTGAGCCAGCTGACGCCGGAGCAGTTGAAAACCGTCCTGACGTTGTTGCAAAACAATCAGCTCTCTATTCCGCAGCCGCAGCAGCGTCCGGCAACTGAACGATCGTTGCTTCCGGCGGAGCACAACACGCTGAAGCAGATGGTCACTAAACTGGCCGCGGCGACCGGCGAGTCGAACAAGCTTATCTGGCAGTCGATGCTTGAGCTTTCAGGGGTTAAGGCGGGTGAGCTGATCCCGGCAAAACAGTTTACCCACCTGGTCACGTGGCTGCAGGCGAGGCAGACGCTCAGCAGCCAACATGCCCCTACTCTGCATACGCTTCAGGCCGCGCTTAAACAGCCGCTTGAGCCGCACGAATTCGACGCGATTCGGGATTATGCCCAGCAGACCTGGCAGGCTACGCCGCAAACGGTATTGACCACCGCGCAGATCCAGGATGTGTTGAATCAAATCTTTATTCGCCGCGCCGAGCGGGAAGACGGCGTGCCGGAAGCGCGTAACATTCAGCCAATCTATAACCCGCTGTTTGCGCCGGTGGTGGAAACCTTCAAAACCCTGTCAGCCCGCCCGGGACTGATGTTTATTGCGCTGGTGATTGCGCTGGCGATTGCCTTGCTGATTACCTAAACTGCGCCCGGTACGCGTAGCGCCGCCGGGCAAAAATCTACGTCTGTCGAAATGCCGCCAGGGTTACCACAATTCCGGCCAGCGCGGACACGGCCCCGGCGAGGAAAACTGCCAAATAGCCAAACGACGTGGTCAACAGACCCGCCAGCGGCGCAGTGACCCCGCAGGAGATATCCTGAAACGCGGGATCACCTGCAGCGGCAGGCCAACGGTCATGTAGGTCAGGAACACCGCAAACGCGATGCGAAACAGCGAGACATTCGCAGAGGTAATATTCTCTGCGGGGAAAACAATTGTCATGCGTAACTGGGTAGCTGCGTAACAGGCATAAAAAAGGGAACCCTCAGGCTCCCACTACTCTACATTTAAACGCTTATGCTTTCAGCTTGCGCATGACCAGCGTGGCGTTCGTCCCGCCGAAACCGAAGCTGTTAGACATTACCGTCGTCAGCGTCGCGTCGGTAGGTTGGGTGACGATGTTCAGACCAGCAGCCTGTTCGTCCAGCTCGTCAATGTTGATGCTTGGCGCGATAAAGCCGTTTTCCAGCATCAGCAGAGAGTAGATTGCTTCCTGCACGCCAGCCGCGCCCAGAGAGTGACCGGTCATGGCTTTAGTCGCGGAGATGGCCGGGCTGTTGTCGCCGAACACTTCACGGATTGCACCCAGCTCCTTCACGTCGCCCACCGGCGTAGAGGTACCGTGGGAGTTAAGGTAGTCGATCGGGGTGTCAACGCCGTGCATCGCCATCCTCATGCAGCGCACCGCGCCTTCGCCGGATGGCGCAACCATGTCAGCGCCGTCAGACGTTGCGCCGTAACCCACGATTTCAGCATAGATGTGTGCGCCACGTGCCAGAGCGTGTTCCAGCTCTTCCACCACAACCATACCGCCGCCGCCAGCGATGATGAAACCGTCACGCTGTGCGTCATAGGTACGGGAGGCTTTTTCCGGGGTGTCGTTGTATTTGGTGGAGAGCGCGCCCATTGCATCGAACTCACAGGCCATTTCCCAGCCCAGCTCTTCGCCGCCGCCAGCAAATACAATGTCCTGTTTACCCAGTTGGATCTGCTCTACCGCATTACCGATGCAGTGTGCGGAAGTCGCACAGGCAGAGCTGATTGAGTAGTTCACGCCGTGGATCTTAAACGGCGTTGCGAGGCATGCCGAAACCGCTGAGCCCATGGCTTTGGTCACAACATAGGGACCCACTGCTTTCAGACCGCGCGGGCTACGCATGGCGTCGGCACCGAACACCTGCGCTTTTGAAGAGCCGCCGGAGCCGGCGATCAGGCCCACGCGTGGGTTGTTCTGATAAACGTCTTCGCTCAGGCCAGCATCAGCAATGGCTTCCTGCATGGAAAGATAGGCATAGATAGAGGCATCGTTCATGAAACGAACCACTTTACGGTCAATCAAACCGGTGGTGTCCAGTTTGACATTACCCCATACGTGGCTACGCATACCTGAATCTTTAAACTCTTCAGAGAAAGTGATCCCGGAGCGTCCTTCACGCAGAGATGCCAGGACTTCCTGCTGGTTATTACCGATGCTGGAAACGATGCCCAGGCCAGTAATCACTGCACGTTTCATTCAATACCTCTGTAAGTCGCACTATAGTAAGTTTCGAGTGGCACAATAGCGTACACTTGTACGCCGAACAAGTCCGATCAGCCAATTTATGCGGAAATTTGCACCAATGGGCTCACATCGTTAAGATCGTGCCACTGCCTGTCAGACGAGTAACTTACGTGAAACAAAACGCCATACAACCCGCCAACCTCGAATTCAACGCTGAGGGTACACCTGTTTCCCGAGATTTTGATGACGTCTATTTCTCTAATGATAACGGGCTGGAAGAAACCCGGTATGTTTTTCTGGACGGTAATCAGCTCAGCGCGCGTTTCCCCACCCATCCCCGCAGTCTGTTTGTCGTTGCAGAGAGCGGATTCGGTACCGGGCTGAATTTT
Organism: unidentified bacterial endosymbiont; assembly: GCF_918797525.1. Taxonomy (NCBI): domain Bacteria; species unidentified bacterial endosymbiont. The sequence goes on along the minus strand of NZ_OU963893.1, from coordinate 1,567,677 downwards.
CTGACCCTCTGGCAGGCATTTAACCAGTTTCACGCTGCCCATCCTCAGGCTACGCTACAAAGATTACATTTTATCAGTTTCGAGAAATTTCCCCTGACCGCACACGATCTGCGTCTTGCTCACCAGCACTGGCCGGAACTTGCCCCGTGGGCGGAACAGCTTCAGGACCAGTGGCCACCAGCAATTGGCGGCTGTCATCGCCTGCTGCTTGACGGCGGTCGCGTGACTCTGGATCTGTGGCTGGGTGACATCAACGACCTGACCGATAAACTCGACGACGCAATGAACCAGAAGGTAGACGCCTGGTTCCTGGACGGTTTTGCTCCCGCCAAAAACCCGGATATGTGGAGTCAGCATCTGTTTATGGCGATGGCGCGTCTGGCGCGCCCTGGCGCGACGCTCGCCACCTTTACCTCGGCAGGTTTTGTGCGCCGAGGCTTGCAGGAGGCGGGCTTTAGCATGAAAAAAACCAAAGGCTTTGGTCGCAAACGCGACATGCTGGTCGGGGTGATGGAGCAGGAACAGACGGTCCCCGCCCGCACGCCCTGGTTTGCTCGCCGCGCCAGCGCATCCCGCCAGGTGGCGATAGTCGGCGGGGGCATTGCCAGCGCCCTGCTCTCCCTCGCGCTGCTACATCGCGGCTGGCAGGTGACGCTCTACTGCGCAGACGAAGCGCCGGCAAAGGGGGCATCGGGCAACCGACAGGGGGCGCTCTACCCGCTGCTGAGCGCCCACGATCCGGCCTTAAGCCAGTTCTTCCCCGCAGCATTTACCTTTGCCCGACGCCTGTACGACACGCTGCCTGTCGCATTTGATCACCACTGGTGCGGCGTGACGCAGCTCGGCTGGGATGAGAAGAGCCAGCAAAAAATCACCCAGATGCTGTCGCTGGGTTTACCGCCGATCATCGCGCATGCGGTAACCGCGCAGCAGTTTTTTGAAACCACCGGCATTGAAACCGACTGCGAGGGTATTCAGTATCCGCTCGGCGGCTGGCTGTGCCCTGCTGAACTGACGACGGCGGCAATAGCCCTTGCGCAGTCGCGCGGGCTTTCGGTTCATTATGACCATAAGGTTGAATCACTCAGCCGCACCGATCGCTGGAATTTGCATTTTGCCGATGGCAAGCAGGCACAACATGCCAGCGTGGTGCTGGCCAACGGGCATCACATCGGCCAGTTTATCCAGACAGAGAAGCTGCCGCTGTATCCGGTCGGCGGCCAGGTCAGCCATATCCCCACGACGCCTGAACTCAGCAAACTGCGCCAGGTGCTCTGCTATGACGGCTATTTGACGCCGCAAAACCCGTCTAACGGGCATCACTGCATCGGCGCCAGCTATCACCGCGGAGAGACGGAGATGCGCTACCGCGAAGACGATCAGCAGCACAATCGTCAGCGCTTGATTGACTGTTTCCCTGAGGCGGCATGGGCGAAAGAGGTTGATGTCAGCGCAGGCGATGCGCGATGCGGGGTACGCTGCGCCACCCGTGACCATCTGCCGATGGCGGGAAATGTGCCGGATTATGACGCGACGCTTGAGGCCTATCAGGATCTGGCTGAAAACAGGCAAACGGCGGAAAGCGCGCCGGTTTATCCGGAGCTGTTTATGCTGGGGGGTTTAGGTTCGCGTGGACTTTGCTCTGCGCCACTCATGGCTGAAGTGTTGGCCGCGCAGATGAGTGATGAGCCGATCCCGCTGGACGCAATAACCCTGGCAGGGCTGAACCCAAACCGGCTGTGGGTGCGGAAGTTATTAAAAGGGAAAATGGTTAAGTAGCGTTCCCCCCTCTCCTCAACGAGGAGAGGGGGAGTGAAAGCGGCGTCTTAACGTTTGGCCTGCTGGAACAGGTTGTCCCACATGCCCAGCACTAAAGACTGGTCGCGCGGAGAGAGTTCGCCCGCCTGAATCGCTTTCTCCAGGCTGCGGGTCACTTCCGCGTGCACCGCTTCGGCAGTGTGATCGTCTCCCGGCTCCAGTTCGGCGACGGCCAGCGTCAGATGACCACGCAGATAACCGCTGGCGAATAGCTCATCATCACTGGCGTGTTCCACCATATCATCAATTAACGCCAGAATGCGTGCTTCAAAATCTGCGATCATCTTAGTTCCTCTGTTAAAGATCTTCCGGCCACGGGAAGCATTCCGCCGTGATGTCCGGCGTGTGGTAATAATTCTGTAACGCCTTGATAAGGCGCGCCGGACGTTCCGGAATGCCTTTCTCAAGATACGCCATCACCTGCGCATGCACACGGCGCTGGAAGACGATACGGTCTGGCTCACATTCACCGTCGAGGTTGTCACAGCTCACGTTGAACGGGAAACCCGCCGCCACGCAGAACAACCATTCCAGCGCCTGCGGTTTGACTTCTACATCTTCAAACTGTCCCTGCGTCGCGGCGTCGCGACCGTCCGGGCAGTACCAGTAGCCGAAGTCCACCCGCTCACGACGCGCTTTCCCCGCAATACACCAGTGGGAAATCTCGTGTAAACCGCTGGCGTAAAAGCCGTGCGCAAACACGATGCGGTTATAGGGCACATCGGCATCAGCAGGAAGATAGATCGGTTCGTCGTCGCCTTTAATCAGACGGGTATTAAAATCGTCAGCAAAACAGCCGTCAAAAATTGCGATCAGCTGTTCATAGTTATGCGTATTGTCCATTAATGCATCCCCAACCAGTGGAGGATCTCCTGTCCATGGCTGTCATAAAGAAGTTTGGCGCTCATCACCGCAGAGACAATAACAATCATTGGGCGGATCAGCTTTTGCCCCTTGCTTAATACCAGACGCGAGCCTGCGCGCGCGCCTAAAAATTGCCCTGCCATCATCACAAACCCGGTTGCCCAGATAACCTTGCCGCCAATGATAAACAGCAGCAGACCGCCGACGTTGGACGTGGCGTTGAGCACTTTGGCGTGCGCGGTGGATTTGGCGAGGTTAAACCCGGCAAGCGTCACAAAGGCTAAGGCATAAAACGAGCCTGCACCCGGGCCAAAAAAGCCATCGTAAAACCCAACACAACCGCCGGCAATAAGCGCAAACGGCAGGCCGTGCAGACGGCGCTGGCGGTCTTCTTCCCCGAGCTTTGGCATCAGTAAAAAGTACAGGCCGATGCAGATAACCAGAATCGGCAGGATTTGGCGCAAGATGTCGGACTGCACGTGCTGGACCAGAAGCGCACCCGCCGTGGAGCCAATAAAGGTCATCAGAATATTGAGTTTCTGATCGGCAAGGTTAACCACTTTGCAGCGAATAAAGTAAAGCGACGCGGAAAGCGAACCGCCACAGGCCTGCAGTTTATTGGTTGCCAGCGCCTGGGCTGGGTTCATCCCTACCGCCAGTAGCGCCGGGACGGTCAGCAAACCGCCGCCACCCGCCAGGGCGTCAATGAAGCCGGCCAGCATCGCAACAAAAAAGAGCGCAACCAGCATCAGCGGCGTCACCATGAACAGATCGACGAAATTATCCATTAAAGTACATGCTCATCCAGTAGCGCCTGACAGGAAGGCGGCAGCGGAGGCGGTGTCTTCTTCTCAGGCTTAGAGGTGCCAGGTTTGGCAGGTTCAAACCAGCTCTGCAGTTCCGCGCCGCAGCCATCGCCCGGCGGCGGCGACGGCTGATCTTCACATTCCAGGCTGTTCGCCGGGCAGCGCAGACGCACGTGCATATGCGCACGATGCTGGAACCACGGACGCACTTTTCTCAGCCAGTCGCGATCGGTTCCCGCATCCAGACACAGCTGTTGCTTGATTGCCGGGTTCACAAAAATTCGCGTGACGTCGTTATCTTCCGCCGCCAGCTTGATCAGGCTGAACACCTCTGGCGTCCAGAGCGATGGCACCACGTTTTTACCGTCACGCGCAACAAGATCCAGCGCCTGCGGTTTTAACAGTTGGGCAGCGCGCCAGCGCGCTTTCGGCAGTTGCAGAAAGATATCGACGTCCAGTCCGGACTGGTGGCTGGCGTGACCGCCGTTAAAGCGGCCACCGGCAGGCATTCCCATGTCGCCAATCAGCATCGTCCCCAGCCCCAGGTTATGCACCTGGTTTCCCAGACGCTGGATAAACAGCACCAGATCCGGATGGCCGAAGTAGCGGCGCTGGTCGGTACGCATCACCTGGTAGGTTTCAGATTGCAGCGGCAACGGCTGCGCCCCCACGATGCAGCCATTCGAGAATGCGCCAATCGACTGCGCGCTCCCCGCCACCGGGTGGGTGATTTTTTGCCACGGCGTGGCGGCCAGACTGGCTCCACTGGCGAGCAGCGCCAGCAGAGCAATTGTGGTTTTTTTCATAGTTACCAGCGTGGAATAGTGGTCATCACATCCGCATTCTGCGCGCGCTGGCGCAAGAAGTGATCCATTAGCACGATCGCAAGCATAGCTTCTGCGATCGGCACCGCGCGGATCCCGACACAAGGATCGTGACGTCCTTTGGTGATCATCTCAACTTCTTCGCCAGAGCGGTTAATCGTGTGGCCCGGCACGGTAATGCTGGAGGTTGGCTTCAGCGCGATATTGGCGACAATCTGCTGCCCGCTGCTGATCCCGCCGAGAATGCCGCCCGCGTGGTTGCTCTGGAAACCGTTTTTCGTGATTTCGTCGCGGTTCTGGCTGCCGCGAAGCTGAACCACGTCAAACCCGTCGCCAATCTCCACGCCTTTCACCGCGTTGATGCTCATCAGCGCGTGAGCGATATCGGCATCGAGACGGTCGAATACCGGCTCACCTAAGCCTGGCGGCACGCCGTCGGCCACCACGGTGACTTTGGCGCCGATAGAGTCGCCCTCTTTTTTCAGGCCACGCATTAATTCATCCAGCGCCTCCAGCTTGTCGGCATCAGCGCTGAAGAACGGGTTTTGTTCCACCTGGGCCCAGTCTTTGATCGCCAGCGGGATATCGCCCATCTGGGTCAAACAGCCGCGGATCGCGATGCCAAATTTCTGCTGCAGGTATTTTTTGGCAATCGCCCCTGCCGCCACACGCATCGCGGTTTCACGCGCGGAGGAACGTCCGCCGCCGCGATAGTCGCGGAAACCGTATTTTTGTTCGTAGGTGTAGTCGGCATGGCCTGGACGGAAGACATCTTTGATGCTGCCGTAGTCCTGGGAGCGCTGATCGGTGTTTTCAATCAGCAGACCAATGCTGGTGCCGGTGGTGCGGCCTTCAAAGACGCCGGAGAGAATTTTGACCTGGTCTGGCTCGCGACGCTGCGTGGTGTAACGAGAGGTTCCAGGACGACGACGGTCGAGGTCATGCTGTAAATCGGCTTCGGTCAATTCGATACCTGGCGGTACGCCATCGACGATACACCCCAGCGCCAGCCCGTGCGACTCACCAAAGGTGGTCACGCGGAATACTTGTCCAATACTGTTTCCTGCCATCACGGCTCCGATGTCGTTATTTGTGTTTGAGCGTTGTGAAACGGGCCGCAGCCCGCTGGATTAATCTTTGTAGATACTGAAGTGTTCGCGCGCGTCGAGAAGCTGCGCTTTGGTCAGCATAAAGACGCCGTCACCGCCGTTGTCGAACTCAAGCCAGGTGAACGGCACATCCGGGTACTGCTCTATCAGATGTACCATGCTGTTGCCGACTTCACAAATCAGAACGCCGTGGTCGGACAGATAATCCGGCGCGCAGGCCAGAATACGCCGCGTCAGCTTCAGGCCGTCAGAGCCTGATGCCAGGCCCAGCTCAGGCTCGTGACGGTATTCGTTTGGCAGATCGGACATGTCTTCTGCATCAACGTACGGCGGGTTGGTGACGATCAGATCGTATTGCAGGGTCGGCAGGTCGCGGAACAGGTCAGAGCGGATTGGGGTAACGTGGTGGATCAGCCCGTGCTCTTCTATATTGTGCTCGGTGACGGCCAGCGCATCGGTGGAGATGTCTACCGCATCCACTTCCGCTTCCGGGAAGGCATACGCGCAAGCAATCGCGATGCAGCCGCTGCCGGTACACATATCGAGAATGTGCTGCGGCTGACGGGTAATCAGGCCAGCGAAGTGGTTGTTGATAAGCTCGCCGATTGGCGAGCGCGGCACCAGTACGCGTTCATCCACGTAAAATTCGTGGCCGCAGAACCAGGCTTTGTTGGTGAGATAAGCCACCGGAATGCGCTCGTTCACGCGGCGGATCACGCGTTCTACAATGCGGTGCTTTTCACTGGAGGTCAGACGCGCGCTGCGCATGTCTTCCGGAATATCCAGCGGCAGGTAGAGGGAAGGCAGCACCAGTTGAACGGCCTCATCCCACGGATTATCAGTACCGTGTCCGTACCAGATATTGGCGGCGCTGAAGCGGCTAACCGACCAGCGCAACATGTCCTGTATGGTATGCAGCTCGTTTACTGCTTCATCGACAAAAATTTTATCCACTCTTTCCTCCAGGGCATGCTCGCATAATTTTCGGCGGCTAGTTTGCCATGAAGACGGCGATAAATCAGCAATGACGCGTACCGCTTGAGGTTAAAAAATGCGTTTAGTCAGGTACACTGAAGGAAATAAGAGATGAGACGGACAAATGAAAAAGAAAACATCGCTCAGCGAGGAGGATCAGACGCTCTTCCGACAGCTGATGACCGGGACGCGCCAAATCAGGCAGGACACCATTGTCCATCGTCCTCAGCGTAAAAAAATCACTGAAGTTCCGGTCAAGCGACTCTTACAGGAACAGGCGGATAATAGCCACTATTTTTCAGATGAATTTCAGCCGCTGCTTAATACCCAGGGAGCAGTTAAGTATGTACGCGAAGACGTCAGTCACTTCGAGCTGAAAAAATTACGCCGGGGGGATTATTCACCCGAGCTGTTTCTTGATTTGCACGGGTTAACCCAGATGCAGGCGAAACAGGAATTAGGAGCGTTGATTGCCGCCTGCCGCCGCGAACATGTTTTTTGCGCCTGCGTGATGCACGGCCACGGTAAACATATCCTGAAGCAACAAACGCCGCTGTGGCTGGCGCAACACCCACACGTCATGGCGTTTCATCAGGCACCGAAAGCGTATGGCGGGGATGCCGCATTACTGGTGTTGATTGAAGTGGAAGAGTGGCAGCCGCCCGAGCTGCTCTGAAAGGGTGGCGGAGAGCACATTTGCACCCCGCCAACGCACACGTCACATCAGATAGCTTTTGCCATCTTCAGGTTGCACGGGCTCATTTGCCAGTTGAGGACCCCTTTGCCCGTTTCGTCGAGAGAAACATTGGCAATGGCGGAAGTCGTGAACATGGGCGGCGTTTGGCCCGGGCACAGCTCTGATACCAGATAGCCAACCAGCGGCAGATGGGAAATGACCAGCGCGGACGCGACGCCTTCCTTGCACAGCGCCTGCAGGTACTCACCCACAAGACCGACATCGCCACACGGCGTGAGTTCAGGGAGAACATCAACACTGGCTGGCAGGTTCATACACTCCCCCACCACGCCCAGCGTCTGTTCTGCCCGCAGGAACGGACTCACCAGAACGCGTTCGATGTCCACTTTTTGACCTTTAAGCCATGTCGCCATCTGACGAGATTCGTCGCAGCCACAGACGGTCAAAGGACGTACTGAGTCACTGGCGGCATCAAGTGCCGCGTCGCCGTGACGCATGATAAAAACTTGCATATTGCACCGCTTTTGTTAACCAGAATCACCGGCGTCGACTACCCGCAATGGATGTCGCGAGGTAGAAAACCCGATGGCCGGGCATTGTGCCTGATCCATTCGGTGAATGAAACGCAGTTTTTTACCTCAATGGCGTAAGTATAGTCAATCTCTGTTTATAAATTCGCCAGAACAGGTTCATTCACCTCGGGATTTACCCTTTTCATACCTTAACTTACACTTACAGCTTCCCTTAAAGACCAAAATGTCTGGCCCCGTTCCGCCATATGCATTAATTCGTCACAAGGTGTAAACCGCGGACCATATTGCGTGGCGAGACGTTGCAAAACAGCAACCACTTCACCCGCGCCGAGAGAGTCCATATACCGGAACGGGCCGCCGAGGAACGGCGGGAATCCAATACCGAACACGGCACCGATGTCGCCATCGCGTGCCGTTTTGATAACCTGCTCACCGAAGCAGCGCGCAGCCTCATTGAGCATCATCATTACACAGCGTTCAGCACACTGAGCCGCCGACAATTTCCCCGGCCCGGTAGTCTGAATAAGCCCATATACCGAGGGGTCGACCTGTTTCTTGCTTTTACGCCCTTTTGTCGCGTAAAGATAGAAACCGCGTTCATTTTTTCTGCCTTTGCGATCGTCCTTCAAAATTGCAGCAACAATATTTGCAGGAGGAGTAAAGCGCTCGCCATAAGTGGCCTCCAGCACAGGAATAATTTTAGTGCCGGTATCTATTCCTACCTCATCCAAAAGCTGAATTGGACCGACAGGAAAACCAAACTTCACCAGCGCTTCATCGACGTGTTCGATCTTTTCGCCTTCGGTGAGCAGACGCATCGCTTCATTGATATACGGCGCCAGAATACGGTTTACGTAAAAGCCCGCTTTATCTGCCACCACCACCGCTGTTTTGCCCTGCAGTTTCGCCAGTTTCACCACGGTGGCAATGGTTTGCGGGCTGGTTGCGGCGTGGGGGATCACCTCCACCAGCGGCATTTTCTCAACCGGGCTAAAATAGTGCAGACCAATTACCCGCTCCGGACGTGCCGCCTTCGCAGCAATATCGCCAATCGGTAAAGACGAGGTATTGGATGCGAAAATGGTGTGTGGCGCGCAATACTGCTCAACGTCCGCTACCATCTGTTGCTTGAGCGCCAGGTCTTCAAACACGGCCTCTATCACTACATCGCGATGCGCAAACCCGCGATAATTCGTGGTCCCGGTAATCATGCCGAGCGTTTTGTCACGCTCGCTGGCATTGATATGGCGGCGTTTGACCTTCCTTTCAAGATTCTGCCAGCTGTACTGCAGCGCGTGGTTGATTCCCTTAGGGGTAATGTCTTTGATGCGCACTGGCACCTTGCCTTTGCTTGCCGTCACAAACGCAATGCCGCCGCCCATCAGCCCTCCGCCAAGTACGCCTACCGCACGTAGCGGCCCAGGTTCCGCCTCACTCCCGGGGTCTTTTTTCACCTCGGTGCTGGCAAAGAAAAGAGTGCGCAGCGCCTGCGACTGCGGCGTCATCGCCAGTTCACCAAAGGCTTTTGCCTCAGCCGCGTAACCGCTGCTGCTGCCCTGCGCCAGCCCGGTTTCAACGACCTCAAGAATGCGCTTCGCCGCCGGGTAGTTACCGTTGGTTTTCTGTTCGGTTTTTTTTGCCCACCATGTTGAACAACAGCGCACGTCCCAGCGGCCCGGCAAGAATGCGCTCGCGCACCGGCAAAGGACGTTGTGCCTGACGTCCCTTCAGGGCCTGTTCCACAGCGGCGGTCAACAATATCGAATGCGTAACCACCTCGTCGACCAGGCCGGCCTTCAGCGCCTGTCGGGCTCGCAGCTGTTTACCGGTTAAGAGGATCTCCAGCGCCGTGCTAACCCCAATCAGACGCGGCAGACGCTGTGTTCCGCCAGAGCCTGGCAACAGGCCTAGCTGAACTTCCGGCAGACCTAAAACGGTTTTCGCATCGTCGGTACAAATACGGCTATGGCAGGCCAGCGCGAGCTCTAACCCGCCACCCAGACACGCGCCGTGGATCGCGGCGATCGTCGGGATCGGCAGGGCATGGATCTCAGCCATCACCTGCTGGCCCTGGCGCGCCAGCTCTTCGGCTTCCTGCGCGTTTTGCGCACGGGCGATCATGTTGATATCCGCCCCGGCAATAAAGTTATCCGGCTTAGCCGAAATAAAAACCACACCGCGAATCGCTTTGTTTTCGCGGATCTGTTTGAGCATCGCGCGTACCTGAACGGCAAATTCGGCCTTCAGGGTGTTCATCTTTTCATCTGGTACATCAATAGTGACAACCGCCACGTTATCGGGGCGCACCGTCAGATTAAATGCAGAGGGTATCGCCATTATTCAGCCTCCAGAACCATTGCTGCGCCTAAACCACCCGCCGCGCAGGCGGTAACGAGGCCAAACCCGCCCCCCCGGCGACGTAACTCATGTAGCGTCTGAGTGATCATCCGCGCGCCCGTTGCCGCAAACGGGTGACCGTAGGCGATAGAGCCGCCCAGCACGTTAAATTTGCTTTGATCCACTTCGCCGGTAGCCTGTGCGCGGCCCAGAACATCCCGGGCGAAACGCTCGCTGGCCAGCAGTTGCAGGTTCGCAAGGGTTTGCGCGGCGAAGGCTTCGTGCATATCAATGAGGGTTAAATCCGCAAGCGTAAGCCCCGCGCGGTCCAGCGCCAGCGGCGTGGACCAGGCTGGGCCTAAGAGCATGTCCTGCCAGACGTCAATGGCGGTGAACGCGTAACTGCGCAGGTAGCCGAGCGGTTTTAGACCTAACTCGTTGGCGCGGGATTCGGTCATCAGGATCACTGCGGCAGCCCCATCGGTCAGCGGTGTGCTGTTGGCCGCCGTCACGGTACCGTGCTTACGGTCAAAGGCCGGACGAAGTTTTGCGTAATCCGCCAGCGTCGAGGCGCCGCGGATATTGTTATCCTCCACGAGAGGGTCGCGGTATGGCGGAATGTAGGCGGTCATGACCTCGTCGGTGAGTTTGCCTTCCAACCAGGCTTGTGCGGCGAGCTGATGTGAACGGTGTGCCAGCGCATCTTGCTGCTCGCGGGTGATGCCATAGGTTTTTGCCATCTGCTCGGCGGTATCGCCCATCCGCAGGCCGGTGGAATATTCAGCCACTGCGGGAGGAACAGGCACGAGGTCACGTAACCGTAAGCGCGAGAAGAGTTTGAGCTTTTGCCCGGTGGTGCGGGCCTTATTGGCATCGACCAGAATGCGCGCCAGCTTTTTACTCACGCCAATGGGCAATACGGATGAGGAGTCTGCTCCGCCAGCGATCCCGGCACGAATGGTCCCCGCCATCAGGCTTTCGGCGACGTTTGCCACGGCCTGGAAACTGGTTGCGCAGGCGCGGCTGACGCTATAGGCATCGGTGTGAACGTTCATCCCCGTGCCGAGGACAATTTCCCGCGCGATGTTGGGGGCTGCAGGCATTTGAACAACCTGACCAAACACGAGCTGCTCGATGACCTCTGGCGGTATATCGCTGCGAGCCAGCATCTCTCCCACCACCATCTTCCCAAGATCGACAGCCGGTATGCCGTGAAACGCCGTTGCCTGGCGTGCAAACGGCGTACGCAACCCGCTGACAATGGCAATGCGGTCACCTTGTCGGGTGATAAGCGGTAATGCCTGACTCATAACGCACCCCTGTAAAAATATAGGCAAATAAAAAGTGGTCTGACCTGACAACAGTCTTAACCATTTTTTTACATTCAGCCAATCGGGGAAACGAAAAAATGCGAGCTAAGACACAGAGAAGAAAAAGAAAATGCCCCTGCAGGGCAGAGGCATTTGGGGGACGATGGTGTGCACCCAGTCACGTACAGAGACCGGGTTGAGGACATCAGGCCGCCGGGGTTAACGTAAACCCAACTGGAAGATCAGCGTTTCTGCTTCGCAGGCGAATACAAAGTCGATATCCAGCTGCACGCCGCCGTCCACCTCAGTGAAGGTGGATTTAATCTCACAGGGGTCGGATTCAACTTCGTGCGCACGCTGGCTGAGCGCAGCCAGGGTTTCTTCCGCTTCGGCCCGGTTGCCAAAAATGCGGCTGTAAGAGGCGGTGCAATCCGTGTTGTCCATAATGGTACCAACATCCATACAGCAGCAAACCGGGGTTTCATCAGCACTGCATTTACTCATAGCTCAATTTCCTCTGTATTCGCGCCATGCGCGAGATAAACACGTTGCTGCTATTTTACGCCGCGATGCTGTCGCTCTCCAGCCGTTAATGACCCCAAACGGGATAAGTGACCAATATCACACTAAAAAATGATCTAAAACAAAAACCACCTTTTCGGATGAGTCGCAATGGACACAATTTTGCCACTCAGATCCCGTTTCAAGAAACATGTGTGAAAATATTAATAAACAAACTTGCAACATACCAGCTGGTCAGACCTATACTCTCGCCACTGGTCTGATTTGTATGTCATACCGCAGACCCTACACTTCGCGTTCCTGTTACGGTATGTAACAATTATTGAATAAAAATAACTCAATGAGGTTATGGTCATGAGCCAGAAAACCCTGTTTAAAAAGACTGCGCTGGCAGTCGCAGTGGCAATCGTCTCTACGTCCGCCTGGTCAGCGGGCTTTCAGCTAAACGAATTTTCTTCCTCTGGCCTTGGCCGCGCGTATTCCGGGGAAGGTGCAATTGCTGATGACGCAGGTAACGCAAGCCGTAACCCTGCACTGATCATGATGTTTGATCGTCCAACCTTCTCCGCCGGCGCCATCTTTGTTGATCCGGGTGTTGATGTGTCCGGTCGTTCCCCAACGGGCGCGAGCCTGAATGCGAACAACATTGCACCAACGGCATGGGTTCCAAACCTGCATTTCGTGGCACCGATTAACGATCAATTTGGCTGGGGCGCATCCGTTACCTCTAATTATGGATTGGCGACCGAGTTTAATAATAACTACGCCGCAGGCGCCTACGGCGGTACAACCGACCTCGAAACGTTAAACCTTAACCTGAGCGGTGCTTATCGTCTTAATAACCACTGGAGTTTTGGCGTCGGCTTTGATGCGGTTTACGCCAAAGCGAAGATTGAGCGCTACGCGGGCGATTTGGGACAAATCGTTGCAGGCTCAGGCGCATTGCCGCCAATACCAGGCCTGGCACAGCAGGTAGCGGGGATCCCTGCCAATTCTCAGATAGCGTATCTGAAGGGTGACGAGTGGGGCTTTGGCTGGAACGCCGGTATTCTTTATGAAATCGATAAAAACAACCGTTACGGCTTTACCTACCGGTCTGAAGTGAAAATCGACTTCGACGGCGATTATAAGAGCAGCCTGCCTTCCGCTTATAATCAGATCCTCGGTAGCTTCGGCCTGCCAATGGGCACCGACGGCCGCACCACGGGGGGTTCTCTGAGCCTTAACTTACCGGAGATGTGGGAAGTGTCCGGTTACAATAAAGTGGCGCCACAGTGGGCGGTTCACTATAGCCTGACCTACACCAGCTGGAGCCAGTTCCAGGAGCTGAAAGCGACGAACAGCAATGGCGATACTCTCTTCTATAAAGATGAAAGCTTCCGTGATGCTTACCGTATTGCGCTGGGTACAACCTATTATATGGATGACAACTGGACGCTGCGTACCGGTATCGCATTTGATGATAGCCCGGTTCCGGCGAATAAGCGCTCTATCTCAATTCCGGATCAGGATCGTTTCTGGCTGAGCGCGGGTGCAACCTATGCATTTAACAAAGATGCCTCAATCGATGCCGGTATCTCTTATATGCATGGTCAGAAAGTGACCTTCCAGGAAGGCCCGTATGAATTCTCTTCTGAAGGGAAAGCGTGGCTGTACGGTATGAACTTCAACTACGCGTTCTAATTCGCGCATACATGAAAAAGGTGAGCGCTGCTCACCTTTTTCATTCATTCCGAATCAATATCTTTTAATTCGTTTTCGATCGCTTTCGCGTTTGGATTTTCTTCCGGCTTCAGATTACCGCCGTTCGCAATAAAGTCGCGATTCTGGAAATACGCTTCACGCACCAGAATGTACGGGTCCGAGGACTGACGCAGCAGGCCGTCGGAGTCGAGCAGTTGCGCACGCGATTCAATCCCTTCAACCGTCCATTTACCGATCGACAGCGGCCAGGTCAGCCACGACAGCACCGGATAAAGGGTATCCACCATATCGCCGCCGTCCTCACGGACGGTGAAACTGCCATAGAATGGCAGGTGAACATAAGGACCATAACCCACGCCATAATGCCCTAAGGTGCTACCAAAACGGTGTGGCTGCTCACGCTGCAGCTTCTGGTTTGCCATACCGGCTACATCGATAAAACCGCCCATCCCCAGAATGGTGTTCAGGAAGAAGCGAGTAAAGTGCACCATCCCCTGATAAGGGTCACCCTGCAGGAAGAAGTTCACCATTACCGCAGGTTCTTCCAGGTTACTGGTGAAATTGCTTAACCCGTTACGCGCAGGCTGCGGAACGTAATCACGCCATGCCACTGCGACCGGGCGAACCACATAGGGATCCAGTACGTTGTAGTTAAAGCTATACATAGAACGGTTAAATCCTTCGAGAGGATCTGAGCGTCCCGTTTGTTCTCCAGAGCTGGCGCAGCCCACAAGCATCGTTGCACCCAGCGCAAGCGCCGACAGCCGAAGTTTCATAAATGTCTCCCTGTTCAGTATGGCTATCGTTGATTGCCATCCGTAACGGAGCGTGTGACGCTCCGCCTGTAAACGTGCAAGCGATTGTAACAGCACGGTTACCGATGTCTATGAGCACAATGACGGGTAGAAACCACCGTCACGCTAATCTCAGCATAGCCTGGCTTTTGCAATTCGTTTCGCGGGTGATTTTATAATGACTTTGAAAGAGATGTATCGCCTTTATTGCCATTGACGACGATTTAAGAGCATCCCCACGGGCAATTCATTAAAAGCCGCTACGCTTAAAAGAAAGCTTTTTTTGTCGGAGCGGATATGAAGGACGTTATGGAAGAAAAAATTGGCGAGCAAAATGAAGAAGTCGAAGTTGAAAGCGAGGAGAAAAACCGTGGGGAGAAGATAGAGGTTGATGAAGATCGCCTGCCTTCGCGGGCAATGGCCATTCATGAGCATATTCGCCAGGACGGCGAAAAAGAGATGGAGCGTGATGCCATGGCGCTGCTGTGGTCAGCTGTTGCAGCCGGTTTATCCATGAGCGCTTCACTGCTGGCTAAAGGGATTTTTCATGTACAGCTGGAGGGTGTGCCCGGCGGATTTTTACTGGAAAATCTTGGTTATACCTTCGGCTTTATTATTGTCATTATGGCGCGTCAACAGCTGTTTACTGAGAACACCGTCACCGCCGTATTACCGGTTATGCAAAACCCAACTCTCGGTAATTTCGGTTTGCTGATGCGCCTGTGGAGCGTGGTTTTGCTGGGGAACCTCATTGGTACAGGCATCGCGGCATGGGCGTTTGAATATATGCCGATATTCGATGAACCCACCCGCGATGCGTTTGTAAAGATCGGCATGGATGTGATGAAGAATACACCTGTAGAGATGTTTTCCAATGCCATAATCTCCGGCTGGATTATCGCCACTATGGTGTGGATGTTTCCCTCGGCGGGGAGCGCAAAAATTGTGGTCATCATTTTGATGACCTGGCTAATCGCGCTGGGGGATACAACCCATATTGTGGTGGGCACCGTTGAAATTTTGTATCTGGTCTTTAACGGCACGCTTCACTGGAGCGATTTTTTCTGGCCGTTTGCCCTGCCCACGCTTGCCGGTAATATTTGCGGCGGGACCTTTATCTTCGCGCTGCTAAGCCATGCGCAGATCCGCAACGATATGTCCAACAAGCGCAAGGCTGAGCTTAAGGCTCAGGAAGAAAATGATAAAAAGGCAAAAAAATCGGCCTGAATGGTGACTCTTTGAGCAGTCAGGCGGCGATGAGCTTAACGCACAGTGGAAATAACGTTATACTCGTGCCGCCTCGTCCCCTTAGTTAAATGGATATAACGAGCCCCTCCTAAGGGCTAGTTGCAGGTTCGATTCCTGCAGGGGACACCAAATGCTCGTCTCTCAACGTCCACTTTATTTAATCTATTCAGTTAGTTAACTCAGCTTCATAGTCCACCCGCGTCTCCAGTAGTCTCACAAAATCCACAGTGCCATGTTGGTACAATTGCTGGTATGTTTGGTTCGATAATGCAGATACCATCAGCCGAGGATTTTTACTATGCCGCTCACTGAGTTAAAGGTAAGGAATGCGAAGGCTGCTGTGAAGCCCGTCAAAATGACAGACGGTAATGGTATACATCTTTTGATTACCCCAAACGGTTCCAAATACTGGCGTTTTCAGTATCGCTTTGGTAGCAAACAAAAGATTCTTGCACTCGGTGTGTATCCTGAGGTCACGTTATCAGAAGCCAGGCAGCGGTTCGGTGAGAACAGCATTAACTTCACGAAGAATGATGGAAACTGAAAAATATCACCTCAACTGAACCCAATAATTAACAAGCTCAGTTCTCATAGGAATTACAAAGCATATATTTTATGCGCAAGCGTTAGCGTAAGGGACTATTTCTAAAAAAAACCAGCAGCCTTTCACAGTTAAAGAAAAAATTCCTGCTTGCCATGATATTAATAGCAATTTTTCTCGCAGGACTCATTTATACCATTTGCAGTGGTACACAAGAAAACCTTGTTGCGCCTTCAATTACGCTGTAGCAGGTTTCGTTATTTTATATATATATTCGTACCTTTGAAACCTGCATTTAAAGCTTACAGGTTCATGAAAAAGCATGGTCATTCATTGTAGGTATCAGATAATGACTTAATGACCCATGTGTCATTGTAGACTTCAATGAATGGCGCTTTCCTACTCATTTCCTTGATATGATACCGCGAACATAACCCTGTTTAAGTAACCCTATGCTGTCGGTTTTGCCATACACAAGGTTCGCAAACCGTTAAGTCCATGCAAAACCAACATGCCTCCAAAGGCTGTCCCTATGATTGCCCCTGACGCAAGGGAAGCTCCAATCACCAAAATACCTGCTATGACCTGAAGACCGTTGAGCCCTACCCCAACGCCATTGATCGGACGGCCTGAATTAGGCAGTCAGGTATTTGAACTACATGGCATCAGCCCCGGTTCGGCCAGAGCAAAAGCATTGCCACAATGGCACCTCAGAGAGGCTACCAGATGGGCGCTCATGAAAGAACCGGGGTTCTCACCAGCACCATGAAAGCGCTGAAACGCACGGCAAGCCCGTCGGAGTAATCTTCCACAGCGATCAGGGCAGTCATTATAAACAGGCAGTTACTGTGGCGATACCGGAGCGTTTTTTGTTTCAGTGACCGGTTTTATAAACCCTATGCAGACAGGATAACTGCTATGTTGGTTATCCTCCGTAATCGCTATCTTGCTTATAGCATCAAGTCGCAGCTGCGGCCACAGCGCTAGCACATGAGTAAACGAACTGAGAGTGCAATTATCCTCTGACTTGCCGATGAGTAATGCTCCCGAATGATGTATGTCGGAGAGTCTGATATCAGCGTTATAGATATTAGGTTTTACTTTATTACTCCAGGGTGTGATGATTTTGGGCCTGGACGGTGCATAAAAAGTAAGCCACTCAGCCAGGTGTTCCCCGCCTACATAACGTAGAGGAGTACCGTAACGCTTTTGCCACAGTTGCTCAACTTCAAGGCTGAACGGGATGATATAACGCATTTTTTGCCCCGCCCCCCGCACATTCGTTGCCATAACCAGGCTGTATCCAAGCAGAACCAACACAGCGGTACTCATGAGTACTAAAGCAGGACCTCTTAACGTTTGTGCCACAGGGGGGACGGCGCAGGCGACAACGAGTGCCGGTGACAGTATGAAAAAAGGCTGAAGCCATTCCGTCAGCCGTCCTCCGTGATGAAACATAAACCACAACCAAATCAATACCTGAGGTAGCAAGACTACCAATATCAGGACGCTTGTATTAGTTTCGGTTGGCCATCTGAGCTGAATTTTTTTCAACCGCAATATCCACCATAAAACCAGTAGCGGATAATAAATAGTGAGCAGCTTTAAAAATATCCCTGGATTGAACTCCCGCCTTATCTGTGAGTCCACCCAGTTAAACGCAGCGAATTCATGCTGCTGCAACCAGAAGAAGTTTGGAACGATAATTGCGAAACCAGTAAGAAGCGCCACATAGAATATTGGCTGCCGGTAACACATCCGAATCTTTGGTACAACCAGTGTCGCGATACATACCGCACCTACAAATGCCAGTGTCGAATATTTGGCCATTGTTCCCAATCCGGCGGTTAATGCAAATAGCAGCCACCATGCAGGGTGGCGAGTTATCGCCATAAAGAAGAACAGCGTCATCCATGGCCACAGCATAACAAGTAGATAGTTATCATTATAACTAATTATATCGAAGTTGATGATTCCGGACAGATTAAGAGTGAACAGCGCGAGCCAGGCCAGACGGTTACTATTACTGAGGTATCTGGCGAGAAACCAGCAACCAGCCATCCCGACAGCAATTGCCAGAAAATGTGTGATATACCAGTAAGCGCTTAAAGAGATCGCCGGAAACCAGAGTGCCGGACGCCATACCATACCTACCAGCCAGGGATTTTTCGGTGATCCCCACTCAGCATTTTGCGCCCAGTTCAGTGCTTCCACGGCGTCGTAGGGAACTGCAGGGTCCAGATAGATTGTTGCCAGGGTCCAAAAGAAAGCATATAAGCTCACCCACCCAATTAAACGTACCGTAGTCAAGAGTTTCCCCTGATAAAATAATGAATTCCGTTTCCTATTCTGGAGAAGCCATCGTATATCTCAGTTAAACAAAAACCAATTAATGGCACGATTAAAAGCAGCCTAAGGTAAAAGACCGATGGTCGTAATTTGTTAAAGAAACAGAGCCTAAAGCCATTCAACTGATATCCAAAACCATCATACTTTACCCACACTTTACGTGTTGCACTACAATATGGGTAATTCAGGTTTACCACTCATGTCCCGTTTCTTCATACGATTAAAAGAGAGGAAGCAATCTTTCTTTTTAGAAAAAAAATAATCCAGCCTATGGCTTTGCGCATGAAGGTGAAAATCCAAAATAGATATACCCTAAATAATTCGAGTTGCAGAGAGGCGGCAAGGGAGTGAATCCCCGGGAGCGTACATAAGTACGTGACTGGGGTGAACGCGTGCAGCCAACGCACATGCAACTTGAAGTATGACGGATATAAACAGGCTTAAATCACTTTAAAATACAGATTACGGCGCAGGTTCCTGCACCGGGGGCGGTACATAAGTGCGGATAGCTTCCAGAACCGGCATAACCAGACGCTCTCCCTGGTACAGCCCTAAACTCATCCTCAGCGGCTCGGGGTTGCGCGCCCAATTATTAAGCTGGTCGGCATCCTGGCGCAGAACCGATACGGCAGCGGCTTTCGGGCCATAGTCGGTCATGGGAATACGGTTATAGTGGGCGATATCAAAGCCAATACGCTGGATAAGGGCATGGTTATTCCATGCGCTACTGAGCAGGGCTAAGACACCTGCCAGAGTGAACAGACTTAATGCACAGCGCCTGACGCGCTGACGCGGCGTCAGGCCAGTACTGTCCGGGAGTAGCGGGAGAATAAAGTCGGGCAGCGAGGCGCTCGTCGCCCCTTCACTGGCTGGCTGCCAGCCCGTCACCCGGTTCAACGCTGTCAGATCTGATAACCAGCGGGTCCAGACGGAGCCATCGCGCGCGCCGTCAAGGCGTGGCATTAACCCCCAGAGCACGGCGGTGGGCATAACGACAGGCATATCCGTAGTTGCATCGATAAACACGGCTTTGACATGTCGATAGAACCAGCTCATCAGGCTATTCATCTGAACCTGTTGTTGCATCGCCATGGTGCCACCCGTGGTAACCCACGACGCAATAGATGATGATACCTGAGATGCCCGCCAGACCCAGACGCCCTCACCGGGTAACGCCGCCTGCCACAGTACATCGTTGGTCATCGCGCTTCCCTCCTGCCCGTTCAATACCAAAGGAATGGATTGACCTGTTTCTTTGCGCAACTGGCAGATTTGCCCGCGCAGTGAGAGCAGACGGCGGGTCATCAGCGCCATATCCGTGTGCTGCTGAGGGCAAATGGCAACCATCACCGACAGTTGTGGCCCCCATTCAGGGCGAAGCCACAGCAGCTGGCGAGCCACGCGGTCGAGATCCTGATGATTATCGACCCTGATCCAGCATCCCTGGCTGACGATCAACACGGGGCTATTTTGCGGCCAGGGATGGGTTAAATCGCCGCAAACCAGCACCACAGGCTGGCGATATGCCGCATCAGGCAGGTTATCCAGCACAATATCCGACCGTTCTTTATCACGTTGACCGACCGCAAAGCCAATAATAAGGCTCCAGACGCTCAGCGTCAGCAGAAGCGCAACCAGCATGGAAACCGGGAGAAACGCAAAGCAAATGATGGCCGTAAGGAGCATTGCCCATAGTGCCAGCAGACGGTACTGTGCTGAACTCATTTTTTTACTCCTGACAACAGAGCGCTCAGCGTCCGATCCAGCCAGAGGTCCAGCCCATACCATAGCGCTACCAGCAGCAGAACGCTGAACAGGACGCATGCCGGCCAGCTGAACAATATCCCCCTTGCTCCCCGGCCAGCCGGTACGTCAGCGAGCACGGGATGCGTCTGCGGATAAGTAAACGGCGGAACCAGTACGTTCAAAGCATCAACCAGTTTCTTTCTCTGCGGATCGTTGAGTGAACGGTAAACGCCCAGAAAACCCAGCATCATGACGCGGTGAAAACAGATCAGCACCGCGATATCCGGCGCAGGCTCATGTAAAACCTCCCGCATACGGTTACAAAGCTTATTACCCACATCCCCTGTTCCGGCAAAATGTTCCTGCAGCGATGTGTCATACCACTGTATGAAGGCATCATCTTCGACTCCACGCCCCTTTACAGCTTCATCAAGAAGGGCGCATTGCGCATAAAGGATATGTTGGCAGTTGTCATCACTCATTCCTGCGGCTTTAAGCCTCTCCTGAACACGCTCCACATCTTCTACGCAGCGTTCCCACAACACCCGTCCTTCTCCATCGTGAAAAGAGGGGCCGTGGCGCAGACTAATGGTTTGCAGCCAGGTGTCTTGCAGCAATGCATCGATTTCCCACAGCGGTTTGTCGCTCATGTTCTTAGTACCGCAGTCCGTTCACATTCATATTCTCCCAACATGCCCGGCATAAAGATCGTCACCGACCCTCTTTTCATTCCGCAAACTGCCAGCCATTTGTCATCCTTTATTGTCGCCATTTACGCTTTCAGACAAAACTTATTCCCGGGCGATGATAGAATAATGGTCGACTCAAGATCAAATTTACCGACCTTTCCTCCTTGATAAGAAATTTCTTAAGAATTTTCCTCTAAATGTTAATGATATTTTGTTCTGGCCATTCAGTAAAAGACACTGACATACCTCATAAAATCCAATATTTATAGCGAAAAAGCTAAAGCTTTGAGAATAATATTAAAAATCACCACTATTATTGATTTAGATCAATGCTTAATTCTTCAAAATACCCAGCTAAATGTGATTGTTACATTCCCTTTGAGGAAGCCTGCGGACGGCGAGAGGCGGATGAGAGGAAAATTCAGAGCGGAATCAAACATCACATCGACTGGCGCTTTTTTAGTCAAAAACGATCGATAGCACATACCGTATAAAGGATGCTACATTATGCTATCCACCCAACGTCAGTAATGGCCAGGTAACGCCGTAAAGATCGGTAAAGCCTGCAACCATGACCTTGTCTTACGGTCTACTTAGCACGTGGTTTCGCCTCAGGCGTTACTTTCACAGGCTTTACATAGGTTCTACAATTTGTCTCAATCCAAATTTACACGCGCGTTTTTACACCCGCGTTACTGGTTTACGTGGTTTGGTCTTGGGGTTCTTTGGTTGCTGGTTCAGCTTCCTTACCCTGTCATCCGTATCCTGGGCTCTAAACTGGGCAGCGCATCGCGGTTTTTCCTTAAGCGGCGAGAATCTATTGCCCTTAAAAATCTCGAACTTTGCTTTCCGCAGTACAATGCCCAGCAGCGCGAAAAGCTGATTGCAGAAAATTTCAAATCTATCGGTATGGCCTTGCTTGAAACCGGTATGGCCTGGTTCTGGTCTGATGAACGAGTGCGTAAATGGTTTGATGTCGAAGGACTGGAAAACTTAAAACGTGCACAGGCGCAAAATCGTGGCGTGATGGTTGTCGGCGTTCACTTTATGTCGCTGGAACTCGGCGGACGTGTAATGGGCATTTGTCAGCCGATGATGGCAACCTATCGCCCGCATAACAGCGCGGTAATGGAGTGGGTGCAAACGCGCGGTCGTATGCGTTCTAATAAAGCCATGATCAGCCGAAATAACCTGCGCGGTATGGTGGGTGCCTTGAAAAAAGGTGAAGCCGTCTGGTTTGCGCCTGATCAGGATTACGGGCGTAAAGGCAGCAGCTTTGCCCCTTTCTTTGCGGTTAAAAATGTTGCGACAACAAACGGTACCTTTGTAATTTCCCGTCTCTCAGGGGCAGCAATGTTAACAGTGACGATGGTGAGAAAAGCGGACAAATCCGGCTATCGTCTGCATATTTCACCTGAGATGGCTAACTATCCTGCTGAGGAAGGTGAAGCCGCCGCATTCATCAATAGAGTGATAGAAAAAGAAATTATGCGGGCGCCTGAGCAGTATTTGTGGATGCATCGCCGCTTTAAAACGCGCCCACCAGGCGAATCTTCACTCTATATCTAACCCCTTCACAAGGTTAGTTTCCCTAAGAAACTAACCTTTTCAATCACCTGTCATTACCTTCAATAACGATTCCGCTAATGCGTCGCTCAACGATGATTTATTGCGCGCTGAAATCAAACTGTCGCCGTTCCCCGACACTCGTAACTATCAGAAAGTATTTAAAAAATCCCCCTCTTGTCACCCCTAATTTTTAGGCGTACATTAGCGCCATCTGGCAACAGGAAAGCACAGAATTCTGAGCTGAAATTAGCGGCATGTGGACTGCTCAATTGCAGCTCTATCATCAGGTGAACTCGGTTTTTAAGTGCGTACCCTTAGATACGCGGAGCGATGAACGTGAAATATTTCTTTATGGGCATTTCGGTGATTGTTTTGGTGTGGGCCGGAACCTTTGCCCTGATGATCTAGCGAAGCAAGCACAGTTTAAAAACAGGCGTCACCCGTGGCGCCTGTTTTTTTTGCGTTATTACGACAGGGGCTATTCCACCGTGCTCTTACCAGAAAGGAGCCCGTCGGCCCGGAACATACTCTTGATGCCCCTCACCGCCTGACGAATGCGGTCGCTGTTTTCTATCAAAGCAAAGCGCACATGCGTGTCGCCATATTCGCCAAAACCAATGCCGGGAGAGACGCAGACCTTCGCATCCTGCAGGAGCTTCCTGGCGAATTCCAGCGATCCCATCGCCGCATACGGTTCAGGAATTTTTGCCCAGACATACATCGACGCCCTGGGTATTTCCACCATCCAGTCGGCTTCATGTAAGCCTTTCACCAGCACATCACGGCGACGTTTGTACTGCGCGGCAATATCGTGGACGCACTGCTGGTCGCCCTCCAGCGCAGCAATAGCCGCCACCTGAAGCGGCGTAAAGGTACCGTAGTCGTGGTAACTTTTGATGCGCGCCAGCGCGTTGACCAGCGTCTTGTTACCCACCATAAAACCAATACGCCAGCCTGCCATATTGTAGCTTTTCGAGAGGGTGAAAAACTCAACGGCCACATCGCGCGCGCCTGGCACCTCCATAATGGAAGGCGCTTTCCAGCCGTCATACACTATGTCTGCATAGGCGAGATCGTGCACGACCAGTACATCGTAACGTTTAGCCAGCTCGACAACTTTCTCGAAGAATTCCAGTTCCACGCACTGCGCCGTTGGGTTCGACGGGAAGCCGAGGATCATCATCTTTGGTTTTGGGTAGCTTTCACGAATGGCGCGTTCCAGTTCGTTAAAAAAATCGACACCGTCCACCAGCGGCACGGAACGCACCTGCGCACCAGCAATCACCGCACCGTAGATATGGATCGGGTAACTTGGGTTGGGCACCAGCACGGTATCGCCATGATCAAGAGTTGCCAGCATCAGGTGGGCCAGCCCCTCTTTCGAGCCAATGGTAACAATGGCTTCGCTTTCAGGATCGATATCCACCTGGTAGCGATCCTGATACCAGCGGGAAATGGCGCGGCGTAATCGAGGAATACCGCGAGAGGTTGAGTAGCCGTGGGTATCCGGACGCTGAGCGACCGTGCAGAGCTTCTCAACGATATGCGCGGGCGTTGGGCCGTCAGGGTTGCCCATGCTGAAATCGATAATATCTTCGCCACGCCGACGCGCAGCCATTTTCAGTTCCGCTGTAATATTGAAAACATAAGGGGGGAGACGATCGATACGCGTAAAACGACGTTCAGGACTGAATTCAGCCATAGATTCCTCAGATTAACGTGAGCGCCCGGACCATCCGAGCGACGCTGCCACCGATGCGGCATGTTTAGAAAATAACCTGAAAAAAAAGGTGCTGTCGAGAGCGAATGTGAAAAAAACATCTCTTGCTAAAACAGGACCCCTGGTGCCGAGAAAAGCGGAAGCGATGTAGCAGTAAGCCTGATTTAATACTTGTTGATTAACACAATGCTATCAAATCCGTTACCTGACTGTTCTCCGACAGCCAAAAAGGGGATAAACCGACAATGCGCTTTCGATCCCCTTTGCAAGTTATGGTTTTTCCTCATTTGATAAACCTGACGGATAGCTGGTCAACAGGCGTCAGGTTTTCTATCATGATTGTTTCCCGTTTTCCCAGGTTCACTTGTGCACGAAATATTCACTATGCTGCTGGCGGTCTTTGATCGCGCGGCATTAATGCTAATCTGCCTGTTCTTCCTCATTCGCATTCGCCTGTTCCGCGAGCTTTTGCATAAGTCTGCGCATTCGCCAAAAGAGTTGCTGGCCGTTACCGCCATCTTTTCGCTGTTTGCCCTGTTCAGTACCTGGTCCGGCGTTCCTGTAGAGGGGTCGCTGGTCAACGTGCGTGTCATTGCGGTGATGTCTGGCGGGATTTTATTTGGCCCCTGGGTAGGCATTATTACAGGCCTGATTGCCGGGACGCATCGTTATCTGATTGATATCGGCGGGGTGACGGCGATCCCCTGCTTTATCACCAGTATTATCGCCGGAGGGCTCTCCGGCTGGATTAACCGTAAAATCCCCAAAAAGCAGCACTGGCGCGCCGGGATCGTCGCAGGCATGATGTGCGAGACGCTGACGATGATCCTGGTCGTGGTTTGGGCACCGACAACCGCGCTGGGCCTGGATATTGTGTCAAAAATCGGTGTACCGATGATCCTCGGCAGCGTCTGCATCGGATTTATCGTACTGCTGGTGCAAAGCGTCGAGGGGGAAAAAGAGGCCAGCGCCGCGCGTCAGGCTAAGCTGGCGCTCGATATTGCCAACAAAACGCTACCGCTGTTCCGGGACGTAAACGCCGAATCCCTGCGCCAGGTCTGCGATATTATCCGCCGCGATATACATGCTGATGCCGTTGCCATTACTAACATTGACCATGTGCTGGCCTACGTTGGCGTCGGGGAAGATAACTATCGTGACAGTGACGACACAATTAGCCCCACCACCCGCAAGGCGATCAATTACGGGAAAATCATTATTAAAAACAACGATGAAGCCCACCGAACCCCTGAAATTCACTCTATGCTGGTCATCCCTTTATGGGAGAAAGGCGTGGTGACAGGCACGCTAAAGATTTACTACTGCCACGCGCACCAGATAACCTCCACGCTGCAGGAGATGGCCATTGGGCTGTCGCAAATCATCTCCACCCAACTGGAGGTGTCCCGTGCAGAACAGCTGCGCGAGATGGCAAATAAGGCGGAGCTGCGCGCGCTACAAAGTAAGATCAATCCCCATTTCCTGTTTAACGCCCTGAATGCGATCTCCTCGTCCATTCGCCTGAATCCGGACACCGCGCGCCAGCTGATTTTCAATCTTTCACGCTATCTGCGCTACAACATCGAGCTTAACGATGACGAGCAGATAGACATCAAAAAAGAGCTTTATCAAATCAAAGACTACATTGCGATTGAGCAAGCGCGCTTTGGCGATAAACTCACGGTGATTTACGATATTGATGAAGAGGTGAACGGCGTGATCCCGAGCCTGCTGATCCAGCCGCTGGTCGAAAACGCGATTGTCCACGGTATACAGCCGTGTAAAGGGAAAGGCGTGGTCACCATCAGCGTAACCGAGAGCGGCAACCGGGTTCGTATTGCGGTGCGTGATACGGGCCATGGTATTGACCCGAAGGTGATTGAACGCGTTGAGTCCAATGAGATGCCGGGCAATAAAATTGGCCTGTTGAATGTGCATCACCGGGTCAAACTGCTGTACGGCGAGGGGCTGCATATTCGTCGCCTTGAGCCGGGAACTGAAATTGCGTTTTACGTTCCGCATGAACGGGTTGCCGTTCATGCGCCGATATCCTTGCTGCCGTAGGCCGGAGTAACAGATGAAAGTCATCATTGTAGAAGATGAAATTCTGGCTCAACAGGAGCTAAGCTGGCTTATCAATACGCACAGCCAGATGGAGATTGCAGGCACCTTTGACGATGGCCTGGACGTGCTCAAATTCCTGCAGCACAACCGGGTCGATGCCATTTTTCTCGATATCAACATCCCGTCGCTGGACGGCGTGCTGCTGGCGCAAAATATCAATCAGTTTGCCCATAAGCCATTTATCGTCTTTGTTACCGCCTGGAAAGAGCATGCCGTAGAGGCCTTCGAGCTGGACGCCTTTGACTACATCCTTAAGCCTTATCAGGAATCACGCATTATCAGCATGTTGCAAAAGCTCGAGACCGCCTGGCAGCAGCAGGCCGTTCCGGCTAATGCCAGCCCTACCGTGCGGGAAAATGACACCGTTAATCTGGTCAAGGATGAACGTATCATTGTGACGCCCGTCAACGATATCTACTACGCCGAAGCGCATGAGAAGATGACGTTTGTTTATACGCGCCGCGAGTCTTACGTGATGGCGATGAACATGACCGAATTTTGCAGCAAGCTGCCAGCCGCACGCTTTTTCCGCTGCCACCGTTCGTATTGCGTAAACCTGATTAAGATCCGCGAGATAGAGCCGTGGTTCAACAACACCTACATTTTACGCCTGAAGGATCTTGATTTTCAGGTGCCGGTGAGCCGCAGCAAGGTCAAAGAATTCCGTCAGCTCATGCACCTTTGAAAGGTCTCCCCTCTCCTTTCGCAGAGGGGAGAGCGATCACAGGATATAACCCAGCACCTGGCGCAAATGGGCGCCTGAGCCCAGCAACCCTGGGTTATCGTGTACAATCAGGTATACAGGGATATCCTGCACGTAGCTTCGAAAACGCCCTTTATCTTCAAAACCGCCGCGAAAACCGGATGCCTTAAAGAAGTCGAGAAAGCGCGGTACGATCCCGCCCGCAATATAGACGCCACCGAAGGTGCTGAGATTAAGCGCCAGGTTGCCGCCAAAACGCCCCATAATCACACAAAATAGCGACAGGGCGCGGCGGCAGTCGGTGCAGCTATCCGCCAGCGCACGTTCAGTAATATCTTTTGGCTGCAGGTTTTCCGGCAGGCGTCCGTCCGATTTCACAATCGCCCGATACAGGTTCACCAGCCCCGGGCCGGAGAGGACACGCTCGGCAGACACGTGGCCTATCTCAGAACGTAATTCTTCAAGGATGATGCCCTCTTCTTCGCTATTTGGCGCGAAGTCAACGTGGCCGCCTTCACCCGGCAGGCTGACCCAACGCTTATCAACGTGAACCAGGTGCGAAACGCCCAGACCGGTGCCGGCCCCGTAAACGGCAATCGGCTTACCTTCAACGGGCGCAGTACCCCCAAACTGGATCAGATGCTCTGGCTTGAGCATCGGAATAGCCATCGATACCGCGGTAAAGTCATTGATGATCTCAAGATGCGCAAAGCCGAGGTTTTTTTGCATTTCGGCAATTGAGAAGGCCCAGGTGTGGTTGGTCATCGCCACCCAGTCGCCTGTTATCGGACAGGCAATGGCAATACAGCCATCTTCAACGCTGGCCTTATGCTCATCCAGATATACGCGCACAACGGCCTCCAGGCTTGGGTAATCCAGCCCGGAATAGGTTTTCGCCTGGGAAATTTCACCGCTGCTCACATCGCATAATGCAAGGCGCGCGTTCGTGCCGCCCACATCACCTACCAACGCATACTTTGTCATTCTTCAACTGCTCCGCTAAAGTCAAAATAAATCTTTGAGACACTGTAAATTCAAGGCGTGATAACAACAACGACCGGAAGGTGAATGCCCCTGGATTATCGATCCTCATCACAGAATAACTTTACCGTTTCAGCACCTTTTGCACTATTGCCATAATGCTGATTGTGCAAAGTAATGACATAGCATTTTTTACAAGGAAATCATCATGCTCCATCCGCGAGCCAGAACTATGCTGTTATTGGCAATTCCGGCGCTCATAATTGGCGTTGCCTCAAGTCTGGTGCTTATCGTCGTGGTGAAAGTCGCCTCGGTACTGCAAACGATGCTGTGGACTGCCCTTCCTGCAAATTTAGGTTTCAGCCCTGAATCTCCGGCGTGGATTATTATGATGCTCACGCTAACCGGCATAGTGGTGGGTATGGTGATTCGCTACAGCCCAGGCCATGCTGGCCCCGACCCTGCGCAGGAGCCGCTTATTGGCGCGCCGGTCAATCCCTCTGCTCTGCCGGGGTTGATCATCGCATTGATTGTGGGGCTGGCGGGTGGCGTTAGCCTGGGCCCCGAGCACCCGATCATGGCGGTGAATATTGGCCTGGCGGTGTTTCTTGGCGCGCGCATTTTCCCCCGGATTGGGGCCCTCGACTGGACGATACTGGCCTCTGCCGGCACTATCGGCGCGCTATTTGGTACCCCCGTCGCGGCAGCACTGATCTTTTCCCAAACCCTCACCAGTAATAATGACGTACCACTATGGGATAAACTCTTTGCCCCGCTGATGGCCGCGGCAGCAGGCGCCCTGACCACCAGCCTGTTTTTCCACCCGCATTTCTCCCTCGCCTTGCCCCACTACGGCCAGATGCAGGTCGCCGACATTTTCAGCGGCGCGGTGGTGGTGGTCATTGCTATTGCGCTGGGGATGGTGGCGGTATGGTGTCTACCGCGCCTGCACCGTCAGATGCATAAGCTTAAACATCCGGTATTGATTTTGGGGACCGGGGGTTTAATTCTCGGGGTTTTAGGTGCTATTGGCGGAACGGTGACCCTGTTTAAAGGGCTGGACGAGATGCAACAGTTAGCGTTCAGCCAGGTGTTTAGCGTTTCCGATTATCTGCTGTTCGCATTGGTCAAACTGGCGGCACTGGTTGTGGCGGCGGCGTGCGGCTTTCGCGGCGGGCGGATCTTCCCGGCGGTATTTATCGGCGTAGCGCTGGGACTTATGCTACATGAACATGTCGATGCTGTTCCAGCGGCCATCACCGTTTCGTGTTCGATTCTTGGCCTGGTGCTGGTAGTGACGCGCGATGCATGGCTAAGCCTTTTTATGGCCGCCGTGGTCGTGCCCGACTCCACACTTTTTCCCTTACTCTGTATCGTGATGTTGCCCGCCTGGCTTCTGCTGGCGGGCAAACCCATGCTATTGGCCTGGAAAAACGACAGGTAGTCAGGCCCGGTTGCGCGCCTCCAGCGCTTTCGATACCTCCTCCAATAGCGGCGGAATATCGGCTTTTGGCAACATCACTTCAATTAACGATAGCCGATTGTGGCTCGCTGCTTTTTCCAGCGCCTGCGCAAACTGACCCACTTCACTGACGCGCCAGCACTCGGCCTGAGGATCGAGGCTGAGCGCCCGTGGGATTTGCGTCCAGTTCCAGAGCGCAATGTCGTTATAGCGCTGCGCCGCCCCGTGGATCGCCCTTTCAACGGTGTACCCTTCGTTGTTCAGTACCAGAACGATCGGATGCTGTTTATCGCGCAGCATGGAGCCGAGTTCCTGAATGGTCAGTTGCGCCGCACCATCGCCGGTCAGCACAATGACTCGCCTGTTTTGACAGGCCGTTTGTGCACCGAAGGCCGCCGCCAGCGCATAACCAATCGACCCCCAGAGAGGCTGGACGATAAAGTTCACATCGGCGGGCAGGCGCAAACCAGCCGCGCCAAACGCCGAGGTGCCCTGGTCTGCGAGGATGATGTCACCCGGTCGAATAAAAGTTTGCAGGGTGTTCCAGACGTTTTCCTGGGAGAGCGCGCCATTCGGCGGTGGGAAAGCACGATCACGCCTGGCGGAGGGCATATGGTCGTCGTGAAGATGCTGTTTGCTCAGTTCAACCAGCGTCTCAATAGCCTGATGCATCGGGATACCGGTAAACCAGACTTCCCCGACGCGGGAAGCATGAGGCTGGACCTCGATCGTTTGTACGGCGCTGAGCTGATGGGTAAAACCCGCTGTCAGGGTATCGGCGAAACGCGTCCCGACGCAGAGCACAGTGTCTGCGCCCTCAATCGCCTGCTGGACTACGCTTTCACTTGCTGAACCGCTGTAGGTACCGTAAAAACCGGCCTGCCGTTCATCGAAGATCCCTTTGCCCATTAGCATTGTGGCATGGGCCATCGGCACCTCCTTTACCCACTGCTGTAATACGCTCTGAAGGCCATAGCGCAGTACCAGGAAATCGGCCAGCAGCGCCGGGCGTTTGCTCTTCGCCAGCCTGATCGCCGCCGCCTCGCGAAAAGCGTTCAGACAGGCAACGTCGGCCTGCTCGGGCTTAAGCGTGAGAGCGTTTACAGGGGGGGTGGCGCTTTTTTCTGACACGTCGGCAGGCAACATCAGGTAGCCCGGGCGGCGCTCCCGTAACATTGTGGTGAGCACACGGTCAATTTCATAGCAGGCATTTTGTTCAGTCAATATCGTCCTGGCAACGGTGATTGGCTCGCTCATATGATAAAAATGCCGGAACTCACCATCCCCTAACGTGTGGTGCATTAACTCCCCTTTTTGCTGTGACGCCGTACCCGGCGCCCCCACGATATGTAATACCGGCACATACTCTGCAAAGCTGCCGGCTACACCGTTCATGGCGCTCAGTTCCCCTACGCCAAATGTTGTCAATAGCGCGGCAAAGCCCTTACACCGGGCGTAGCCGTCGGCGGCGTAAGCAGCGTTTAGCTCATTGGCGCAGCCCACCCAGCAGATATCAGGGCTGTCTATCACATGGTCGAGAAACTGCAGGTTGTAGTCGCCCGGTACGCCAAACAGATGGTCTGCGCCACACTCCGTAAGACGGCCCAGCAGGTAGTCGGCGACGCGGTATGGGGTTTGCATAACAGGTGTCCTTAAGTCGTTGACCTCACTTTGAGTATTAAGGAAGCGTGATGGCTGTCCAGAAGGACGTTAAGCAGGCATGGAAAGAATGCTTTACAAAAAAGCTGCGTTATTCTCCATTTCTTCAGGTTAGTGTAAACGTATACACTGTTTTTTTCTGCATCAGAGGTTACGAGAATGGGTTATCAGCCAGACAAGAATCGTTATCAGACAATGCAATATCGCCGCTGTGGACAGAGCGGGCTAAAATTACCTGCCGTTTCGCTCGGGCTTTGGCACAATTTTGGCGACGCCACGCTTATCGAAAATAGCCGCCAGCTTTTACACCGCGCTTTCGATTTGGGTATTACTCATTTTGACCTTGCCAACAACTATGGCCCGCCTCCAGGATCAGCCGAACGTAACTTCGGGCGCATTTTGCAGGAAGATTTTCTCCCCTGGCGCGATGAGCTGATCATCTCCACTAAAGCGGGCTATACCATGTGGGATGGCCCATACGGGGACTGGGGTTCGCGCAAATACCTGATCTCAAGCCTGGACAGGAGCCTCAGCCGCATGGGGCTGGAATATGTCGACATCTTTTATCATCATCGTCCTGACCCGCAAACGCCGCTGCAGGAGACGATGAAAGCGCTGGATCATATCGTGCGACAGGGTAAAGCGCTGTACGTGGGCTTATCTAATTACCCTGCGGAACGGACGCGTGAGGCTATTGAGATACTGAACGATCTCGGTACGCCGTGTCTTATCCATCAGCCCAAATATTCCCTGTTTGAGCGTGGCGCTGAAGAGGGTTTGCTGGCAGTGTTACAGGAACAGGGCGTCGGCTGTATTCCTTTCTCGCCGCTGGCTGGCGGACAACTGACTAACCGCTATCTGAACGGTATTCCTGAAGATTCACGCGCCGCCAGCGGCAGTAAATTCCTGAATCCCGATCAGATAACCGAAGAGAGGCTGGAAAAAGTGCGCAAGCTGAACGCGGTAGCGGAAAAGCGCGGGCAAAAGCTGTCGCAGATGGCACTGGCCTGGATTTTACGCCACGACGCGGTGACCTCGGTGCTGATTGGCGCCAGTAAAACCGCCCAGATTGATGATGCCGCGGGCATGCTGGAGAATCGTCTTTTCTCAGCTGATGAACTGGCGACCATAGAATCCCTCCTCAGCAGCCCAACATAACCTCTTTTTTAGCAAAAAATGCTCTCATTCATGAATTAGGAGTTGAGGCGATGTAACGATGGTTTACCCATTCGTAATATTGAGTTAACAGGCCGCACATCGGCCCCGGTCGTGAAGGAGAAGAGTATGTTCAGGTCACTGATTCTTGCAGCGGTGTTGCTGGCTTCGGCCCCGCTAATCGCCACTGCAGGCGAGATCACCCTGTTGCCATCCATTAAATTGCATATTGGCGATCGCGACAATTATGGTAACTACTGGGATGGCGGTGGCTGGCGCGACCGCGATTACTGGCATCGTCATTATGAATGGCGCAAAGACCGCTGGTGGAAGCATGACAATGGCCGCCACCGCGGTTGGGACAATCGTAGAGCCTACGAGCGCGGCTACCGCGAAGGCTGGAGCGACCGTGATGACCGCCGGGGCGGCTGGGGTCACGGTAAAGGTCATGGACACGGTCACGGCCATCACTGATTGTAAAAAGGGGCTATTTAGCTCCTTTTTCTATTACAGCCCTAAGGCCATTCCCACCAGCAGCCAAAGGTTAAGCACCACCACCACCACCACGATGACCCACCCCACCCTTTTCACCCGCGTCGTATTCACCAGTTCGCCCATCAGGGATGCGTTGCTGGTGAAAATCAGCAGCGGCACCAGCGCAAGGGCAATCCCAAAGCTGAGCAATACCTGGCTCATCACCAGGATCCGCGTAGGATCCAGCCCCATCAGAATCACAATAAACGAGGGCAGCATGGTCACGGCACGGCGCACCCACAAGGGAATATGAAAACGCACAAAACCCTGCATCACCACCTGGCCTGCGAGCGTGCCGACTACCGTCGAAGAGAGACCCGCCGCCACCAGACTCAAGCCAAATATTGTCGCGGCAGCATGGCTTAAGAGCGGCTCCAGCGTCAGATACGCCTGGTCAAGATCGGCAACCCCCGTATGACCATTGAAGTGGAATGCCGCCGCCGCAGTAGCCATCATGGCCAGGTTCACAAATCCGGCAATCGTCATGGCGATACCGACATCCCATTTGGTTGCCGAATAGCGTTCCTGGCGTGAGCCGCCGTGCAGATGCTGTGTTAATGAGGAGTGCAGGTAGATAACATGCGGCATGATGGTTGCCCCCAGTACCCCGGCTGCCAGGAAAACGGCCTCAGATGTTGGCAGGCTCGGGATCGCCATACCTTTACCGAGCTCAACCATGTTCGGCTGGGAGAAAACCAACTCGACAATATAGGCCGCCGCGACGAACAGCAGCAGGCCGCCGATCATTCTCTCAAGGGGCTTCTGTCCCCGTCGCTGCAGCATCAGAATCAGGAAGGTGGCAATCCCGGTCAGCACGGCGCCTTGCAACAACGATACGCCCAGGATCAGTTTAAAGCCGATAGCCGCCCCGATAAATTCAGCAAGATCGGTCGCCATCGCAATAATTTCGGCCTGCACCCAGTAAAACCATACCGCCGGACGCGGATAGTGGTCGCGGATCTGCTCCGCCAGATTTTTACCCGTCGCAATCCCAAGCTTTGCAGAGAGCATCTGAATCAGCATGGCCATCAGGTTAGCCCAGACCACCACCCACAGCAGTTTGTAGCCAAAGCTGGCCCCGGCCTGAATATTGGTCGCAAAATTACCCGGATCGATATAGCCTATGGCCGCAATAAATGCAGGTCCCATTAATGCGAACCGCAGCTTACGCGCGGCTCTGCCACTGCGACCCTCTATGCGACTATTACTCATGTCTGCCTCTGGAAATATAGCCTTTGCTATGTTTTATGCTATCAAAATGAGAATGATTATCAAGATCATTAATAATGTTTAACATGATTACTCTGATAGCTAAGAACGTTAGGTGGGCAGGCGGTGCGATATCACAGAATGTGAAAATGCACAGTCAATTGTGAAGCGTAGCACACAAACTTAACTTTTCACTCATTTACCTAACATAACAAAAATGTATTGCTGATCACTATTTTTGAGAGTATCGTTCCGGTGAACTCACATTTTCAAAAATTTTTAGTCAGATAACATCGGCGGCATCCTGAATCACCTGAGGTTTTGCCATGCCGTTATCTTTCTGGTCCGCCGACGACAAAAAGCATCATATCCGCGCCTGGCGCGACAGCGGGCTCACTTCCCGCCAGTACGCCCTGCACCACAACATCAATCCCGGCTACTTCAAAAACTGGCCCTCCATGTTCCCCGATATCAACAATCAACCGGACTCCGCTGTCATCCCCGTCCGGGTGACTCCGGAGCCTTCCGCCATTAACGCTGCCGTCACCCTCCATCTCCCCGGCGGCTGTCGTATCGACTGCCTGCCCGCGCAACTCCCTGACGTGCTCCGGGCGGTGAAACATGCTGAAGCCTGAACGCCTCTTCCTTGTCCGCCAGCCCGTCGATATGCGCTGCGGCATTGATGTCCTCACGCAGTATATTC
Source organism: unidentified bacterial endosymbiont (assembly GCF_918797525.1). Taxonomy (NCBI): domain Bacteria; species unidentified bacterial endosymbiont. The sequence continues at coordinate 1,532,992 of NZ_OU963893.1, read as the reverse complement.
AGGCCTCCCTCACCACGCCCTGGCATGACGGCGCCGCCTTCCTCTTCACCAACAAAAACCGCACCCGTATCAAACTGCTGCGGTGGGATAAACACGGCGTCTGGCTCTGTTCCCGCCGCCTGCACCAGGGGCGATTCACCTGGCCGCGTGACGGCGACAGCGCATGGTCGCTCACGCCGGCGCAGTTCGACTGGCTGGTCGCCGGCATTGACTGGCAGAGAATGGCCGGTCACGACCTGACGAAATGGACATAATATCTGCCGGTAATCTGATGATTTTGAATGAATATCTGTGCCGGAAAGCCTATAATATCCGGTATGGATATCACAGTACTTCTCTCCACGAATGACCCCGACACGCTGCGTCAGCTGGCGTTATCCCTGCTGGAAGAAAACCGTAAAAAGACGCCTCCCTGAGCGAAAAAGACCATCAGATACACCTGCTGAAGGAGGCCCTGCTGCTGGCCCGCCAGCAGCGCTTTGGCCGTCAGGCTGAATCCTTCAGCGGCTTACAGCGCTCCCTGTTCGAAGAGGATGTCGACGCCGATATCGCCTCTGCCGAAACCCGGCTTGCGCGTCTGCAGCCGGAACCGGAAGAGAAGAAAGCCCGTCCGGTGCGTAAACCGCTGCCGGAACATCTTCCGCGTGAAGAAACCGTTATCGAACCTGACGCCTGCGGCTGCCCGGACTGCGGCCGGCCGCTGCGCCATATCCGCGATGAAATCAGCGAACGGCTGGATTACATCCCGGCGCAGTTCGTGGTGAAACGTTACGTCCGCCCGCAGTACGGTTGCGATGACTGCCAGCGCGTGGTCTCCGGTCGTCTGCCCGCGCAGATTATCCCGAAGGGCATTCCCGACGCCGGCCTGGTGGCGCAGGTGCTGGTCGGCAAGTACTGCGACCGCCAGCCGCTGTATCACCAGCAGCAGGTGTTCGCCCGCGCCGGGGTGGAACTGCCGGTGAGCACGCTGGCCGGATGGGTGGGCGCGGCCGGCGTCTGGCTGATGCCGCTGGCGGAACGGCTGCGCACAGCGCTGTTAAGCCGCCCGGTGCTTCATGCGGATGAAACGCCGTTGCAAATCCTGGAGACGAAAAAGGGCGGAAAGGCGCAGAATGGTTACCTGTGGACCTATGTCAGCGGTGAAACCACCGGCGACAGCGTGGTCTGCTTCGACTGTCAGCCCGGACGGGCGGCGCGTTATCCCGAAGCCTGGCTGGCGGGCTGGAGCGGCCGGCTGGTGACAGACGGCTACGCCGTGTATCACTCCCTGAAAAACGGCGGTAATATCATCAACGCGGGATGTTGGGCGCATGCGCGGCGCGGCTTCGCGGCGTTGTATAAGGCAAATCGCGATCCGCATGCGGGAACGGCGCTGAAAATGCTCCACGGGCTGTACAGGCTTGAAAAAAAGATCCGCCACCGGCCAGCGGAGAAGATCCGGCAGTGGCGGCAGCGGTATGCGAAGCCGCAACTGGATATCCTGTGGGGCTGGCTGACGGCGCAGGTACAAAAATGCGCGCCGGGTTCAGCGCTGCATAAGGCGATAAACTATGCGCTGTCTCACAAAACAGCGCTGAGCCGGTTCGCGGAGGATGGCGCATTGCCGCTGGACAACAACCGGTGCGAGCGGGCGATCCGCCAGGTGGTGATGGGGCGGAATACGTGGCTGTTTGCCGGCTCGTTGCAGGCGGGGCATCGTGCGGCAGCGGTGATGAGCCTGCTGGAAACGGCGCGACTGAACGGCGTGGAGCCGTATGGCTGGCTGAAATCGTTGCTGGAACGCCTGCCGGAATGGCCGCAGGAGCGGCTGGATGAGTTATTACCCTTCGCCAAAAATAGCCTGATCGACTGACGCAAAACTGCGAAATGCAGAATGGGGCGGCTTCGTCAATATGAGTTCGCCGAAACGATACTTTTGAGACTCATCACAGGATGTAACTAAAGTGTGGCCTTGATCTCGTTTTCTTTGCGCTTGTTACATAGAATGTGCACGGAAATTAAACCTGCCTCATATTTGGAGCAAATATGGACCGCGTCCTTCATTTTGTACTGGCACTCGTTGTCGTTACTGCACTTGCATTGCTGGTCAGCACAGACCGCAAAAAAATTCGTATTCGCTATGTTGTTCAGCTGCTGGTCATTGAAGTTTTACTTGCGTGGTTCTTCCTGAACTCAAACGTAGGCCTGGGCTTCGTGAAAGGCTTCTCTGAGATGTTCGAAAAGCTGCTCGGATTTGCTAACGAAGGGACTAACTTCGTCTTTGGCAATATGAACGATCAAGGCCTGGCCTTCTTCTTCCTTAAAGTACTATGTCCAATCGTCTTCATTTCTGCGCTTATCGGTATTCTGCAGCACATTCGTGTTCTGCCTATTGTTATCCGCAGCATTGGTTTCGTGTTATCCAAAGTCAACGGCATGGGTAAGCTGGAATCGTTTAACGCCGTGAGTTCACTGATCCTCGGTCAGTCTGAGAACTTTATTGCCTATAAAGATATCCTTGGCAAGATGTCACGCAACCGCATGTACACCATGGCGGCAACCGCAATGTCTACCGTCTCCATGTCTATCGTGGGCGCGTATATGACCATGCTGGAGCCGAAATACGTGGTAGCTGCGCTGGTTCTGAACATGTTCAGCACCTTTATCGTACTGTCGCTGATCAACCCGTACCGCGTTGACGCCAGTGAAGAAAATATTCAGATGTCCAACCTGCACGAAGGCCAGAGCTTCTTCGAAATGCTGGGCGAGTATATTCTGGCAGGCTTCAAAGTAGCGGTTATCGTTGCCGCTATGCTGATCGGCTTTATCGCCCTGATCTCCGCCCTGAACGCACTGTTCGCCGCCGTTCTCGGTATTTCCTTCCAGGGCATCCTGGGCTACATCTTCTACCCTGTTGCCTGGGTGATGGGTGTGCCGGCTCACGAAGCGCTGCAGGTCGGCAGTATCATGGCGACCAAACTGGTGTCTAACGAATTCGTGGCGATGATGGATCTGCAGAAAGTTGCCAGCACGCTCTCTCCACGCGCGGAAGGCATCTTGTCCGTGTTCCTGGTATCCTTCGCTAACTTCTCCTCCATCGGTATCATCGCTGGCGCAATTAAAGGCCTGAATGAAGAACAGGGTAACGTGGTTTCTCGCTTCGGTCTGAAGCTGGTTTACGGCTCTACGCTGGTGAGCGTCCTGTCTGCGTCTATCGCAGCGCTGGTACTGTAATCCTGATTAAAAAAAAGCCGGGAGGTCCGCTCCTGGCTTATTTATGACTGTAACTGAGTAAGCGGTATTGGTTTCCCTATCAAGTAACCCTGCAGATAATTGACGCCAAATCGAAGCAACATCTCCCGCTGTTCAGCGGTTTCGACATACTCTGCAACCACGCAGAGCGACTTCGTTTTCGCCAGATTACAGATAGACTGCACGATCATCGCATCCATGCTGTCGGTACAGATATCTTTCACAAAGCAGCCGTCAATCTTAATAATGTCAGCCTGCAGGCGCTTAAGGCGCTCATAGTTAGCATACCCGGTACCAAAATCATCAATAGCGATACGGAAACCGTAATCGCGTAATTGCTGAATATTGTTGATGCTGCTGCCGGAGTTAGAAAACGCCTGCTCTTCGGTAATTTCGATAATTACCGCCTGAGGCGCGACGCGATAACGCTCAAAGAGTGCGATTATCTCGGCAGCGACCTCTTTATGTATGAGCGTCAACGGCAGCAGATTGACAGAAAAACGAGCGCCCACCTGCGTCGACGGGCGCTCGTGCAGCCATACCAGTAATTTCTCGACTACGCTGAGGTCAAACCGATGACTGAGGTTAAACTGGGTAATCAAGGGAATAAACCGGTCAGGGGTGATTATCTCGCCTTCGCTTTCCATACGCGTCAGAATTTCATAATAACCTTTAGCCTCGGCGTCCTGGATAGGTTGAGCGTATAGGTGAAACTGACCCGCTTCGAGAGCATGTTTGATGCGCGCCAGCATCAATACCCGCTCCGTCGTTTGCCCTGATGCCGCCTCCAGGCTATTGGTCAGCGCCAGCACATTATGAGCACCGCAAGATTGTTCTGATAACCAGCTCAGTTGCCCCAGCGTATGGTGTAGCGTCTCACCGTTTTCAACCTTCCCCCAGGATGCGCCAAATTCAATATCCAGCCCGGTATTGTTCCAGAAAATTTTGCGACTGTTCAGTTGATTGACCATATGCTGCAGACGCTCAGCGGTTTCCGGCCCCAGTAAAACAAGCACCAGCTCACTTCCCGGAAGCTGAAAGAGCTTCTCATCTTTTTTCAAAAATGGCTGCAGCGAGGCCGCAATTGTCCGTTTGCAATGTACCCGCATAAGGATGCCGTAGTGGCGACTGAGGAACTCCAGATTATCCATCCGCAGGCAGCACATTCTGGCGTCAGGATGAACCTGCAGATAATCTTCTAGCGCACGAATATTCGGTAACCCGGTCAACGGATCGGTAAGCGCCCTCTCTTGCCAGCCCTGCTTCATCCATTCGCTGCGCCGGTAAATGCGCGACATGTAAAGCAAACAGATAGCAAATGAGATGAGAACAGACAAAACAAAGGAGAGCGAATGGCCCGATTCCACACCATTAAGAAAGTTATAGTTATAGGTGAGCAGCAGGAGTGCGGATGCCGCCCAGAGCAAAGAGATCAGCGCATAACTCAGTCGGCTGATGCCCAGTGTAAAGAGGATAAAAATAAGCGGCATCAGATAGCCAGCAATGACCGGTGACTCAAAAGGCGCACATAAAAGTGCCAGAATGGCGATTAACAGCAGTAGCCAGACGACACTGGATAATGCTTTTTTGTGAAAAAATACCGGTTTCACGCTTCGACGCCAGAACGTGATGGCATACCGGGGGTTCATCATCATTCTTAATGGATAATAGAACATCATTGTGAAAAGCAGTGCCGCACCGATGAGACTCAGAATATCAACGACGTTATAAATTACGCTACCTTCACCAAAGAACGAGGATATAGTCAGCGGAAAATCAAATATATAACCGACCAGATACATTGATGACTTAATGCCTAACGGCACCATAAAACCGAGCCAGAAAATACGTATCCCAAGGTACTTGTTCGGCGCACTGTAGCGCCAGCGTTTACCCAGCATGAGGCGTATTACTCCGCAGCCTACAAAGACTGAAAATGTCTGGCAAAATAGTAAAACAAGATAATGTAGCGGAGTTAAATCAATAAGATAGATATTAGTAATACTGAAGCTTAGCAGAACCGGAATGATCGCCCGACGACCCAATAAAAAAATCATCGCCAGCATGACGCTTAAGGGTAGCCATGCTAAATAAACATCATGCCCATTAACAACCGCGCGCGGAGAAAGGTAGCGAGAAGCAGGCACAGCGACCAGGCATAGTACCAGGGTAAGCATAAATATCTTTACATTGTTGTAAGTTTTTCTTTTCATCAAATTAGATAATCTATTTACCCATACGTCTTATTGACCGGATGGATCATAGGTTTATTAATTGAACGAAGCAAGGTCAAGCCGGATTATCGCGGCGTTTATTGATTTGAGTTGAGGTGCGGTATAAAAAACTATCACGAAGGTAACATAATCCGTGGGAAGGTGTTACAAACGCACAAAACCCCCGTCTTGCGACGAGGGTTCACATTTTGGTGGAGCTAAGCGGGATCGAACCGCTGACCTCTTGCATGCCATGCAAGCGCTCTCCCAGCTGAGCTATAGCCCCAGATTTTACTTTACTTACCGCCCTCTGTTGGGTTCAGAGTTTGGTGGAGCTAAGCGGGATCGAACCGCTGACCTCCTGCATGCCATGCAGGCGCTCTCCCAGCTGAGCTATAGCCCCGTCGTAAAGCTGTCATGTTGACGGGCGGCATAATATGAATTCCGTCGCAGAGTGTCAACGGCAAAATCCACTCCTGCCATTCAATCGCCGAAAAATCATGCAAATAAAGCATTTTGCGTATCTGCTCGCAGTCAGGAGTTAAGCCTGTCACGTTTTCACGTAAAACGGTGCTATAAAATGAACCCGTAATTACCCCTACTAACGCTCAGGAAATTGCATGATCAAGGAACGAATGACGCCGGAAGAGTTAGCCCTGCTGACGGGCTATAGCCGCCAGACCATCAATAAATGGGTTCGTAAAGAGGGTTGGATTACGTCGCCAAAGCCAGGAGTTCAGGGTGGAAAAGCGCGTCTGGTGCATGTGAATGAAAAAGTGCGCGATTTTATTCGTAGCGCACGCAGGGCATCCGAAACAGCCGATGCACCTGAAAATGCCTACCTCGACGGGTCACTTCACACATTGCTTCTGATACTGGCGAATGAAATGACGCCGGATGAGCAAAAGCAGATGACATCGCTGTTACTGCGGGAAGGGATTACCGGCTTATTGCAACGTTTAGGGATTCGCGATCAAAACTGATATGAAAAAATTACGCAGTAAAATGACCACGGAAGAGCTGGCAGAAAGTTTGGGAGTCGCCAGACAAACGGTTAATCGCTGGATACGCCTGAAAGGGTGGAAAACCGAAGGGGTTAACGGTGTTAAAGGTGGCCGGGCGCGGCTGATTCACATTGATGCTCGTGTGAAGGAGCACATTCTGAGCCTTCCTGCCATTCGCAGCCGCCAGGCGGTGTACCAGTTGGCTGAAGCCCCGTCCCTGTACGGCGAGCCCGCAGCGTCGAACCTTCTGCCTCAAATTATCAATACGCTGGAAAACATGACCCAGGTGGAGCAGGAGCGTCTTCAGGTATTACTGGCGCGCGAGGGTATACACGGCTTTCTCACCCGTCTCGGCATTGCTGAAGTGCATGCATAATAAAACGGCAGGGTGACGACCTGCCGTTTGTTCACTCAAACTGGCTTATTGCTGATTTTCACGCTCAGCAATAAAGCCCAGCGCCTTATTAATACGCGCAACGCTGCGAGACTTGCCGATGGCGTGGACGGTGACGTCCAGTGCCGGAGACTGGCCTGCGCCAGTTACTGCAACACGCAGCGGCATGCCGATTTTACCCATGCCAACTTCCAGCTCATCCGCCGTTGCCTGAATCGCATGATGCACATTTTCAGCCGTCCATTGCGTAATGGCCGCCAGCTTATCGCGTACCACTTCCAGAGGTTGACGTGCCACCGGGCGCAGGTGTTTCCTGGCGGCGTCAGCGTCGAAGGCGTCAAACTCTTCATAGAAGTAGCGGCAGCTTTCCGCGATCTCTTTCAGCGTTTTGCAGCGCTCGCCGAGCAGTTTTACCAGTTCAGCCAGCTCAGGGCCGGTACGGGTATCAATATTTGCCTGCTCAATATGCCACTGCAGATAGGTCGCGACATACTCTGGCTGCATGGTGTTGATATAGTGATGGTTCAGCCACAGCAGCTTATCGGTATTGAACGCACTGGCGGATTTGCTCACTGAGTTCAGCGAGAACAGTTCAATCATCTCTTCGCGGCTGAAGATCTCCTGATCGCCATGGGCCCAGCCCAGACGCACCAGGTAGTTCAGCAGGGCTTCCGGCAGATAGCCGTCATCGCGATACTGCATAACGCTTACCGCGCCGTGGCGTTTAGACAATTTTTTACCGTCGTCACCGTTGATCATCGAGACGTGCGCATACACCGGCACTGGCGCGTTCAATGCTTTGAGAATGTTGATTTGACGCGGAGTGTTGTTGATATGGTCTTCACCGCGGATAACGTGGGTAATTTCCATGTCCCAGTCATCCACCACCACGCAGAAGTTATAGGTCGGGGAACCGTCGGTACGGCGAATAATCAGATCGTCCAGCTCCTGGTTGCTGAATTCGATCGGGCCGCGGATCTGATCATCAAAGATTACCGAGCCGTCCTGCGGGTTAGCGAACCTTACTACGCAAGGCTCATCAGCGGCATGTTCGCGGTGATCGTGACGGCAACGGCCGTCATAGCGCGGTTTTTCACCGTTGGCCATCTGCTCTTCGCGCAGGGCATCCAGACGCTCTTTGGAGCAGTAACATTTGTAAGCCGTACCGGCAACCAGCATGTCATCAATCACGGCGTTGTAGCGATCAAAACGTTTGGTCTGGAAGTAAGGGCCTTCATCCCACTCCAGATTCAGCCAGTTCATCCCATCCATAATGGCTTCAATTGCTTCCGGCGTGGAGCGCTCGAGATCGGTGTCCTCAATACGCAGCACGAACTCACCTTTGTTGTGGCGCGCAAAAAGCCAGGAATAGAGAGCAGTACGTGCACCACCGACGTGCAGATAACCTGTCGGGCTGGGCGCGAAGCGAGTTTTGATTTTCATGAAATGGCCTTACGTTATAAAGATGCCGGCAATCGGCAAATCCTGGGAGAAAAACATTGGGCAATATTCTATCACTGTAGGGCGATTCCTCAATGTTGTTCCCTTTATCAGGATAGAGTTTGCAATTTTTGTTTAGAAATCATGCTTTATAGCCCGTCTCACGATCGTTTTGTTTAATTTTACGACGAACGATTAAAAACTTTAGAAAAGGCGTTGACTCATTTTCAACTCTCCCTATAATGCGACTCCACACAGCGGGGGTGATTAGCTCAGTTGGTAGAGCATCTCCTTTACACGGAGGGGGTCGGCGGTTCGAGCCCGTCATCACCCACCATATACTTTATGTAGACTCGCAGTGTAGATAAGTATTGAGATTGGGCGATTAGCTCAGTTGGTAGAGCATCTCCTTTACACGGAGGGGGTCGGCGGTTCGAGCCCGTCATCGCCCACCATTCTCATCTTATCGCAGCAGTTCCGAAATGGGCGATTAGCTCAGTTGGTAGAGCATCTCCTTTACACGGAGGGGGTCGGCGGTTCGAGCCCGTCATCGCCCACCATTTCGGGTCGTTAGCTCAGTTGGTAGAGCAGTTGACTTTTAATCAATTGGTCGCAGGTTCGAATCCTGCACGACCCACCAATGTAAAAAAGCGCCCTAAAGGCGCTTTTTTACTATCTGCGCTATGTAGCACGGATATTCCTGCCATCTTTATCCCTTCCCTCGTTAGCAGTAACAAATCTCAAGTAAATCCTGTCGGTGCCGATAGCTCTGTTTTATAGCGAAAAGGATCTCAATATGACAACGTTCAGGGCGGTATCACTGTCAACGATAGAAATTGGCAGCAGCGGCAGCAGTTCCGGCGGGAATGATATTGCATCCCGGATAAACCAACTGACCAGACAGATAACGAAAGCGACTCAGCAGCTCAAAGAACTGGCAATGAGTGAAGGCTCAGCAGAAGAGAAACAAAAGCAGCAGGCATTACTCGAATCCCAACTGACCCTGTTGCAGGCACAGCTGGCGCAGTTGCAGCGCCAGAAGGCAGAAGAGTCGATGCCGAAGCAGACCAACGCTAAGGGGGTGACCGAGGGCGTTAATAAGCCTTCGGCCGATAACCAGATTGATATCTATATCTGATTATCGTCATCCTTAAACAGTGGATCGCGCGTGCGGGCCTCCATCAAGCGCTGGGCCTGCATACGCACCACTTCCCAGCAGGCATGCGCCGCACCAGACAGAGACCGGTTTTTACGTCGAACCAGCATCAACTGTCGTTTAATACACGGGGCAAATCTTTTCACCCGCAGACGGCTTCCCTGCGGCAGCGGCAGTGCCAGCGCCGGTAATACGCTGATCCCTATGCCCGCTTCAACCATAGGAAACAGTGTGGCCGGATGTCCAATCTCCTGCATGATATTTGCCTCAACGCCTTGCGCCATCAGAGCTGCATCAATCAACGGGCGGCTTCCAGAGGCGTAATCCTGTAACACAAGATTCGCTCCCTGCAACGCCTGCCAGGAGACCTGCGCTAACCCTGCAAGCGGATCGTCATCACGGCAGAGCAATAAAAAAGGCTCGGACAGCACGACTTCGCATTCCAGATCGGTTACTGCGCCGGGATCAATCACAATACCAAAATCGACATCGCCCTGGCGAATACTCTCCAGCACCCACTGCTGCGGCCTGTCGTGCAGGACAAAATCAATGTCCGGATAACGATGATTACTCTCAGCGATACACTGTGGGATGAGGTGGGCAGAAATAGTCTGGCTGGCCGCGACCCGCACGGTCCCGGAAAGTTGCTGGCCAAGTCGGCCCACGTCACGCAACGTACTGTTGAGTTCATCCAGCAAGCGCTCCAGGCGCAAAGCCAACTGCTGGCCCGCTTCGGTAAGCATCACTTCACGCGTGGTGCGGTCGAGCAGGCGCACGCCCGTCTGGATCTCCAGCTCTTTCACGCTGTGGCTCACGGCCGACTGGCTAAGGCCAATCCTCTCCCCTGCCCGGCTAAAACTGCGGGCATGCGCTACAGTAACGAAAACACGAAGCTGACGTAGAGAATAATTCATCTGTTAAATTCATGAATGGATGCAATAAATCAATTTTATTTCTCAAATGGAAAAAAGCACAATAGGAAATCTGTTTTCAGGAGTCATTATGAAACTCTTTCGTATCCTCGATCCGTTCACCCTTACTTTGATTGTTGTTGTTCTGCTGGCCTCCTTCTACCCCGCTCGCGGCGGGTTCGTGCCGTTTTTTGAAGGGCTAACGACCGCAGCCATTGCCCTGCTGTTCTTTATGCACGGCGCCAGGCTCTCCCGAGAGGCCATTATTGCCGGCGGCGGACACTGGCGGCTGCATTTGTGGGTGATGTGTAGCACCTTTATTCTGTTCCCTGTCCTCGGCGTGCTGTTTGCGTGGTGGGCACCGGTAAATGTTGACCCCGCGATTTACACCGGTTTCCTTTATCTGTGCATTCTGCCAGCCACCGTGCAGTCCGCCATTGCCTTTACTTCGCTGGCTGGCGGCAACGTTGCGGCCGCGGTTTGTTCCGCTTCCGCATCAAGCCTGCTTGGGATCTTCGTCTCGCCGCTGCTGGTTGGCCTGTTGATGAATATGCACGGCGCAGAGGGTAATCTTGAGCAGGTGGGCAAGATCTGTCTCCAGCTGCTGCTGCCGTTTATTCTTGGTCATCTTTCGCGTCCGTGGACGGGGGCTTTTGTTACGAAGCACAAGAAATGGATCTCTAAAACCGACCAGACGTCGATTCTGTTAGTGGTCTATTCCGCGTTCAGCGAAGCGGTCGTTAATGGGATTTGGCATAAGGTGGGCGCTGGCTCGCTGCTGTTTATCGGGGTGGTCAGCATCGTTCTGCTGGCGATTGTGATTGCGGTAAACGTTTATGTCGCCCGTAAATGCGGCTTTAATAAAGCTGATGAAATCACCATTGTCTTCTGCGGCTCGAAAAAGAGCCTGGCAAACGGCATTCCGATGGCCAACATTCTCTTCCCAACCTCGGTGATTGGGATGATGGTGCTGCCGCTGATGATATTCCACCAGATCCAGTTGATGGCCTGTGCGGTGCTGGCGCGTCGTTATAAGCGCCAGACAGAGAAGCTGGCGCAGGTAGAGACCCGCGCCGGGAAGGCTTAAGGCCGTTTCAGGGGCTGAACCAACTGGGTCAGCCCCTCGGTTTTGATCAGTAACGTGATAGACATCAGTTCGCCCAGTCGCCCGGCCGGAAATTCATCCTTGCGGGCAAACCACAACAGATATTCCTCCGGCAAATCGATTAACATCCGTCCTTTATACTTACCGAACGGCATTTGAGTGTTAGCGATCTCAACGAGCTGTTCTTTCTCCACGCTATTCTCCTAAGAGACGCAGCATTTCCGCTTCGTCGATCACGTCAATGCCCAGCTCCTGCGCTTTGGCAAGCTTCGAACCGGCCGCCTCACCGGCAATCACCAGATCCGTTTTCTTCGATACACTCCCCGCGACTTTTGCCCCCAGCGCCGCCAGACGCGCTTTGGCATCATCGCGTGAGAGCTGGCTCAGGCTCCCGGTCAGTACCACGGTTTTACCGGCGAACGGACTGTCGATTTCTTCGGCATTAACGACCATCGGCGCTGGCCATGTAATGCCCTCTTTCAGCAGTTTACCGATCACCTCGCGGTTGCTCTCTTCAGCAAAGAAGTTAAAGACGTGCGTTGCGACCACGATGCCGACGTCCGGAACTTTCTGCAGATCGTCGATGCTGGCTTTTTCCAGCGCGTCCAGCGTGCCAAAGTACCCCGCCAGGCCCGCCGCCGTCGCTTCACCTACTTCGCGAATGCCCAGCGCATAGAGGAAACGGGCAAAGGTGGTTTGTTTCGCGCTTTCCAGCGCCTTGACCACATTCTGCGCCGATTTCGGCCCCATGCGGTCAAGACCGGTCAACTTACCTGCCGTCAGCTTGAACAGGTCCGCTGGCGTATGGACATACTCTTTCTCAACCAGCTGATCGATAATCTTGTCGCCCATGCCGTCGACATCCATCGCGCGGCGAGAAACAAAGTGTTTCAGCGCCTCTTTACGCTGCGCCCCACAGACTAATCCGCCCGTACAGCGAGCCACAGCTTCCCCTTTGATGCGTTCAATTTCTGAACCACAGACGGGACAAACCGTTGGAAAAACAATAGGCTTAACATCATCCGGTCGCATAGATTCTACAACGCCAACTATTTGCGGGATTACATCACCAGCTCTTCTTACGATAACTCTGTCATTAATCTTTATGCCTAATCTTTTAATTTCATCTTCATTATGGAGCGTTGCATTTTTTACTAAAACACCAGCAACCTTAACTTCTGCAAGTTTTGCAACTGGAGTTATAGCTCCTGTACGCCCCACTTGAAATTCAACATCACGAAGCCGGGTGATTTGCTCCTGAGCTGGAAATTTAAAAGCTGTAGCCCATCGTGGCGATTTTGCAATAAACCCTAAACTTTCCTGCAGTGGGATTGAGTTTACTTTCACTACAAGTCCATCAATATCAAAACCTAACCTGTCACGCCTTGTTGAAATTTCTCTATAAAATTCAATAACATCATAAGGGCTGTGGCATAATTTTGTATGATTACTAATTGGGAAACCCATATCGCGGAGTTTATGTAATCTTTCGATATGAGTACCAGGAAATTCAGTTCCTTCTATTACTCCAGTACCATAACAACAAAAAGTTAATGAGCGTTTGGCGGTGACTTTAGGATCAAGCTGTCTAAGCGATCCTGCTGCAGCGTTGCGCGGATTGGCAAAAATTTTCTGCCCTTTACGGCGAGCTTCGTTGTTCATTTCCTCAAAGCTTTTCTGAGTGATGAAAACTTCACCGCGAACTTCAATTCTTGACGGAATATCTTTTCCGAGAAGAACTAACGGAATGGCTCTAATCGTTTTAATATTACTAGTTATATTCTCACCAACAGTACCATCCCCTCGAGTAGCGGCATGCCTTAATTTACCGTTGACATATAGTAGATTCACAGCGAGCCCATCAAACTTCAATTCACAGCAATACGTGATTGCATCAACTTTTTGTATCCTGTTCTGAACACGTTTACTAAACGCCAAAAAACTATCTTCATCAAACACGTTATCTAATGACAACATTGGCATTTCATGACGTACTTGACCAAATGCCCCAAGCGGTTCAGCCCCAACGCGCTGGGTCGGGGAGTCCGGGGTGATAAGCTCCGGGTACTGCGTCTCTAATTCCCGCAGCTCGCGCATCAGGCGGTCATACTCCGCATCCGGCACTTCCGGCGCGTCCATAACATGATAAAGATATTCATGATGGCGAAGCGTGGTTCGCAGTTGAGTCAGTTGTTGTTCGATTGAGTCCATATCGCACCATCAATGAGAAAAAACCCCCGACAGGCGGGGGTTATGGAGGAGTTGAAGATAACGCGACGTTTACGCGTTGGCTTCCTTAACTTCGCGGATGCGCTCCTGATACTCACGCAGTTTCTGCGGCGTCATCATACGACGCTGATCGTCAAGCACCACACCGCCGACTTCATCGGCTATGTGCTGAGCGGACTGCAGCATCAGCTTGAAGTTCTGCAGTTCGTCACCGTAGGACGGCACCTGCATAAAAATCGTTACGCCCCGGGGTCACAAAATCACCAGTCATTTCCGGATCAAAGGTACCCGGGTTAACCATATTCGCCAGGCTAAACAGCGCCGGGCCGCTGCCGTCAGGGCTAAGGTGACGATGGAAAATATTCATGTCGCCAAACTTGAACCCTGCTTGTTCAATGCTGTTCAGCAGCAGTTCACCATTAAGTTGTGTGCCATGATGCGCGGCTACGTTCATGATGATCACCGCCTCTTTACGCTGCGGCTTTTCAACAACCGGTTCCGGCTCGACAACGGGCTCTGGCTCAACGAGAGGCGCGGGCTGCGGTACTGGCGCAGGCTGCACATAAACAGGCTGCTGCGTCGGTGGTTGTACCGGCTGGGGCTGGTGCACAGGCTGTTGTTGAACCGGGGGTTGTATTACCGGCTGAGGCGCGACAGGCTGCTGGACCGGCGGTGGCGGTTGCTGACGCACTGGCTCTTGCGCAGGCTGGCGCGGCTGTGCGGAAGCATACGGCGGTTGATACTGGTGCTGCGCAGTGCGGGGGGCTTCATGCTCCCCATGCGCTGCGCCAGGCGCAGTATTGACCCGATGAACACGAACTTCACCCACGCCGTCGTCGCTGCCTGCGATATCATCTTCACTGTCATCGTCATCTCGACTGGATTTCATGCGCTTCAGTGGGCGATCGCGAAACATAGAAGAACGCTCTTTACGACTGGTCCAAAAACCATGGACCAGTAAAGCGATTATGGCGATCGCGCCAACAATGATTAATATCAGACGCAAATCCTGCATCATTATATTCTCTGTTGTTCTAACACCTTGCCACCACGGCAAACATTTACTCACTAAGAGTATTTGCCGTTGACGTCAAGTGCAAGTGTGCGCGGAGCATTCACAGCATAAAGATGTGCTAAATCGTGCTTTTTGCTGTTTTTTCGAACATTTCCGAACTGGTCATTGCTCCGTAACTGGATAATATAGGCGGGCAATTTCACTGGTTGTGTAAAAGGAGTACAGCCTGGTTATGGTTTCAACATCTACGTCATCCCCACGCAGCGGCGTTTGGTATTTTTCTCAGGGCTGGAAACTGGTCTCCCTGCCTGGCATTCGCCGCTTTGTGATTTTGCCATTACTGATCAATATCATCCTGATGGGCGGTGCCTTCTGGTGGCTATTCACCAGGCTCGAAAGCTGGGTGCCGGCCATCATGAGCCATGTTCCGGACTGGCTGCAGTGGTTAAGTTATTTGCTGTGGCCGGTTGTGGTCATCTCGGTGCTGCTGGTGTTCGGTTATTTCTTTTCAACCCTCGCAAACTGGATAGCCGCACCCTTTAACGGGCTGCTGGCAGAGCAGTTAGAAGCGCGTCTTACCGGCGCCACCCCGCCCGATACCGGCGTGCTGGGGGTCGTGAAGGATGTTCCGCGCATCATGAAGCGAGAGTGGCAAAAATTTGCCTGGTACCTCCCGCGTGCGATCGTGCTGCTTATTCTCTATTTTGTGCCCGGCATTGGCCAGACGGTGGCCCCGGTGCTGTGGTTCCTGTTCAGCGCCTGGATGCTGGCTATTCAATATTGCGACTACCCGTTCGATAACCACAAAGTGCCGTTTAAGGAGATGCGCGCCGCGTTGCGCACGCAGAAGGTCGCCAATATGCAGTTTGGCGCACTCACCAGTCTTTTCACCCTGATTCCGTTCCTGAATCTGTTCATCATGCCGGTTGCGGTCTGCGGCGCGACGGCCATGTGGGTGGATTGCTATCGAGCGCAGCACGCGTTATGGAAGTAATGCAAAAATGTGTAAACACGGGGTGGCTTATGCCGCCCTTATTCCATACTGGATGGCATTATTTCCCATCAGCATATAGATATACGAATTCCTTACTTCCCCAGACTTATTCAGCAGGTATGCTGAGTTGGTATCCCAATTTCATACAGTTAAGGACAGGCCATGAGTAAGATTTATGAAGACAACTCGCTGACTATCGGTCATACGCCCCTGGTTCGACTGAACCGTATCGGTAATGGACGCATTCTGGCGAAGGTCGAATCTCGTAACCCAAGCTTCAGCGTTAAATGCCGCATCGGTGCAAACATGATTTGGGATGCTGAAAAACGTGGCGTGCTGAAGCCTGGCGTTGAGCTGGTTGAACCGACCAGCGGTAACACCGGTATCGCGCTGGCCTACGTAGCAGCAGCGCGCGGCTACAAGCTGACGCTGACTATGCCAGAAACCATGAGCGTGGAACGACGTAAACTGCTGAAAGCGCTGGGCGCGAACCTGGTCCTGACCGAAGGCGCGAAAGGTATGAAGGGCGCTATCCAGAAAGCGGAAGAGATTGTAGCCAGCGATCCGGCTAAATATCTGCTGCTTCAGCAGTTCAGCAATCCGGCTAACCCGGAAATCCATGAAAAAACCACTGGCCCGGAGATCTGGGAAGATACAGACGGTCAGGTTGATGTATTTATCTCCGGCGTAGGGACCGGCGGTACCTTAACCGGAGTGACGCGCTATATCAAAGGCACAAAAGGTAAAAAAGATCTGATTGCCGTGGCCGTTGAACCGACAGACTCTCCTGTCATCGCTCAGGCGCTGGCGGGGGAAGAAATTAAACCGGGTCCGCACAAAATTCAGGGTATCGGGGCAGGCTTCATTCCGGGTAACCTGGATCTTAAGCTTATCGATAAAGTTGTTGCCATCAGTAATGAAGAAGCAATCTCTACCGCACGCCGTCTAATGGATGAAGAAGGCATTCTGGCGGGTATCTCTTCCGGCGCTGCGGTTGCGGCAGCGCTCAAACTTCAGGAAGATGAGACCTTTACCAATAAGAATATTGTGGTTATCCTGCCTTCCTCGGGTGAGCGTTACTTAAGTACAGCATTGTTTGCCGATCTCTTTACGGAAAAAGAACTGCAACAGTAATGCCAGTATGTTAAAAACGCGTAAAAAAGCACCTTTCCGGGTGCTTTTTTGTGGTCTGCTTCAAAGTTTTGCCTCTCCTGGCATTGATTCACCCCGTTGGGTCTGGTATTTAAACCAGCAATTATTTTGATGCGCGAAATTAATGAGTGAACGAAATAGCCATGCTGAATCGATTTTATGATTTGGTTCAAGTCTTGCTTTCGCTGCATAATGTTTAATGACGATAGAAACGTCAGCGCTAACTATACAGGCTAAAGTTGAGTCGCCAGGCTAGACTTTAGTTCCACAACACTAAACCTATAAGTTGGGGAAATACAATGTTCCAGCAAGAAGTTACTATTACCGCTCCGAACGGTCTGCATACCCGCCCTGCTGCTCAGTTTGTTAAAGAAGCAAAAGGCTTCGCATCTGAAATCACTGTGACTTCCAACGGCAAAAGCGCTAGCGCAAAAAGCCTGTTTAAACTGCAGACTCTGGGCCTGACTCAGGGTACCGTTGTCACCCTCTCTGCAGAAGGTGAAGACGAGCAGAAAGCAGTTGAGCATCTGGTTAAACTGATGGCAGAGCTCGAGTAAGTTTACGGGTTCTTTTCAATATCAGTCACAAGTAAGGTAGGGTTATGATTTCAGGCATTTTAGCATCCCCGGGTATCGCTTTCGGCAAAGCACTGCTGTTGAAAGAAGACGAAATCGTCATTGACCGGAAAAAAATTTCTGCCGACAAGGTTGATCAGGAAGTTGAACGTTTTCTGAGCGGTCGTGCCAAGGCATCTGCGCAACTGGAAACCATCAAAACTAAAGCTGGCGAAACTTTCGGTGAAGAAAAAGAAGCCATCTTCGAAGGGCACATCATGCTGCTCGAAGATGAGGAGCTGGAGCAGGAAATCATAGCCCTGATTAAAGATAAAGGCATGACGGCCGACGCGGCTGCGCATGAAGTTATCGAAGGTCAGGCAACTGCCCTGGAAGAACTGGATGATGAATACCTGAAAGAACGTGCGGCTGACGTGCGTGACATCGGTAAGCGCCTGCTGCGCAATATCCTCGGTCTGGCGATCATCGATTTGAGCGCCATTCAGGATGAAGTTATCCTGGTTGCCGCTGACCTGACCCCGTCTGAAACCGCACAGCTGAACCTGAACAAGGTGCTGGGTTTCATCACTGATGCGGGTGGCCGTACCTCCCACACCTCGATCATGGCGCGTTCTCTGGAACTGCCTGCCATCGTGGGAACCGGTAGCGTCACCTCTCAGGTAAAAAACGACGATTATCTGATTCTGGATGCCGTCAACAACCTGGTTTACGTTAACCCTACTAATGAAGAGATCGAGCAACTTCGCGCCGTTCAGGAGCAGGTTGCCTCCGAGAAAGCGGAACTCGCTAAACTGAAAGACCTGCCGGCGATTACGCTGGACGGCCATCAGGTAGAAGTGTGCGCTAACATCGGTACCGTCCGTGACGTCGAAGGCGCTGAGCGCAACGGTGCGGAAGGTGTGGGTCTGTATCGTACTGAATTCCTGTTCATGGACCGTGACGCGCTACCAACTGAAGAAGAGCAGTTTGCCGCATACAAAGCCGTGGCTGAAGCCTGTGGCTCGCAGGCGGTTATCGTGCGTACCATGGACATCGGTGGCGACAAAGAGCTGCCGTACATGAATTTCCCGAAAGAAGAGAACCCGTTCCTGGGCTGGCGTGCCGTGCGTATCGCCATGGATCGTAAAGAGATCCTGCGTGACCAGGTTCGCGCAATCCTGCGTGCTTCCGCTTTCGGCAAACTGCGCATCATGTTCCCGATGATCATCTCTGTTGAAGAAGTGCGTACACTGAAGAAAGAGATTGAAATCTACAAGCAGGAACTGCGTGACGAAGGTAAAGCCTTTGACGAGACCATCGAAGTTGGCGTAATGGTAGAAACCCCTGCCGCGGCAACGATTGCGCGTCATTTAGCTAAAGAAGTGGATTTCTTCAGTATCGGTACCAATGATTTAACGCAGTACACCCTGGCAGTTGACCGTGGTAATGATATGATTTCGCATCTCTACCAGCCAATGTCCCCATCAGTGCTGACGCTTATCAAGCAAGTTATTGATGCTTCTCACGCAGAAGGTAAATGGACTGGCATGTGTGGTGAGCTTGCAGGCGATGAACGTGCTACACTTCTGTTGCTGGGTATGGGTCTGGACGAATTCTCTATGAGTGCCATTTCCATCCCGCGCATTAAGAAGATCATCCGTAACACGAACTTCAAAGATGCGAAGGTATTAGCAGAGCAGGCTCTTGCTCAACCGACAACGGACGAGTTAATGACGCTGGTTAACAAGTTCATTGAAGAAAAAACAATCTGCTAATCCACGAGATGCGGCCCAAATTACTGCTTAGGAGATAAGTCTAATGGGTTTATTTAGTAAACTGTTCGGTGACAAAAGCAATAACGACTCCGGAACTATTGAGATTGTTGCTCCGCTCTCCGGCGAGATCGTCAATATCGAAGACGTGCCGGATGTTGTGTTTGCTGAGAAAATCGTTGGTGATGGCATTGCTATCAAACCAACCGGCAACAAAATGGTTGCTCCAGTTGACGGCACCATCGGTAAAATTTTTGAAACCAATCACGCGTTCTCTATCGAATCTGATAGCGGTATCGAACTGTTCGTTCACTTCGGTATCGACACCGTTGAACTGAAGGGTGAAGGTTTCAAACGTATCGCAGAAGAAGGCCAGCGTGTTAAAGTTGGCGACCCGGTTATTGAATTCGATCTGCCACTGCTGGAAGAGAAAGCCAAGTCTACCCTGACGCCGGTGGTTATCTCCAACATGGATGAGATCAAAGAACTGACCAAACTGTCTGGCAGCGTCACCGTGGGTGAAACCCCGGTTATCCGCATTAAGAAGTAATTCTTGCCGCACAGAAAAAGGCGCCTTCGGGCTAATGCTTGTCAGTTAAGCTTTTGAAGGTAGCCGCAACGCGTAGCGTTGCGGCTTCTTTTTTACTGCTCGTGGATAATGTCTCACCCTGCGTTCCACCAGCACAAAACTCTTCGCCATGGCCAGTATCTCATTTAATAACTTCGGGATTTCACCCGGTGATACTGCCGGGAACAGGCTTAGTTGGGCTGTCAGATACAAACTCGCCTGTGGAGAAACATTTAGCTTAACGATTTCATTCTCCCCTTACCCGGCTTTTGTATCACCTGATACTGAGCGTTCTTTTTGTGCAGAATTAACCCGTGTTTCTTCACGCCCCCGGACTGCCAGTGGTGTAAAAAACCTTTGTCCATGAGCATTAGCGTGTGTTCCGGCGTTTGCTCTGCAAGTTGTGCCGCAAGGTCAATTGCGCTGGTCGCCGATACGCTGTCGAAGTTAGAGGGTATGATTATACGATACGACCCCATTATTCTGACTCTCGTCAGGAATCATATGCTGAAGCGGGAAAGCAATAAATTCTGAAAGGCATTCGTTTTTCTTAGGGGTGAAATAGGTTTCTAATGTGCGAACAAAGCTTGCATACACCGCTCCAGGCGTAACCTTTCCGAGAAAGTCGACTTCAATGGATTGGATAACATTTCTCAACGCAGGGTGATTGGCTCGATTAACAGCCTGAATACTATTTTCCAGTGTTGGTGTTTTCTTAGCGGCATGGTAAATCCCCACTCCGTCAGGAAGCCAGACATCACCTAATGGTGCATTAAGTCTCATATCAACATCAAAATAGATCAGCGCACCGTTCTCTTCAATTTCATTCAGGCTTAGTACTTCGTTATCTTTTATATTATTTTTTTTACCCACCTCGCTAAATATCTTTTTTCATTTTAACATAAACATAGCTCGATAAAAATCAACAGTATTATAATCCTCAAATGAAGTACATACATCAAACATTGTCAACTCTGGGTTCCGTGCATCCATTTTCTTTAATACCCTTTCATATTGATGCATACATTCTTCAATATACTCCGGTGGTTCATTATTTTTCTCTGCCTCGGTAAGAAAACTCTCCATTAACTCACTTAAGATGGATGTGCATTTCTTATTGCCATAATCGCTAAAGTCAATGTCGTCAGCATATATTATTTCCAAATTATGCTGCTTTAGACACAACCTCTCCAGATATTTTTTCTGGTTTTCAGTAAGAACGCCTGAAATGAATATACCCACTCGCCTGTTAGTTTCTATATTGCACGTATTGAGGATGTTATCGATGTAGCAAGGCGGCATTGGGCAATCAGCGTTTTGATATTTGGCTGAATTTTCTTTTAAAAGTGACCACTGAAATAATATGGGTGTGTTTTGTGCAATTTTTTCGTATTTGTAACTTTTATTACCAATGGTACAGCATGGGTTACCTTCGTAACTAACCTCTATACCTTTCGAAATCAAAGGGAGTATGTGCTCATGAAAATTAGTCAGATTATTATTAGCAAGATTAACTTTCCTTACAGAGGGGGGTAAAATAGCGGGCAAAGAGGATAAACCCAACCCCTCAAAATCAAGGTCTGTAGTTTCCTTGTCATAGCATTCCTGGATGCATCTTGCTGCCATATCGCGATCTTCTCCAGAATGATTTTTAATTCTCCATGTAGAAATCATTTCATGAAAATTCTCCGTTGCTTCTCTTTCCGTGAATGCATCTAATTTAGTCGAGCTGCTTAATGCAAGTTTAGAACAGGAGGGTATCGGCATAATACTGTCTCATCAGGCAATGAACGTAATAGGGTAAGAGGGGTAAGGATGTAAGTCCCCTTACCTGAAATAATATTTACCCAAGGCAGCGATGTATCTATCGTATTATGCCATTATTAAAATGTCATTTAATTAGCTCGACAGAGCTTAAATGAGACCACTTATGTAAGCTATGTGTGGTGATGATGTATTATTTTGGACAGGAGCGAAAAATTGAGCTTGCTGTAATGCTGGTCACCTTAATGACCAGCATTACGCCTTCGGGCGCTATTTTTGTTTAACCGGGCAGGATAAGTTCGTCATAGCCTTTTTCATGGGTGTAGACCATTATCCTGGTGACACGGTCGCCCGCGCGGCGAATAGCATTCGCCACGGTTTCACCTTCTACAATGCCGCAGACCAGCTCTGAGCAAAACAGATCGCCCGTTCCTTTGAGATCTGTCTTGACACGCGGATGTGCGCTGACGGTCACACCCTCTTTGCTGACCAGCACCACGTGGATGCTATCCGCATCGTCTGCAACCGGCGCACTGGTGATGGCGACCCACTTCAGCGTGTCAGAAAGCAGCGCCTGAGCGGCCATAATGGCGCTTTCAGGGGTCCGGCACTGTTTACCGCTCAATACTTCGAGTTCGAACACGTTTGGCGTGATCCCCTGCGCCAGGGGCAGCAGATGCTGACGATAGGCTTCAGGGATATCCGGCTTGACGTACATTCCGCTGTCGATGTCGCCCATTACCGGGTCGACAAGCACCAGCAAATCAGGATGCTGTACCTTGATGGCCTTAAGCCACTGCGCCAGCAGTTTAATCTGGCTGGCACTGCCCATATAGCCGGTGGTGACCGCTTTAAGCTCGCGTAATACGTCGCGCTCTTCCAGCGCCTTCAGATAGCCACTAAACCACTCATCGGGGATCACCCCGCCGTAGAAGGTATCGTAGTGCGGCGTATTGCTGAACAGAACCGTTGGCACCGCCGTGACGTTTAGCTGATGAGTACGAATATTCGGCACCGCGATGCTGTTCCCCACACTGCCGTACACCACCTGAGACTGCACCGCGACAATATCGGTTTGCTGCGCCCGGGTGTTGTCCCGGAATAAAATCATCTCCATGACGCTTAAATCCCCGCCCCCTGCGTATAACTCTCTTCACCAAAGACGCCGGTAGAGAGATAACGATCCCCGCGATCGCAGATTATTGCGACCACCACCGCGCCCGGAGCCGCCTTTGCCACCCGGAGCGCCCCGGCTACCGCGCCGCCTGAACTGACGCCACAGAAGATACCTTCACGTACGGCCAGTTCGCGCATGGTATTCTCCGCCTCGCGCTGATGAAGATCCAGCACCTGGTCCACAAGCTGAGCATTATAAATGCCCGGCATATACTCCGCGGGCCAGCGGCGAATACCCGGAATACTGCTCCCCGCTTCCGGCTGCAGGCCGACGATGGTAACGGCTTTATCCTGCTCGCGCAGAAAACGCGATACCCCGGTAATGGTGCCGGTGGTGCCCATGCTGGAGACAAAATGGGTGATACGCCCGCCCGTTTGCCGCCAGATTTCCGGGCCGGTGGTGGTGTAGTGCGCGTAGGGGTTATCCGGGTTATTAAACTGGTCGAGGAGTTTACCTTCGCCGCGTTCAGCCATTTCAAGCGCCAGGTCACGCGCGCCTTCCATCCCCTGCTCTTTAGTCACCAGAATCAGCTCGGCCCCGTATGCCCGCATGGCGGCACGACGCTCCTGGCTCATGTTATCCGGCATCAGCAGTTTCATACGATAGCCTTTCAGGGCCGCGATCATCGCCAGAGCAATGCCGGTATTACCGCTGGTGGCTTCAATAAGCACGTCTCCGGGCTTAATCTCGCCGCGCTTTTCGGCCTGCACAATCATCGACAACGCCGCCCGGTCCTTCACCGAGCCTGCCGGATTATTGCCTTCGAGTTTGACCCAAATTTCGCTGCCGTTATCCGGCCCCATGCGCTGAAGTTTGACCAGAGGCGTGTTGCCGATGGTGTGTTCGAGTGAATTCACGATTTTTGCTCAATAAAAAGCCCGGTAAGCATTACGCCACCGGGCGAAAAACATACGCGATAACCTATCAGGCTGACGCGGCCAGAGCAATATCCCCGCACGTCTCAATACGTTCGTTGCCGTGATAAATGCGGGCATGCTGCAGACCTACAAACAAGCGCTCGCCGCGGTACGGAGGTTCTTCGCCACGCATGACCACCGTCAGCGGCTCGGTATACCAGCCCAGCGGCTGTACCACCAATTGGGTGTAGTGCCCTTTAGGGCTAGCTTCAAGCACCTGCACCGGCAGCGGGGAATCCAGGCTGGTGCGGCGGCTCGCATCCACTTCCCACGGACGCAGGAACAGATCGACTGGCCCTTGATGCGCAGAGGTATAGCCCAGCGGCCAGCGGTGTGCGCCGACGTGGAACTGTCCGCCGCGAATGGTGCCCTGCAGACGGTTTACTTCCCCCATAAATTCAAGCACAAAGCGCGTTGCTGGTTCACGCCACAACTGTTCCGGCTCGTCTACCTGCTCAATATTTCCCTGGCTCATGACCACGACCCGGTCGGCCACCTCCATTGCCTCTTCCTGATCGTGTGTGACGAAGACGCTGGTGAACCTCAACTCTTCATGCAACTGACGCAGCCAGCGCCTGAGCTCTTTACGCACCTGCGCATCCAGCGCGCCGAAAGGTTCATCCAGCAGCAGGATTTGCGGTTCCACGGCGAGGGCACGCGCCAGTGCGACGCGCTGCTTCTGCCCGCCGGACAGCTGCGCCGGGAAGCGATCCGCCAGATGCGCAAGTTGCACCATCTCCAGCAGTTTGGTCACTTTTGCTTTGATGGTCGCCGCGTTGGGGCGTTCACGACGCGGGAGCACCGTCAGGCCAAAGGCGATGTTATCGAACACGGTCATATGGCGGAACAGCGCGTAATGCTGGAACACAAAACCAACCTTACGATCGCGCGCGTGCAGTCGACTTACGTCGGTGCCATGGAAACGAATGTGCCCGCTTGTCTGGTGCTCAAGCCCGGCGATAATACGCAGCAGCGTGGTTTTACCGGAACCGGACGGCCCCAGCAGCGCCACCATTTGCCCGGAAGGGATATCCAGCGAGATATCATTCAGCACCTGGGTGCGACCAAAAGACTTCTTAATATTGGCAATCTCAATGCTCATGATTTCCCTCCTGATGCTGACGTTTTTCCTGATTCTCTAAACGCCACTGCACCACACTCTTCAAAAACAGGGTCAAAATCGCCATCAGCGTCAGTAACGCTGCGGCAGTAAAGGAACCGACGGTGTTGTAGTCCTGTTCCAGTAGCTCAATCTGTAGCGGCAGCGACAGGGTTTCACCGCGGATCGAGCCGGATACCACCGACACGGCGCCGAATTCGCCAATCGCACGGGCATTGGTCAGCACCACGCCGTAAAGCAGCGCCCAGCGAATGTTGGGTAGCGTCACGCGGCGGAACATCTGCCAGCCGGATGCGCCCAGCAACACCGCCGCTTCGTCTTCATGACTCCCCTGGCTTAACATCACTGGCACCAGCTCACGCACCACAAAGGGACAGGTTACAAAGACCGTGACCAGCACCATACCCGGCCAGGCGAACATAATCTGCAGGTTGTGCTCATCCAGCCAGCCGCCCAGCGGGCCGTTCGAGCCGTAAAAGAGCAGATAGACTAAACCCGCCACAACCGGTGACACCGCAAAAGGAATGTCCAGCAACGTCAGCAACAGCTGACGGCCTGGAAAGTTAAAGCGCGTAACCAGCCAGGCCAGCAGCACGCCGAAAACTAAATTCACCGGCACGGTAATCAGGGCAATCATTACCGTCAGCCAGATGGCATGCAGCATGTCCGGGTCAGCCAGGTTTTGCAGCGCGGGCATAATCCCCTTGCTGAAAGCCTGCACAAAGATGTAGACCATTGGCACGACGAGTATAAATGCCGAAACCACCATCCCGGTCCCAATCAGAAACCATTTTCCCCCGTTAAAACGGGGAGCGTCATAGCGCGTCAATTGAGAAACTTCCGCCATCAGTGACCTACCACACGTCGACCAAAGCGACTTTGCAGAGTATTAATAGAGAACAGCAGCAAAAGCGATGCGGCGAGGATCACCGAGGCAATAGCGCTGGCTGCCGGGTAATCGAACTCCTGCAAACGCACAAAAATCATTAGCGACGTCACCTCTGTTTTCCACGCAATATTTCCGGCAATAAAGATGACCGCGCCAAATTCGCCGAGGCTACGGGTAAACGACAGCGCAACGCCTGCCAGAAGCGCAGGAGACAGCTCCGGCAGGACAACTTTGCGGAAACTTTGCAGCCGCGTGGCCCCCAGCGTTTCAGCGGCCTCTTCGTACTCCGGACCTAACTCTTCCAGCACGGGCTGCACGGTGCGCACCACAAAGGGGATGCTGGTAAAGGCCATCGCCACGGCAATACCGAGCCAGGTGTAAGTCACTTTAATATCAAATTTCGCCAGCCACTCGCCGTAAAAACCGTTCACGGAAAAGAGCGAGGCCAGCGTTAAGCCAGCAACGGCGGTAGGCAGCGCAAACGGCAGATCCATAAGCGCGTCAAGCAACGTGCGGCCGGGGAATCTGTAACGGGTTAAAATCCACGCCATCAGCAGGCCGAACACGCCATTGAAAATTGAGGCCACAAACGCCGACAGCAGCGTCACCTTGTAGGCCGCGACGACCTGCGGGTTAGTAATCACGTCCCAATACTGCGCCCAGCTCATCTCAGAAAGCTGTACCACCAGCGCGCTGAGCGGTAAAAGCAAAATCAGACAGACGAACAGCAGGCTAGTCCCGAGGCTTAAGGTAAAGCCTGGCAGCACGCGTCTGGAGGAAACTGCAAACATTACTTACGCCCCGCCGCCAGCAATTTGTCTAACTCACCGCCGCTGACAAAGTGCGTTTTCATGACATCAGGCCAGGAGCCAAAATGGTCTTCCACGCGGAACAGGTCGGTCTGGGGGAATTTATCTTTCAGTTTGTTCATCACGTCCGGATTGTTCACGCGGTAGTAATAATCGACAATCACCGCCTGCGCCTGCGGGCTGTACAGATAGTTGAGATACGCTTTCGCCGCTTTCTCGGTATTATTAGCCTGCACGTTTTTATCCACCCACGTTACCGGGAACTCCGCCAGAATATTGGTTTTCGGGATAACGACTTCAAAACCCTGCGCTTCATACTGCTTACGGATGTTATTCACTTCGGATTCAAAGCTTATCAGCACATCACCCAGCCCCCGCTCGGCGAAGGTAGTTGTCGCCCCACGGCCGCCGGTATCGAATACTTTGACGTTTTTCAGGAACTGCGTCATGAACTGCTCGGTTTTCGCTTTGTCGTTACCGTCTGCTTTATCCGCTGCACCCCATGCCGCCAGATAGGTATAACGCGCATTACCGGAGGTTTTAGGGTTAGGGAAAATCAATTTGACGTCCGAACGCACAAGGTCGTTCCAGTCGTGAATATTCTTCGGGTTGCCCTTGCGCACCAGGAAGCCCATGGTGGAGTAGAACGGCGAACTGTTGTTTGGCAGACGGCTCTGCCAGTTTGCCGGGATCAGCTTGCCTCTATCGTGCAGGATCTGCACATCGGTCACTTGATTGTAGGTCACCACGTCGGCCTTCAGACCCTGCAGGATCGCCAGCGCCTGTTTGGACGAACCGGCGTGAGACTGCTTAATAGTTAACTTGTCACCGTTATTGTTTTTCGCCCATTGTTGTTGAAACTGTGGGTTAAGGGCGGCAAAAAGCTCGCGTGAGACATCATAGGAGCTGTTCAACAGCTCAGTGGCCTGCGCCTGCGCCACCAGCAGTAATCCCGCCAGCGCCAGCGATCCTTTTTTCAGTACAGTAACGGCCATTGCGCACCCTTATAAATGTGATGACTATCTTATGGCCATAATATTTATAACGAGTACGAAAGGAGTAACGGTTTTATATACCGTTTGGTGATTTAGAAGCAGAAAAGGGAATAAGGGTACGCTCCCCTCTCCTGTGCGGAGAGGGTTAGGGTAAGGGGTGTTAAAGCGCCAGCAGGCGCTCGACGGACGGGGCGAAGTAGTAGCCACCGCTCACCGGTTTGGTGAAGCGCAGCATCGCGTCGCGCTTGCCGTCGGTATCACCGAACATACTTAACAGCTGTTGTTCGATGTTGTACAGCCGCGCGCAGTAGGCGCAGAAATAGAGGCCGTGCGTACCGCTAGCCGTGCCGTATGGCAGGCTCTGGCGGACAATCTTCAGCCCTTTACCGTCCTCTTTGAGATCGACGCGGGTCAGATGCGAGGTAACCGGACGGGCGTCGCCGTCAATCTCTTCATTAGCATCTTTGGTGCGACCCATCATCATCTCCTGGTCATGCACGCTCATGCGGTTAAGCTGCTTTAAGTTGTGCTCCCAGCGCTGAACAAAAACATAGCTGCCGCCCGCATCTATGCCCTCTTTGATGACGGCCACGTCACGGCGGATGTCTTCGCCCGCCGGGTTTTCTGTTCCGTCGACGAAACCGCTTAAATCGCGATCTTCCACCCAACGGAAACCGTGTATTTCTTCCTGTACCTCAATGCTGCCGCCAAAGGCTGCCATCGCCGCCTGGGCGATCGAGAAGTTCACGTCGTGACGCAATGAGAGAATATGAATCAACACATCGTACTGGGTGGCTGGCGCAAGACCTTTACCATAAGGGATGAAGTCTTTCAGCTCCTGCGCCCCTTCCCCCCCGCTCAACTGGTGCCAGACGTTATTGCCGAAAGCGACAACCGCGCCCAGATGGGCATCAGGAAATGTGGCCTGGAAGGTGGCCAGTTTATCGACAAATATTTTGCTGGCCGCACGCAGGGCATCCACATCCCCTCTGACATTGGCTTCAATCCAAATCGCCGCGCGGCAATGTTCTGGCAAAATGCCACTCTGAACCTGAGACATCGCTCCTCCTGAAAAAATATGCCACGACAGCGTGGCATTGATGGCGGCGATTATACCCGCTTTTTTAGCCAGGCGGTTTGTTCCGACGCAAATTACTGCTTCCAGATAATTTGGCTCACTTTCCAGTTTTTCAGGGTGTCGTCAGACGGCATTAACCCTTGCGGACCGCTCCAGTCGCCGGAGAAGAGATAACTAATGTGCGTGCTACCTTCGGCCTGACACTCCACCGTAACCTTATCGTCGGACGGCACGCTGTTGCAGTTGCCGTAGGCTTGTTTGTATAGCTCGCTAAATGGCGTACCCACGCTGACACCGCTTGCCGTCGGGATATCCTCATCCAGCACCGCAATATGGTTAACCGTGCCTTTATTGCCGTTAATCACCAGCGCCAGCTTGTCGCCCTTCAGCGCTTCGAAATAGTGCACAATGCTGCCATTTTCCGTCTTCATGCCGCTGCGCAGGCGATAGTCACTGCTCAGCGCATCCCCTATGGCGTCCTGGTCTAGCGCCGTCACGGCGGTAATTTTGCCCACGCCCTTTTCGGTCACCTTCGTTGAGGAGCCAAACCAGTTCCACGGATAAGCTGCAGACCAGTTAACGGCAGAAAGGGTTGAGCAGCCGGTTAAGGCCAGCGGGAGGGCGCATAAAAGTAAACGCAGCGATTTCATTGAAACGTCCTTACGTGTTAAATCAACGCTTGTTGGATTGCGACATCGGCAAAAAGTGCCATGTTAATCTCGCTAATGCCTAAAACAGACGCGCAAACGGGGGGGTGGGGTGAGCAGCCGAAGGGTTATCAATACTCTTCATCTTCAATCAAACGCTTGCCCAAACTCAACGCATCAGCATGTTCATAGCCCAAACGTTCATACATGCCCAGCACCACGTCGTTATCTTCCCGCACCATGATCTGAATTTTCGGGCAGCCGCGGGCAATCAATTTCTTTTCCAGACGATTAAGCAGCGCATTGGCAATACCCCGTCCCCGATACTCCGGGTGAACACCCAGATAATAGGCCGAACCGCGATGACCGTCATAACCGCCCATTACCGTTCCCACCACTTCAGCGTTTACTTCGGCAACAAGGAACAGCGTGACGTCATGATTCACCTTACGTTCGATGTCCATTTCTGGATCGTTCCACGGACGTAGCAGATCGCAGCGCTCCCAAAGGGTGATCACCTCTTCGAAATCTTCCTGGCGAAAAACGCGTATCTCCATGGTATTAACCGCCTTTTCAGGTTTAAAAACAGTGATTATGGCGCGAACGCCTGCAATAGCCAATAAGCGGGGAAAAACTCGCCAAAATTTGGCATAATGTCACTTTGTCACGTATTGAAATGAAAAGTAAAACAATTCCTATTCAGGACAGTCGTAACGGTAAACACGATACGATATAACACCATGACCGCAATTTTTACAATTCAGGCCGCATGAGCACATTCAAACCCTTAAAAGCACTCACATCGCGTCGTCAGGTTCTCAAAGCGGGGCTGGCGGCCTTAACGTTAACAGGCATTGCTAAGCAGGCTCAGGCAAAAGACGAGAGCACGCTCAAAACCAGTAACGGACACAGTAAACCCAGGGCTAAAAAACCTGGCGCAAAGCGCCTGGTGATGCTTGACCCGGGCCATGGCGGTATTGATACCGGCGCTATCGGCAGGAACGGGTCGAAAGAGAAGCACGTCGTACTGGCGATTGCCAAAAACGTGCGCACCATTTTGCGCAACCACGGCATTGACGCTCGCCTGACGCGCTCTGGCGATACTTTCATTCCTTTGTACGACCGGGTAGAGATCGCCCACCAGCACGGTGCAGACCTGTTTATGTCGATCCATGCAGACGGTTTTACCAATCCCTCCGCGGCGGGCGCTTCAGTGTTTGCGCTCTCCAACCGTGGCGCCAGCAGCGCGATGGCAAAATACTTGTCCGACCGCGAAAACCGCGCGGATGAGGTGGCAGGCAAAAAAGCGACCGACAAAGATCATCTGTTGCAGCAGGTGCTGTTTGACCTCGTGCAAACCGATACCATCAAAAACAGTCTGACGCTCGGATCGCACATTCTGAAGAAGATAAAGCCAGTGCACCGTCTGCACAGTAAAGGCACGGAACAGGCGGCGTTCGTGGTACTGAAATCCCCCTCGATTCCGTCGGTACTGGTCGAGACCTCCTTCATTACTAATCCCGAAGAAGAGCGGCTGCTCGGCACCACGGCGTTTCGCCAGAAGATCGCCAACGCCATTGCCTCCGGGGTCATCAGTTACTTTAACTGGTTCGATAATCAAAAAGCCCACTCCAGGAAACGTTGATGAAACCCAATGCACAGCGGGTAAAAGCATTCTTGCTGCAGTTGCAGGATGAGATTTGCCAGAAACTGACCGCCGCAGACGGCGGTGAATTTCAGGAAGAGAGCTGGCGGCGTGAAGCGGGCGGCGGCGGTCGCAGCCGCGTGCTGCGCAACGGCGGTATATTTGAACAGGCCGGGGTTAATTTTTCCCACGTTCACGGGGATGCGATGCCCGCGTCCGCGACGGCGCATCGCCCTGAACTGGCGGGCCGCAGCTTCGAAGCGATGGGCGTCTCTCTGGTGGTGCACCCGCACAACCCGTTTGTCCCGACCAGCCATGCGAACGTGCGCTTTTTCATCGCCGAAAAACCCGGGGCTGAACCGGTCTGGTGGTTCGGTGGCGGTTTTGACTTGACGCCGTATTACGGCGTTGAAGAGGACGCTGTACACTGGCACACCACCGCCCGGGACCTCTGCCTGCCCTTTGGCGAAGACGTTTACCCAACCTACAAAAAGTGGTGTGACGACTATTTCTATCTTAAGCATCGTGATGAACAACGCGGCATCGGCGGGCTGTTCTTTGACGATCTCAACACTCCGGATTTCGATACCGCATTCCGCTTTATGCAGGCGGTAGGCCAGGGTTATACCGACGCGTATTTGCCCATCGTGGCGCGGCGTAAAAACTGCCACTACGGCGTGCGGGAACGCGAGTTCCAGCTTTATCGCCGTGGGCGTTACGTCGAGTTTAACCTGGTGTGGGATCGCGGCACGCTGTTCGGCCTGCAGACCGGCGGGCGCACGGAGTCGATTCTGATGTCGATGCCGCCGCTGGTGCGCTGGGAGTACAATTTCGAGCCGAAAGCAGGCAGCCCGGAGGCTGCCTTGAGTGAGTTTATTAAGGTTCGGGACTGGGTTTAACCGATTTACAGCGGCTGCGTCTGCGCCTCAACCACCGCCAGCGCCACCATATTGACAATACGACGTACCGACGCAATCGGTGTTAACACGTGCACCGGTTTCGCCACGCCCATCAGCACCGGCCCCACGGTGACCCCTTCAGAGCTGGAGACGCGCAGCAGGTTGTAGCTGATACGCGCCGCTTCCACGTTCGGCATAATTAATACGTTTGCCGATCCTTTCAGCGGGCTGTCCGGCATACGTTCATTACGGATGCTCTCCACCAGCGCGGCATCGCCGTGCATTTCCCCGTCAATCATCAGTTCCGGCGCACGTTCACGCACCTGCTCCAGCGTCTGGCGCATTTTGCACGCCGCGGCTGATTTGGACGAACCGAAGTTTGAGTGAGACAGCAGCGCAACCTTCGGCTCAATACCGAAGCGGCGCACGGTTTCCGCCGCCAGCACGGTGATTTCCGCCAGCTCTTCCGGGCCTGGATCGTCATTAACGTAGGTATCGGCAATAAAGGTGTTGCCGCTTGGCAGCAGCAGCGCGTTCATCGCCCCGGCGGTGTGTACCCCTTCGCGATAGCCGAAGATCTCCTGCACCACGCTGAAATGCTCGTGGTAATCGCCGATGGTACCGCAGATCAGCGCATCCGCTTCACCGCGATGGACCATGATCGCCCCAATCACCGTGGTGTTACTGATAACCGCTTTCTGCG
Source organism: unidentified bacterial endosymbiont (assembly GCF_918797525.1). Classification (NCBI taxonomy): domain Bacteria; species unidentified bacterial endosymbiont. Next base: position 1,500,611 of record NZ_OU963893.1, on the reverse strand, counting down.
CCTGCTCCTGAGTGATGCCACGACGTTTCATGATCGCGTAATATTCGTTCCAGTACTCTTTGAAACGCGGATCGGATTCGTTGTTAACGATCTCAAAATCAACGCCCGGCGTAATCTGCAGCCCCAGCTTCTGAATACGCATTTCAATCACGCTCGGACGACCAATCAGGATCGGTTTCGCCAGCCCTAAGGTGATCAGCTCCTGGGTCGCGTGCAGCACGCGCGCCTCTTCCCCTTCCGCCAGCACCACGCGTTTTGCCGCCGCGCGGGCCTGAGAGAAGATGGGCTTCATGAACAGGTTGGTTTTATAGACAAACTCGGTAAGTTTATCGACGTAAGCAGCGAAATCCTGAATCGGGCGCGTTGCCACGCCGGAGTCCATCGCCGCTTTTGCGACTGCGGGCGCAATTTTGACAATCAGGCGCGGGTCGAACGGTTTAGGAATGATGTAGTCCGGACCAAAACGCAGATCCTGATCGCCATACGCAGAAGCCACCACTTCACTCTGCTCTGCATGAGCCAGCTCCGCAATCGCACGCACCGCCGCCAGCTTCATCTCTTCGTTAATAGCCGTCGCGCCTACGTCCAGCGCACCGCGGAAAATGAACGGGAAGCAGAGCACGTTGTTCACCTGGTTCGGGTAGTCAGAACGCCCGGTACAGATAATCGCATCTTCACGCACCGCTTTCGCCAGCGGCGGCAGAATTTCGGGTTCCGGGTTGGCCAGCGCCAGGATCATTGGCGCACGCGCCATCTTCTGCACCATCTCCTGGGTCAGCACTTTCGGCCCCGAGCAGCCAAGGAAGATATCCGCGCCGTCGATAACGTCATCCAGCGTACGTTTACCGTCGTCTTCCACCGCGTATGCCGCCTTGGTTTCCGCCATGTTCGGCTCGCGGTCTTTGTAGATAACACCTTTGGAATCACAGACCACAATGTTGTGTTTCTGCATGCCAAGCGCCACCAGCAGGTTCATACAGGCGATTGCCGCAGCCCCCGCGCCGGAGACTACCATGCGCACGTCAGAAAGAGTTTTCTCGACCACGCGCAGGCCGTTGAGGATCGCGGCGGTGCTGATAATCGCGGTACCGTGCTGGTCATCATGGAACACGGGAATGTTCATACGTTCACGCAGCTTCTGCTCAATGTAGAAACATTCCGGCGCTTTGATGTCTTCGAGGTTGATTCCGCCGAAGGTCGGTTCCAGCGCGGCGACTACGTTGATGAATTTGTCAGGATCCCGCTCGTCCACTTCGATATCGAACACGTCAATGCCGGCAAATTTCTTGAACAGAACGCCCTTCCCTTCCATAACCGGTTTTCCGGCCAGCGCGCCAATGTTCCCCAGGCCCAACACCGCAGTACCGTTAGAGATAACCGCCACCAGGTTACCTCGTGCGGTGTATTTGTAGGCGGCGAGCGGATCTTTTTCTATTTCGAGACAAGGGGCTGCCACGCCGGGCGAGTAGGCCAGCGCCAGATCGCGCTGGGTCGCCAGCGGTTTGGTTGGGGAGACCTGGATTTTACCCGGAACGGGAAACTCGTGAAAATCGAGGGCACTCTGTTTTAATTGATCATCCATCTTGTTATTCCTTTCACGTATCGGTCAATAAGGGTGATGTTAGGATCCTGATGCACACCCTGGCGTGCTGCATAGTATCGCCCCAGGCGAACCCACAAACTTTGAAGGCAGCCAAACTCTCACCATTGCAGCGCAAAAAATGTTATCAATTTATAACAATCATGTTACCCGTCGCAGACAGCAATGGCTGTCCCGTCTGCTATGCTTTTCTGTTAAGTCGATCATGATTTTCACAGAAGTGTGAACTAACGCACTCATCTAACTCTTTTAATTTCAAGGAGTAATTACTTATGAACCAGTTAGACGGCATCAAACAATTCACCACCGTGGTTGCCGACAGCGGCGATATCGAGTCGATTCGACACTATCAGCCGGAAGATGCGACCACCAACCCCTCGCTGCTGCTCAAGGCGGCAGGGCTTGACCATTTCAGTCATCTGATTGATGACGCCCTTGCCTACGGCAAGCAACGCGGAAAGACGCAGGAGCAGCAGGTCGCCGAGGCGAGCGACAAGCTGGCGGTGAATATCGGTGCGGAAATTCTGAAAAGTATCCCCGGACGCGTCTCTACCGAAGTAGACGCCCGCCTCTCTTTCGATCGGGAAAAGAGCATCACTAAAGCCCGCCGCCTGGTGGAACTCTATCAGGAGCAGGGCATCGATCAGTCACGCATATTGATTAAGCTTGCCTCAACATGGGAAGGCATTCGCGCCGCAGAAGTGCTTGAAAAAGAAGGTATTCACTGCAACCTGACGCTGTTGTTCTCATTTGCGCAGGCGCGTGCCTGCGCCGAAGCGGGCGTGTATCTGGTGTCGCCGTTTGTCGGGCGCATCTACGACTGGTATCAGGCGAAACAGCCGATGGATCCGTACGTGGTGGAGGAAGACCCTGGGGTGAAATCGGTGCGTAATATCTACGACTATTACAAACAGCACCGCTACGAAACCATCGTGATGGGCGCCAGCTTCCGCCGCACCGAGCAGATCCTGGCGCTGGCAGGCTGCGACCGTCTGACCATCTCCCCTAACCTGCTTAAAGAGCTGCAGGATAAAGACGATACGGTGATACGCAAGCTGGTGCCAACCTCCACCGTGTTACCAAAACCGAAAGCCCTGACCGAAGCAGAGTTCCGCTGGGAGCACAACCAGGACGCGATGGCTGTCGATAAGCTGGCGGAAGGCATCCGCCAGTTCGCCGTCGACCAGCGTAAACTTGAAGACCTCCTCGCCGCCAAACGTTAACCTTGCCATGGAGTGAATTATGTCCCGTAAAGAGCTAGCCAATGCCATTCGCGCCCTCAGCATGGATGCCGTGCAGAAAGCCAATTCCGGCCATCCAGGCGCACCGATGGGGATGGCCGATATTGCCGAAGTGCTGTGGAACGACTTCCTGAAGCACAACCCAAACGACCCGACCTGGTATGACCGTGACCGTTTTATTCTCTCTAACGGCCATGCTTCAATGCTGCTCTATAGCCTGCTGCATTTGTCCGGTTATGATCTGCCGCTCGACGAGCTTAAAAACTTCCGTCAGTTGCACTCAAAAACCCCGGGCCACCCGGAGCTAGGCTATACGCCAGGCGTTGAAACGACCACCGGTCCGCTGGGCCAGGGGTTAGCCAATGCCGTAGGGCTGGCGATTGCCGAGCGCACGCTGGGGGCACAGTTTAACCAGCCGGATCACGAGATTGTCGATCACTATACCTACGTATTTATGGGCGACGGCTGTTTGATGGAGGGTATTTCCCATGAGGTCTGTTCCCTTGCGGGTACGCTGGGGCTGGGCAAACTGATCGGTTTTTACGATCACAACGGCATATCAATTGATGGTGAAACCGAGGGCTGGTTTACCGACGACACGGCAAAACGTTTTGAGGCCTACCACTGGCACGTGGTGCATGAAATCGACGGGCATGACCCTGAAGCGCTGAAAAAAGCCATTCAGGAAGCACAAAGCGTTAAGGATAAACCGTCCCTGATTATCTGTCGCACGGTCATTGGCTTCGGCTCGCCGAATAAAGCGGGTAAAGAAGAGGCGCACGGCGCAGCGCTGGGTGAAGAGGAAGTGGCGCTGACCCGCCAGAAGCTGGGCTGGAAATACCCGGCATTCGAGATCCCGAAAGAGATCTACAAAGCCTGGGATGCCCGTGAAGAGGGTGAAAAGGCCCAGCAGCGCTGGAACGAGAAGTTTGCCGCCTACAAAAAAGCGCACCCGGAGCTGGCCGCCGAGTTTTCCCGCCGTATGAGCGGCGCACTGCCGCAGGAGTGGGACGCAAAAACCCAGGCCCTGATTAAGGAACTGCAATCCAACCCGGCAAAAATCGCCACCCGAAAAGCATCGCAAAACACCCTGAACGTCATTGGGCCTATCCTGCCCGAGTTGCTCGGCGGCTCGGCGGATCTGGCGCCCAGCAACCTGACGATCTGGTCTGGCTCCACCTCACTGAAAGAGGATATTGCCGGGAACTACATTCACTACGGCGTGCGTGAGTTCGGGATGACCGCCATCGCCAACGGCATCGCCCATCACGGCGGATTTGTCCCTTATACCGCCACCTTCCTGATGTTCGTGGAATATGCGCGTAATGCGGCGCGTATGGCGGCGTTGATGAAGGCGCGGCAGATCATGGTTTATACCCATGATTCAATCGGTCTTGGGGAGGACGGGCCGACGCACCAGGCGGTCGAGCAATTAGCCAGCCTGCGCCTCACCCCAAACTTCAGCACCTGGCGTCCTTGCGATCAGGTTGAAGCGGCGGTGGGCTGGAAGCTGGCCGTGGAGCGCCACAGCGGGCCAACAGCGCTGATCCTGTCGCGCCAGAACCTGGAACAGATTGAGCGCACGCCTGAGCAGGTGAAAAACATTGCCCGCGGCGGCTACATACTTAAAGACAGCGGCGGTAAGCCAGACGTCATTCTGATTGCCACCGGCTCCGAGATGGAAATTACGCTAAAAGCCGCCGAGAAGCTCACTGCCGAAGGCCATGCCGTACGCGTCGTTTCATTGCCTTCAACCGATATCTTTGATGCCCAGGATGAGGCGTACCGGGAATCGGTCCTGCCATCTAACGTTGCGGCTCGCGTGGCGGTTGAGGCCGGTATTGCCGACTACTGGTACAAATACGTCGGGCTTAAAGGCGCCATTGTCGGGATGCACGGCTACGGTGAATCGGCGCCGGCTGACAAGCTGTTCCCGTATTTTGGCTTTACCGTAGAGAACGTGGTGAAGAAAGCGTTGAGCGTGCTGTAACTAGCGCGTGATCCACAGTGTGGGCCAGGCATCTGGCCCATGCCAGTTATCACAAGCTGGCTCTTGGGCATAACGCACCAGACGAAAATGCTGGCCGTCAAAACGCCAGCGTGTCTGGATCCCGCAGTCGCCAATGCCGCGCCCTAACGCCAGGGTGGTCAGTTCCCGCGTTTTCTCTTCGAACCTGGCGTTCATCAACTCCATTTCACTGCTGTCGCCCGGAGGGGTAAACGGCAGGCGCAGCCTGACGCTACGGGCCGAAAAGGGCTTTTTGCGAGAGACCAGCCATGCCAGATCAACGGTATTATACGCCCCCGCTTCACAGCTAACGATCAGCAAGGCTTTGTCATCGGTTAAGGCGGTAACTCGCACTTCACGGCGGTTCGGATCTAACGAACACTGGCTGTTATTCATCCGCCAGGCGCCGTAATCCAGCAGGTCATTCAGCTCGGTATGGGAAAGGGGCATCGGCGTCGGGTTAACTATCGCCACCTTCTTTAAAGGGGGGGCGGGTGGTACGCTTAACGGCGGATCGTCGCCTTTTTTAATCCAGGCCGTTTCGCTCCCGACGCGTTCTTGCTGAGAGTCGATAAACAGCAGCGCGGCTTTCAGGCCGTCCAGCGAAAGGGTCTGCCTGCCGTCGCGCAATGTCAGCGCCCGCCCTTCCTGAATAGTCTTCAAAAATGCCGCGATGGTCACCGCATCGTCCGTCTTCAGGTGCCAGGGCGTCAATTGCCAGTGCAACGCCGCAAGCTTAAGTGAGGCCTTATCCAGCAGCAGCCGAGGGGCAATCTCCGGCTCTTTCACGGCGGGGGCGGAAAGCCCCCCGAGATCGATACGCAGCGTAGCATCTGTTCTCGCGCCAGCACTTCGGCTAAGCGTCATCACCAGGCCGTGATGTTCACCGGTATTGCGCGCAACGCAAAAATTCTGGTTATTGCAGGTGACCTGCCAGTCTGAAAATGATTGCTGGGCGGGCGCAGCCCACGCCAGCGGCGCGGGGAGGAGGCAAAATAAGAACAGAATAAAAACGCAGTGACGCATGAGTGGCACAACCCCGGAAATGAAGACATCTTTCTGATCGGTATCTTCGTGTTACAACCTGGCGTGCTCAATCGGATTTATCGGATAGATTTATACGAAACACAATTCACTACCGTTCGAAAGACGTGTTCATTAAGCCAGATGTTTGTAAATATTGCAACAATATTACCGTTTTACCGTCTTTAATTTCGCCAGATTTGACCATCTCCAGTGCCCGGTAAAACGGCAGCTCCAGCACGTCTATGTCTTCATCCTCAACGCCGCCCCCCCGGTGGGCCCGCTGTGCATCGCTGTATTCGGCAATGAAGAAATGGATAAGCTCAGTCACCCCGCCTGGCGACATAAAGAGTTCGAAGACTTTCTTGACCTCGCCCACGACAAAGCCGGTCTCTTCTACGGCCTCTTTGCGAATACAGACCTCGGGTTCGTCATCATCAAGCAGGCCTGCGCAGGTTTCAATCAGACGTCCGTCCGGGTTGCCATTCACCCATGTCGCCACCCGAAACTGGCGGATCAATACGACGCTCTGTTTTTCCCGGCTGTAGAGCATAATGGTTGCCCCATTGCCGCGGTCGTACACCTCACGTTTGTGGCGGATCACCTCGCCGTTATTGCGCGTTAAATCGTAGGTAATGTTACGCAGGACAAAGTAATTTTCAGAAAGGATTTTGTCTTTGATAATGTCTATTTTCAGGGTCATAGGGGCTCCAGGACATAATGAGGGTAGTAATACTACGCCGCACGCGCCGCGTTGTCGCCCGTCGGATTGCGAACGGCTTTGGCGCTGGCAGGTAAAAAACGGTAAAAGGGCCTGCGTGGCGAAAAGCGCATGATAATTTACACTATCTCCTTTATTTCTCCACGTTTGGTCTGCGTCTTGCCGCTAAAGTGATGCGGGCAATAAATAATGACGTGCTGCAAAACGAGGTCACTTTTTCATGGCGAATTTTTTCATCGATCGCCCCATCTTTGCCTGGGTGCTTGCCATTCTGTTGTGTCTGACAGGGGTCCTGGCCATAACTTCACTTCCTGTTGAGCAATATCCCGACCTGGCGCCGCCAAACGTGCGCGTCACGGCCAACTATCCTGGTGCTTCTGCACAAACGCTGGAAAATACCGTGACCCAGGTTATTGAGCAGAACATGACGGGTCTCGATAACCTGATGTACATGTCCTCGCAAAGTAGCGCCACGGGCCAGGCGACGGTCACCCTGAGCTTTACTGCGGGCACAAACCCGGACGAAGCGGTGCAGCAGGTGCAAAACCAGCTACAGTCAGCCCTGCGCAAGCTGCCGCAGGCGGTACAGAACCAGGGCGTCACCGTGCGTAAAACCGGTGATACCAACATTTTGACTATCGCGTTTGTCTCCACCGATGGGTCCATGGATAAGCAGGATATTGCCGACTACGTTGCCAGCAATATTCAGGATCCGCTCAGCCGTATTAACGGGGTTGGCGATATCGACGCCTACGGTTCGCAGTATTCGATGCGCATTTGGCTTAACCCGGACAAACTCAACAGCGTGCAGATGACGGCGAAAGATGTCACCGACGCCATCGAATCGCAGAATGCCCAGATTGCCGTAGGCCAGCTTGGCGGCACGCCGTCCGTGGACAACCAGGCCCTGAACGCCACCATCAACTCGCAGTCACTGCTACAAACCCCGGAACAGTTCCGTGCTATTACCCTGCGGGTGAATCAGGATGGCTCTGAAGTCCGCCTGGGTGATGTCGCGACCGTGGAAATGGGGGCGGAGAAATATGATTATCTGAGCCGCTTTAACGGTAATCAGGCCTCGGGTTTAGGGGTCAAACTGGCCTCCGGGGCCAATGAAATGGCTACCGCGCAACAGGTCATTGACCGTCTGGACGAGCTTTCCCACTATTTTCCCCACGGTCTGGAGTACAAAGTCGCCTACGAAACCACCTCCTTCGTGAAAGCCTCCATTAAGGATGTGGTGAAAACGCTGCTCGAAGCGATCGCGCTGGTGTTCCTGGTGATGTATCTGTTCCTGCAAAACTTCCGCGCCACGCTTATTCCGACCATTGCCGTTCCGGTGGTGCTGCTTGGCACCTTCGCGGTGCTGTATGCGTTTGGCTACAGTATTAACACCCTGACGATGTTTGCGATGGTGCTGGCAATCGGTCTGCTGGTGGATGACGCCATTGTGGTGGTTGAAAACGTCGAGCGTGTCATGAGCGAGGAAGGTCTCCCTCCGCGTGAGGCCACGCGCAAATCAATGGGGCAGATTCAGGGGGCGCTCGTCGGGATTGCGATGGTCCTCTCGGCGGTATTTATCCCGATGGCCTTCTTTGGCGGAACAACCGGCGCCATTTATCGTCAGTTCTCTATTACCATTGTTTCTGCGATGGTGCTCTCGGTGCTGGTGGCGATGATCCTTACGCCTGCCCTTTGCGCCACGCTGCTCAAGCCGTTGCATAAAGGGGAGCAGCACGGTCAGAAAGGCTTTTTCGGCTGGTTTAACCGCATGTTCAACCGCAATGCGGCGCGCTATGAGGCTGGCGTGGGCAAGATCCTGCAGCGCAGCGTGCGCTGGATGGTGGTGTATGTCCTGCTGCTCGGCGGCATGGTGTTCTTATTCATGCGTCTGCCAACATCGTTCCTGCCGCTTGAGGATCGCGGCATGTTTATCACTTCCGTGCAGCTTCCGAGTGGCTCAACCCAGCAGCAGACCCTGAAAGTGGTGCAGCAGGTTGAGAACTACTTCCACACTAAAGAGAAAGATAACGTCGTTTCTGTTTTCGCAACCGTGGGCTCTGGCCCAGGTGGTAACGGGCAGAACGTCGCGCGGATGTTCGTTCGACTGAAAGACTGGGATCAGCGCGACAGCACCACAGGCTCCTCATTCGCCATTATCGAACGGGCAACTCAAGCCTTCAGCCACATCAAAGAGGCACGCGTTTTCGCCAGTAGTCCGCCCGCCATTAGCGGGCTGGGCAGTTCGGCAGGGTTTGATATGGAATTGCAGGATCACGCGGGGGCCGGGCACGATGCGTTAATGGCCGCACGCGATAAACTGCTCGACCTGGCCGGTAAAGAGCCGCAGTTGACCCGCGTTCGTCACAACGGTCTGGATGATAGCCCGCAGCTACAGGTTGATATCGACCAGCGTAAGGCACAGGCTTTGGGCGTCTCTATTGATGATATTAACGACACGCTGCAAACGGCATGGGGCTCCAGCTATGTGAACGACTTTATGGACCGTGGCCGCGTGAAGAAAGTGTACGTTCAGTCTGCCGCGAAATATCGCATGCTGCCGGATGATATAAACCGCTGGTATGTGCGTAATAACGCGGGCGGCATGGTGCCGTTCTCGGCGTTCGCTACCTCGCGCTGGGAGACAGGTTCGCCGCGCCTGGAACGCTATAACGGCTATTCGGCGCTGGAGATTGTGGGCGAAGCCGCGCCAGGGGTCAGTACCGGTACCGCGATGGATATCATGGAAAAACTGGTGCAGCAGTTACCGACCGGTTTTGGCCTGGAGTGGACGGCGATGTCGTATCAGGAACGCCTCTCCGGCGCTCAGGCGCCAGCGCTTTACGCGCTCTCACTGCTGGTGGTTTTCCTCTGTCTTGCCGCGCTGTATGAAAGCTGGACAGTCCCGTTCTCGGTCATGCTGGTTGTCCCACTCGGCGTTATCGGGGCGCTGCTGGCGACCTGGATGCGTGGGCTTGAAAACGATGTTTATTTCCAGGTGGGGCTGCTCACCGTTATCGGGCTATCGGCGAAAAACGCCATTCTGATTGTTGAATTTGCCAACGAGATGAATGCCAAAGGGCATGAACTCACGGCCGCCACGCTGTACGCCTGCCGTCAGCGCTTGCGTCCGATCCTGATGACCTCTCTGGCGTTTGTCTTTGGGGTGTTACCGATGGCCACCAGCTCGGGCGCGGGTTCTAGCAGCCAGCACGCGGTGGGCACCGGGGTGATGGGCGGCATGATTTCAGCCACCGTGCTGGCTATTTATTTTGTTCCCCTGTTCTTTGTGCTGGTGCGTCGCCGCTTCCCGCTGAAGGAGCGTCCTGAATAACGTTAAGGATATGGCAGATATAAAAAAGGCGGCACTCAAGCCGCCTGTTTAGTGTGTGATTATTTCACACCATGGTTATTTTACTTATTTAAGTGCTCTTGCAATTCTTACTGAATCTCATTTACGAAGCATGCCTTCGATAAATTCTTTCCAGTTCCCCAGTTCACGTTCAATCATAACAACCTCTCTTATTATTATGGCCATTCTATGGAAATGAAGCATCTTTGTGAAGACAATTTAGGCTATTGCTGTGACACACCCTACTGTCATGGTGGGTGTAGGGTAAATATGAGCGTAACGGAATAAATTTTATGTGATGTATAGCAACATTCAGAAATAACTTTACTGCGGTGTGTGAATTATATGACCCACTGAGTTTATGAGGATTTTAAAGCTTATGGACTTCTATGCGCAAATGATGAAAGAATATTCAGCTTACAGATGTGCGATGAATTAAGAAGGGTTGTAAATTAAGAAAACAGCCGAATGGATTATATTTTACACTGAGAGACATCTTCGAAATTTCTGAACATACATTCATCTTAAGAATAAAAACACTCATTAACAATGATAATAGAAGTTACCTAATAACAGTGAGTTACCTTTACATTTCGATTCCGAATGTACCACTTTCAAAACCTGAGGAATCAATGCAATGCTTGTCGTATAGCTTGTGACTCTATAATTAAACCACCGTCGTCCGCATGATTTCCCGGCTGATAAAGCGTTCACCGTGGCTGCATTCGACTTTCAGTGAGTGGAAGAAGCTTTAGGACTTCTCACCACAACGCCTTAGGCGATCAAACATGATGGCAGGTCAGATGCAGAAAGCGATGGTACGATTACCCTAAAAATTTGCGGCTGTTATAGCAACAATTATTCAAAATTTTTATGCCGCAATAAGCACAATAGCTATAGCCATCTGATTATTAAAGAATAATCATGTTGCTTTCACAATTCCTGAACGTCTGTATGCTACAGGGTATACCCAATCGAAAAGGTAAAACGCCATGAGAAACTACGCTGAACCAAAATTAACTATGTACGGCCTTTCTCCTAAAGTATGCGACACCATCAAAAAAGCCCGCCGCTGGCTGGAGACCAACAACGTCGAATATCGCTTCCACGACTACCGTGCCGACGGGCTTGAGGCAGACTTCCTGCATCACGCCATCGGCGAACTGGGCTGGGAAGCGCTGCTCAATACCCGGGGCACCACCTGGCGCAAACTGGACGAATCCCTGCGAGCCAGCATTGTTGATGGCGACAGCGCGGCAAAACTGATGCTTGAAATGCCGGCAATCATCAAACGCCCATTGCTCTGCGCGCCCGGGCAGCCTATGCTGCTGGGTTTCAGTGAAACCCTTTATTCAGACTTTTTTCGTTGAGGTGTAGTCTATGTCATGCCCGGTCATTGAGCTGACTCAGCAGCTTATTCGCCGTCCTTCCCTAAGCCCGGACGATGCAGGTTGTCAGGCATTAATGATTGAGCGCCTGCGTGCCATCGGTTTTACCGTTGAACACATGGATTTTGGCGATACGCAAAACTTCTGGGCCTGGCGTGGTGAGGGTGAAACGCTGGCGTTTGCCGGACACACCGACATAGTGCCCGCAGGCGATGCGGACCGCTGGATAAACCCACCATTTGAGCCTACCATCCGTGACGGCATGCTCTTCGGGCGTGGCGCGGCGGACATGAAAGGCTCGCTGGCGGCGATGGTCATTGCGGCCGAGCGCTTTGTTGCCCAGCATCCAGACCATAAAAACCGCCTCGCGTTTTTGATTACCTCCGATGAAGAAGCCAGCGCACACAACGGCACCGTGAAGGTGGTTGAAGCCCTGATGGCACGTAACGAACGTCTGGATTATTGTCTGGTGGGCGAGCCGTCCAGCAATGAAGTTGTAGGCGATGTAGTAAAAAACGGTCGTCGTGGCTCAATGACCTGCAATCTGACTATTCATGGCGTTCAGGGCCACGTTGCCTATCCGCATCTGGCTGACAACCCGGTTCATCGCGCAGCCCCGATGCTGAACGAACTGGTGGGCATTGAGTGGGACAACGGTAACGCTTTCTTCCCGCCAACCAGCATGCAGATTGCCAACGTGAAGGCCGGAACCGGCAGCAACAACGTGATCCCGGGTGATTTCTTTGTTCAGTTTAACTTCCGCTTCAGCACGGAACTGACCGATGAGATGATTAAAGCCCGGGTGATTACATTGCTGGAAAAGTATGAATTACGCTACACCGTTGAATGGTGGGTTTCCGGCCAGCCGTTCCTGACGCAGCGCGGAAAACTGGTGGATGCGGTAGTGAACGCTATCGCGCACTATAATGAAATTAAGCCCCAACTGCTGACCACAGGCGGTACCTCGGACGGACGTTTTATTGCCCGGATGGGGGCACAGGTTGTCGAACTGGGTCCGGTAAACGCGACAATTCACAAGATCAACGAATGTGTGAATGCGGCAGATTTACAACTGCTGGCCCGTATGTATCAACGTATCATGGAGCAACTCGTCGCCTGACGGTTGCTCAGAGAAGGAATAGCGAATGGATTGGCTTTCAAAGTACTGGTGGATTCTGGTGCTGGTGTTTTTAGTGGGCGTGCTGCTTAACGTGATTAAAGATCTGAAGCGCGTTGACCACAAAAAATTCCTCGCCAACAAACCGGATCTCCCGCCGCATCGTGACTTTAACGATAAGTGGGACGATGAAGACGACTGGCCGAAGAAAGATCAGAAGAAGTAATTGTCATTCCCCTCACCCTATAAGGGAGAGGGGAAACAATCACATAAATTCGACAATATCACCATCATTCGGCTTAGCGCCGCTGAGCGCTTCGTCGAAGTAGTGCTTCGGCACGGTGTAACGCAAATGGTCGAGCGCAAACTGCATGCTGCGATCGTCAATAGCATGCCCCAGATCCTCGACGATATCTAGCGTGACATCCCCGCCTTCACGAATGAGCGCCTCCTGGGCAGCCACCGCGTGAGCCAGATCGATTACCCTGTCTTCACCACCGTGGATCAGGTGAATGGTGGTATGCGTAGTGGCCCGCTGCGGCAACGTCGCAAAGCGTCCGTTAAATGCAATGACGCGCGAAGCCAGACCCGGCTCCGCCTTCACGCTCTCAAGCGACATAATCGACCCCTGCGAGAAGCCAATCAGCGCGGTGGCGTTAGCCTCCACGCCGCTCTGCTGCTGCCAGTAGCGCACGATTTCGATAAAAGCAGGCATGACGGCATCAATGCGCGCCTGACGGTTCTCTTCGGTCACGCCCTGCACGGAGAACCACTGCCGGCCATCCGGGCCGCATGGCTCCACGCCACCAATGCTGATAATCAGCGCGTCCGGGAATATCGGTGCGAACCAGCTGCCAATCTGTCCCATGTTGACGGCATTATCGCCAACCCCATGAAACAACAGCAGTAACTGTTTAGCCAGTGTATCGGGGCGTTGAACAATAAAATGGTCATGTTTCATGGCGGTCTCCTTAATTGATGGACTGGATCCTACGCCTTTGCGCAGTAATGACCATGCCACTTTACTGAAGAAGTCATTGAAAAAATTGCCATTGCACTACGTCGTGTTTCAACTGCTGACAGCGCTCAGGATCCAGGCTTTCAAGTCCTTGCGCAGTTTCAACACGCAGCCGGGTAAGCAACGCTTTTCGTCCGGCCTCAGAGGTCTCTCCCTGCATTTTCCCGCGCAGCGCCAAAAGCGGAAGGTCTACGTTTAACAGCAGGCGCGTTAACGCCGCGACGGAGGTCGAAAAGGCGCGGTGCGTGAAAGCAAACCCCGCCAGCTCCAGCCAGTCGTCATCATTAAGGGTAGCGTCAAAGCAATCGGGCACGGGGATCTTTTCGTCATTCCGGGCCGACAGTACGCGCATATCCCGGCACAGACGTTGATGCTGCTGTTGGCATAATGCCCGCCCTGCGTCGCTTAGCGGCAGCATCGCCATTGCCGTATGGCATCCGCTGCTGGCTTCGCGGTGGCTGCCCATGCGCACCAGCACAAAACCGCATCGTTGCCAAAAACGCCACAGCTCATCGGTATAGCCAAAACTTACCGAGAGATAATCCTCGCCGCAGGCAGTGCGGATTAACGCCTGCCCGATCCCTTCCCGCTGGCGATGAGGATGCACGGCAATACGGGTAATTCGCCGTCCCTTAAGGGTAGCAGCCAGCGGAGAGCTGCCATGTGCCGCCAGGGACTGGGCCACCAGGTTGCCGCGAGGACGACGAAAGCCCGCCCAGACTGCGCGGCTAAGCCCGGGGCTTAACCCCCCTTCATCCACCAGCCAGAGCGCCCCCGCAATACGGGAAGCCGTTTTTGCCACAGCGAAGTGCTGCCCCGGCGCATCCATCATACGCCGTAAATCCAGCGGTGAGGTGCGGTAGTGTGCCGCACACAGTAGTTCATATACGCTCGCTGCAAACGCGGGCTGGCGCTCCCATGCCCGAGGCGAAAGCGATGTCAAACTCACCTCGCCCTGCGGTATTTCATCGACAGGCGCGTCGTCAAACAGCAGCGCTTTCGCCACCACTCTCTCAAGCGGGCAGCCACTCGCCCAGCGAATGGGCGTTGATAAGGTATAGTGTTTTAAGGCGCTAAATCGGGCGCAGAACTTGAGCAGAAAACCGCGCCCCGTCCCTTCGTAGCCCTGAACCGTGGTCGTCAACAGGATGCGAGGAAAGCGTGCAGCCAGCCTCTCAAGCAGCGGGCCTGGGATTGCCGCCGCTTCATCAACAATCAGCCAGTCGGCCAGCACGCCGGAGGCCAGTAAGGCATCCGGGGCCATAAACTGAAAATGCTCTCCGGCGAAACGGGCAATCACTTGCGTTGCGGCTTTGGCCGGCGCGGTGACAATGGCGCTCCCCTGCACACGCTCAAGCAACATTCCCGCCAGGGCTGATTTCCCCCGCCCACGCGCCGCCGTGACGGCAACAATCCCCGTTTCCATGCCCTCGATCGCCGCCAGGATCGCTGCCTGTTCGCGCTGCGGCGCACCGCTGGCAGGTTGCCAGTCTTGAGATTCAGGAGCAGGAGGAAGGACGCAAGGCTGATTTTGCTGCCAGACGAGGGTCTCAGGATCGGATGAAATTATCCGGCAAAAATGGCGAATAAAATGCGGAGTGGCGATGGGCTCAGCACTGTCGCTCCAGCGCAGGGAATCGCTATCGGGCCTGTCCGCCCAGTCGGAAAACGGCGGCACCAGTAGAACCAGCAGGCTACCGGCTCGCAAGGTGCCGCTGAGTGCGGCAAAGGCGGATACGTCAAACCCGACGCGGGCGTCGAATACCGCGTGCCGGAACTCGCGTCCCAGTAGCCCACCGATGGCTTTTGAGGCGTTATCCCCCAGCCACAGCCAGTCCCCCGACAGGGCATCACGCAGGGCATGAGCCTGCGTAAGTGTCCAGTGCTCATCCCCGCTAAGCACCACCAGCCGACGATGGCCCTTACGCTCAAGCAGGTTTATCAGCTGTTCAAACGCCTGCATTACATGGCTTTGCCGAAGGTATTACACTGCGCCGGATCGCCGCTGTCGAACCCGCGCTTAAACCAGCTGTAACGTTGCTCAGAGCTGCCGTGGGTGAAGCTGTCAGGTACCACACGCCCCTGGCTCTGCTGCTGAAGACGGTCGTCGCCAATGGCCTGGGCGGCATTCAGGGCCTCTTCCAGGTCACCGGACTCCAGCACGCCCTGCTGCTGCATACTGTGGCCCCAGACGCCCGCGAAGCAGTCCGCCTGCAGCTCCATACGCACCGACAGACGATTAACTTCAGCCTGGGACGCATTTTGCTGGAGCTGGCGCACTTTTGGTTCGATGCCCAGCAGCTTTTGCACGTGATGCCCAACTTCATGCGCAATGACGTAGCCCTGGGCAAAATCGCCGTCAGCGCCAAGCTTGCTTTTCATGTCGTCATAGAAAGAGAGATCGATATAGACGGTGCTGTCAGCCGGACAGTAGAAAGGCCCCATTACCGACTGCCCGGTGCCGCAGCCGGTGCGCGTTGTGCCACGGTACATCACCAGTTTTGGCGGCTGCCAGGCGCGCCCCATTTTCTCAAACTGCTGGCCCCAGGTGTCTTCCGTGGTGGCGAGAATAACGGAGGTAAACCTGGCGGCTTCATCCTCATTGGGGCTGATGGAGCGCTGAGATTGTTGCTCTTGCTGTACAGGTTCACCTGTCATTAAACCCGTGAGATCAACGCCGTAGTAGCCTGCCACCAGCACCACAACCAGCAGGATAATCCCTCCCTTGCCGCTGGGTAACCGAAAGCCGGGGCCGCCCATTGAAGGCCCCCCGCCGCCACTGCTGCGCCTGTCTTCTACATTGTCACTCTCACGACGCCCTTGCCAGCGCATAACCACCTCGAACTATTCCATTTATAATAGCTATGATCGTAGGCGGTTAACGACAAGATTACCATAGGAAACAAAGGCAAGACGCCAAAGGATGCGTACATCCTTTGGCAACAGAGGAGGTTAGTCGAGCTTAACGCCTAAACGGTGTGCTACCGCTTCGTACGCTTCAATCAGGCCACCCAGGCTCTGGCGGAAGCGATCTTTGTCCATTTTATCCAGCGTTTCTTTATCCCACAGGCGGCTGCCGTCGGGTGAGAATTCATCACCCAGCACCACTTCGCCTTTGAACAGGCCGAACTCCAGCTTGAAATCGACGAGGATCAGCCCCGCGTCATCGAACAGTTTTTTCAGCACGTCGTTGGCTTTGTAGGTCAGTTCCTGCATACGGGCCAGATTCGCTTTACTCACCCAACCAAAGGTTTCGCAGTAAGATTCATTGACCATGGGGTCATGCATGGCGTCATTTTTCAGGAACAGATCAAACAACGGTGGGTTCAGTTCAATGCCTTCCTCAATACCCAGACGCTTCACCAGAGAGCCCGCGGCGCGGTTGCGAATGACACACTCAACCGGCACCATATCCAGTTTTTTCACCAGACACTCCGTATCGGACAGTAAGGCCTCCATCTGAGTTGGGATACCCGCTTCGGCCAGTTTGCTCATAATGAAATGGTTGAACTTGTTGTTCACCATGCCTTTACGATCGAATTGCTCAATACGCGCGCCATCCCCTGCTGATGTATCATTGCGGAACTCGAGCACCAACAGATCCGGGTTTTCGGTGCTGTATACGGTCTTCGCTTTGCCACGATACAACTCAGCTTGCTTCTGCATCTTCATTACTCCTGGTGTGATAATTTGTGTTCAAAACGGAAGATATTATGCCACGCACACGTTTGCGTGGCACGAAAATAAAAGGGCTGGATTCACCAGCCCTTGTATTTATTTGCTGAATGCCGCCTGGAAGACGGCGACCAGCGCATCGTTCTGCGACTGGGTCAGCGTATGACCTTTCGGATCGATAAACTGCAGGCTACTGCGGTTATCGAGGTCACCGACCTGAATTTTGTAATCGCCTGACGCCAGCTGTGGATCACGTGCGCCCAGCTCCTGCCATGCGCTCTCAGACAGCGGCTTGTAGGTCGCCGTCATGCTGCCGGTTGAGCGCGTACTGTCAGTCACTTTCATGCCCACTTTTTCAAGCGTTGCCGGCAGGCGCTGCCAGGCCTGGTTGAATGGTGCACGAACCACCAGCATTGGCAGGCCGGTATCATCCGCAGCACTTTGCACGTCGAAGGTCGCACCGTTGCGGCTCTGCGCGGCGTTGGCAGCGTCAGAAGCGTTCTTATCCAGACCTGCGGCAATCACGTTCAGCAATTGGGTGCTGTAGCGCTGCATGGACGACGCATCTGCAACCGGTTTGCCCGCCTGCTCCAGGTTCAACAGCTTAACGGTCAC
This sequence comes from unidentified bacterial endosymbiont, assembly GCF_918797525.1. Taxonomy (NCBI): domain Bacteria; species unidentified bacterial endosymbiont. Next base: position 1,482,853 of record NZ_OU963893.1, on the reverse strand, counting down.
CGCCTGCTGATAACCCTGCGGTTTAACGGAGACTTGATAACGACCACGGTACTGCTGATCTTCATCCAGACGGTTCCATTCGATCCAGTCGGTGGTTAACGTCTGGCTGGCATCGTCGCGTTTATCCACACTGTAGTTATTCGACTGGATAACGCTGACAACCTGCGGCCACAGCGAGCTACCGCGCGCGCTTTCAACCAGCAAAGACGCCGTATCACCTGTAAACTGGGTACGCGCCCCACTCACCAGCGCCAGAGGCTGAGCTGGCGGACGAATATCGAGCGCTTTACCGACCTGGCCGCTGCCGTGGGTCACGGGAATATTGAAATCACCGTTCTGAAGCGGCAGGATCATGCCAGCCGGTGCGTGAAGTTCAGCAAGCGGTGCCGCATCCAGATAGGATTCATCACCGCTCACCTGGCGCTTGTAGCGCGAGTCTGAACTACAGGCAGCGAGCAGCATAACAAGCGAAACACTCGCAACCTTCGCCAGGCGCGACTTCTGTACTGAATAAGCCATCAAATCTCCCTAAACTCTACAGCAAACCGGCATGCTTGAGCGCGCCAGCGACGATGTCACGACCGTGGTCGGTAATCGGTGTCATTGGCAAACGCAGCGTATCGGTCGCTACAAGTCCCAACGCCTTACATGCCCATTTCACTGGGATCGGATTGGGTTCGACAAATAATTGAGTGTGCAAAGGCATCAGACGCTGATTAATCACGCGCGCGTCATCAAAATGACCCGCTGCCGCCAGTTTGCACATTTCCGCCATATCGCGGGCCGCAACGTTCGCCGTTACGGAAATCACGCCATGACCACCAAGCTGCATAAAGTCCAGCGCGGTCGCATCGTCGCCGCTCAACAGGATAAAGTCATCTGAAACCAGCTCTTTGATCTGATGAACGCGGCTTAAGTTCCCCGTCGCCTCTTTAATCGCGATAATATTTTTTACTTTCGAGAGGCGGCCGACGGTTTCCGGCTGCATATCGCAGCCCGTACGGGATGGCACATTATACAGAATTTGCGGCAAGTCAGTATGTTCAGCGATGGCTTTGAAATGCTGGAACAAACCTTCCTGTGTAGGACGGTTATAGTATGGCGTGACCGTCAGGCAGCCAACAATGCCGCTGTCGTTAAAACGTTGAGTCAGGCTGATAGCTTCTGCGGTGGCATTAGCGCCCGTACCCGCGATGACAGGAATCCGCCCGTCAGCCAGCTCAAGGGTCAGCATAACCACATCGCCGTGCTCTTCATGGCTCAGCGTTGCAGATTCACCGGTAGTCCCTACCGATACGATCGCCGAGGTTCCATTGGCGACATGGTAATCAATCAGCTTTTTCATGCTGGAGCGGCAGACATTACCTTTTTCATCCATCGGTGTAACAAGCGCGACAATACTTCCCGTGAACATGGGCCATCCTCTGTGCGAACAAGAGTCTCAATGTTACGTTTGGAACTGCAATAAAAGCAAGCGACCTGAGGCTCTCAGGCGGTTGTATGCATGTTTTTTTTATGCTTTCCTTAGGAAGACTTAACCACGCAAAGGAAGAACAGGTTTGACAACCTCATCACAACATTACCTGGTTATCACTGCGCTGGGTGCCGACAGATCGGGTATCGTGAACACCATCACCCGCCACGTAAGCCGTTGCGGCTGCAATATTGAAGACAGCCGCCTGGCGATGCTGGGCGAAGAGTTCACCTTTATTATGCTGCTTTCCGGCACGTGGAATGCCATAACGCTTATTGAATCGACCCTGCCGTTAAAAGGGGCAGAGCTGGATTTGCTGATCGTCATGAAGCGCACCACGGCGCGCCCGCGCCCGGCGTTGCCTTCCACCGTGTGGGTGCAGGTTGAAGTACCGGATTCACCTCATTTGATTGAGCGTTTTACCGCGCTGTTTGACAGCCATCAGATGCACATTGCCGAGCTGGTATCCCGAACGCAGATTAGCGATACCTCCCCTCTTCCGCTGCTGTTTATCCAGATTACCGCCCACAGTCCTGCCTCGCAGGATGCATCAAATATCGAGCAAGCGTTTAAAGCCCTCTGTACAGAATTAAACGCGCAGGGCAGTATAAGCGTCGTCGACTATTCGCAGCATGAACAGAATGGAGTTGAGTAATGAATCCACTGAAAGCCGGTGACATCGCACCGAAATTTAGCTTACCGGATCAAGACGGCGAGCAAGTAAATTTGACCGACTTCCAGGGACAGCGTGTTCTGGTCTATTTCTACCCGAAAGCCATGACGCCGGGCTGTACCGTGCAGGCCTGCGGCTTGCGCGATAACATGGATGAGTTGAAAAAAGCCGGGGTCGAAGTGCTGGGTATCAGCACCGATAAGCCGGAGAAGCTGTCGCGTTTTGCCGAGAAAGAGATCCTGAATTTCACCCTGCTGTCCGATGAAGCGCACCTGGTCTGCGAGCAGTTTGGCGTGTGGGGCGAGAAGTCCTTTATGGGCAAAACCTACGACGGCATTCACCGCATAAGCTTCCTGATTGACGCTGATGGCAAAGTGGAACACGTGTTCGATGACTTCAAAACCAGCAATCACCACGACGTGGTATTGAACTGGCTGAAGCAAAGCGCCTGATAAACGCACAACGGCAACCTCGGTTGCCGTTTCTCATGGACCTGAGTCAGGGCAGCATTCAGGTCTCGTCTACCGCAGGCACGTCCGGCCATGCGTGGACTACCGCTTTAATCAGCGTTGCCAGCGGGATCGCAAAGAACACGCCCCAGAATCCCCACAGCCCGCCGAAGATCACCACCGACAGAATGATCACCAGCGGATGCAGGTTAACCGCCTCTGAAAACAGTACCGGCACCAGCAGATTGCCATCCAGCCCTTGAATGATCAGATACACCGCAAAACAACTCCAGAATTCGGTGCCCAGGCCAAACTGGAACAGGGCGACACCGACCACCGGAATGGTCACCACAAACGCGCCGATGTAAGGAATAAGAACCGAGAACCCCACCAGCACTGCCAGCAGCAGTGAGTAATTCAGACCAAAGATCACAAAGCCAATCCAGGTCGCCACCCCCACCACAATCATCTCCAGCACCTTGCCGCGAATGTAGTTGGTTATCTGCTGATTCATCTCTTCCCAGACCTGCCCTGCCAGCCCGCGGTTGCGCGGCAGTATGCGGCGTACAGCATTCAGCATCTGATCTTTATCTTTGACCAGGAAGAACACCATTAACGGAACGAGGACCAGATAGACCGCAATCGTTAGTAACCCGACCAGCGACGCGAGAGAGTACTTCACCACCGAATCGCCCATGGTCATGATGCGGGCGCGCATGTTTTCTGCCATAACATCAATAATCCCGGCATCCATCAGCGCGGGATAACGACGCGGCAGCGTGGCGGCAAAATCAGAAAGCTTATTCAGCATGCCGGGCATGTCGCGGATCAGGTAGATGCCCTGCTGCCAGGCAACAGGCATCACCACAAATGACATCAGCAGCAGGATACCGACAAACAGTATCAGCACAATGCTGGTCGCCCAGCGACGGGAACAGCCGATATTTTCCAGACGCGCCGTGGGCCACTCCAGTAGGTAAGCCAGCACAATCGCCACCAACAGAGGCGCGAGCAGGCCACTAAAGAAGAACAGAATACCGAACCCGGCAAGTAGAATAACCAACAAAGCAATGGCTTCCGGATCGCTAAAACGACGTCGGTACCACTGCATTAACATTTCGAGCATACAACCCTTCCCTGAAGCGGATGGCGGGAGAGAAAGGGGGAATTGTATCTAAATGTCACAAAAAAGACTTTCCTTTTTGTACCACTGTAACGTTTCGCAAAACCCTGATGAATGGGATTTTCTTCATGCCTGAACACAGCTACACTCGCAGGGCAGTGGAGATGAACGTTACGCGGGTTCATCGGTCAAATTAGCACATCCAACATACAGGACAGTGGTTATGTTCAGGCAGTTGAGAAAAACACGGGTTGCGACTCTGATTGCCGTACTGGCGGTCGGTCAGGTATTGCCTGCTTTTGCTGACTCGTCCGATTCATTGCCGGATATGGGTACCACAGCGGGAAGCACGCTCTCCATTGGTCAGGAGATGCAAATGGGTGATTATTATGTTCGTCAGCTACGCGGCAGCGCCCCGCTGATCAACGACCCTTTGCTGGTACAGTACATCAACGGTCTGGGGATGCGCCTGGTTGCGCATGCCGACTCGGTGAAAACGCCCTTCCACTTCTATTTAATCAATAACGACGAAATCAACGCCTTCGCCTTCTTTGGCGGTAACGTGGTACTGCATTCGGCGTTATTCCGCTACGCCGATAACGAAAGCCAGCTGGCGTCGGTAATGGCGCACGAAATTTCGCACGTCACCCAGCGCCACCTGGCGCGGGCAATGGAAGACCAAAAGCGTAATGCCCCGCTGACCTGGGTCGGCGCGCTCGGTTCCATTCTGTTAGCCATGGCCAGCCCGCAGGCGGGGATGGCGGCACTGACCGGTACGCTGGCGGGTACGCGTCAGGGCATGATCAGCTTTACCCAGCAAAACGAGCAGGAAGCGGACCGCATCGGGATCCAGGTCCTGCAGCGCGCGGGCTTTGACCCGCAGGCAATGCCAGGCTTTTTGGAAAAACTGCTCGATCAGGCGCGTTACTCCACGCGTCCACCGGAAATCCTGCTTACCCACCCCTTACCGGAAAGCCGCCTGTCGGATGCACGTAACCGTGCAAACCAAATGCGCCCGGTAGTGGTGCAATCGTCACAAGCCTTCTACATGGCGAAAATCAGAACCCTGGGCATGTATAATAATGGCCGTAACCAGCTCACCAGCGATCAGCTCGATGCACTCGCCCGAGGCAACGTGCGTGAGAAAAACGCGGCCCAGTATGGTCAGGCGCTGCAGGCAATGGAAGCCGGCAAATACGACGAGGCGCGTCGGGCACTCCACCCCCTGCTGGCCGCCGAACCGAATAACCCGTGGTATCTCGATCTCGCAACCGATATCGACCTCGGACAGAAAAAAGCGAGTGAGGCGATTAACCGCCTGAAAGCGGCGAAAGACGTGCGCACCAATCCGGTGCTGCAACTAAACCTGGCGAACGCTTACTTACAGGGCGGGCAGCCGGCAGAAGCGGCAACCATCCTCAACCGCTACACCTTTAACAATAAAGACGATCAAAACGGCTGGGATCTGCTTGCTCAGGCCCAGGCCCAACTGGGCAACCGCGACCAGGAGCTGGCGGCACGCGCTGAAGGTTTCGCGCTGGTCGGTCGTCTTGACCAGGCCATCTCCATGTTGAGCAGCGCCAGCTCGCAGGTCAAACTCGGCAGCCTGCAACAGGCCCGCTACGACGCACGCATCGACCAGCTACGCAGCATGCAGCAACGCTTCAAACCGTATACGAAGATGTAATAAAGGAGAGTTCACGTCATGACAGACGCGGTAACGATTTACCATAACCCTCGCTGCTCCAAAAGCCGCGACACGCTCAGCCTGCTCACGTCTAACGGCGTCGAACCGCAGGTGGTACTGTATCTACAGACGCCGCCGGATGCGCAGACGCTTCGCCAGCTGTTACACCTGCTGGGGATGGGCAGCGCGCGCGAGTTGATGCGCCAAAAAGAGGATCTGTATACGTCGCTCAATCTGAATGACCCTAAGCTTAGCGAAGAGCAGTTAATTCAGGCAATGGTTGAAAATCCAAAGCTGATTGAACGCCCGATTGTGGTGGCAAACGGTCAGGCGCGTATTGGTCGCCCGCCGGAAGAGGCGCTGCAAATTCTTTAACGCCTTTGCCGCAGCGTTTCCAGAAACGCCTGCGGCGTGCTGTCGCCTAACTTTTTCTGTGTTTTCCCCCGGTTATAAAACTCGCACAGTTGAATCAACAGATCGCCTGCTGATTCACGCTTTACGCGAGGAATAATCTCCCCCAGCGCCGCCACCTGCAGAGCATTTTGTTTATGCACATGCGAATTGACGGCAACGTTACCCTCTGGCAGCGTCAACTCAAAACCAAACGTCTCAACAGATTGGATAAGTACCGGGCAGGCTGTCAGCAAGGCCCGCGTGAAGTGCGCAAGCAACTGCGACGATACTCTCGCGTATAGCCGGGCATAGCACCAGCCGCTCACCGGTTCCCGCGCCGACAGCAGATATTGCTCGCCACCGTCGTCCATATGCAGCGATAAAGGCAAATGACGTATGACCAGCTGGATACGGCCTATAGGGATGGCGACACGCTGGCATTTGGCGCCGTGGGCAATCTGGAGGATATCGCCAACCCGGTGCGCGTGGCTTATGCCCTCAGCCGTCAGCGCTATAACAGTCTGCTGGTCGGCCAGTTTATGAAATAACGCGGGTGCTGGGCTATGAGCTGAGCGGACTGATGACGCAAAATGAGCCGTTACGTCATGCGCTTACCGACGCGGGTAAACAGAGCGGAGATGAAGTGTGGTCACTGCCGCTGGATGCGCGGCTGAAAAAGCAGACCGATAGCGCCATCGCCGATCTGAGCAATACCCCAACCAACAATGCGGCGATCAGCGCCTCGGCGGGGTGGCTGCTGCATCATTTTTGCCCGCCGTCCATACCGTGGGCGCATCTGGATATTAGCGGTACGGTGCTGTGGCGTGAGCATGGACGAAGCGTGGCGTCGGGGAGACCGATTCCGCTTTTAGTCGAGCATGTGTTGCGGGATCTGGCCTGACAATTTCGCCCGGTGACGGCAGCGCCTTCCCGGGTGAGCAGACTTAAAGCTTGAGGATATCTTTCACAAACGGGATGGTTAGCTTGCGCTGGGCAGTAATAGACGCGCGATCGAGCTGATCGAGGGTATCAAAGAGCGTGCGCATTTCCCTGTCCAGACGCTTGAGCAGGAAACGGCCAACGTCTTCAGGCAGTTCAAATCCGCGCTGCTTTGCGCGCAACTGTAGCGCCTGGAGCTTGTCTTCATCAGACAGCGGCTGCAGCTTATAAATTTGTCCCCAGTCCAGACGCGAAGCCAGATCCGGCAAGCCCAGGTTGAGCTGGCGCGGCGGACGATCGCCGGTTATCAGCAACCGGGTTTTACCCGATTCCAGAATACGGTTGTAGAGATTGAAGATCGCCATTTCCCATGGCTCATCCCCCGCCACGCATTCGATATTGTCGATGCAGACCAGCGAGAGATATTCCATACCCTCCAGCACGTCAGGCACAAACCAGGTGCGTTTATCCAGCGGCACATAGCCTACCGCATCCCCGCGGGCAGAAAGCTCCGCACAGGCGGCATGTAACAGGTGGCTGCGTCCCGCGCCTTCGCGTGACCAGATATAGATGTATCCGCTGTGTTCCTGACGCAGTACGTTTTGCAGTGCCGCCAGTAAAGAGGGGTTATCACCCGGCCAGAAACTCGCGAAAGTTTCGTCGTCAGGTAAATAGAGTGGCAGTGAGAGCTGTGCCGGTCCGTTCAGAAATACCTCAACCAGATCTGACATAAAATCGGCAACGAGTTTAGCACGGAACCTGCAAGGAGAGAACCGGGCGTTCTTTCGCCCGGCTGTACGATCAATGGGGGGCTTTTTCGCTGTCGTCGGCGTCGAGTATTTCTTCTTCCGGACGGATCACGGAGATCAGTTTGAAGATCAGGCTCAGGCCGACACCCACGATAGTCGCCAGCGCCATTCCTTTCAGCTCTGCCGCACCGATATGCACCTTCGCACCGCTCACGCCGATAATCAGAATAACGGAGGTCAGGATCAGGTTCTGCGCTTTGTTGTAATCGACTTTAGATTCAATCAGCACGCGAATACCGGATGCCCCAATGACGCCGTACAGTAGCAGAGACACACCGCCCATCACCGGGATCGGGATGGCCTGGATAGCCGCGGCCAGCTTGCCTACGCAAGAGAGCAGGATGGCAATAATCGCCGCACCGCCGATAACCCAGGTGCTGTAAACGCGGGTAATCGCCATGACGCCAATATTTTCGCCATACGTGGTATTAGGCGTGGAGCCAAAGAAACCGGAGATAACGGTAGAAAGACCGTTAGCAAACATTGAACGGTGCAGGCCCGGTTCGCGGATCAGATCGCGCTTAACGATATTCGCCGTGACTACCAGGTGACCCACATGCTCCGCAATCACCACCAGCGCAGCGGGCAGAATAGTGAAGATGGCAAACCATTCGAAACGTGGCGTATAGAAGGTTGGCAGCGCGAACCAGTGCGCGTCGGCAATAATACGGGTATCAACAATACCCATCGCAAATGAGAGCGCATAGCCCGCCAGCACGCCGATAAGAATCGGGATAATTGCCAGAAAGCCGCGGAACAGTACGGAACCAAATACCGTCACCCCCAATGTCACCAGCGAAATAATAATGGTTTTGGTGTCCGGTAACTGGCCGTCAGCAGGCAGCAGTCCCGCCATGTTCGCCGCCACCTGCGCCAGCTCAAGACCGATGACGGCAACGATTGCGCCCATTGCCGCCGGTGGGAACATCACGTCCAGCCAGCCCGTACCGGCTTTTTTCACAATAAAAGCAACCAGGCAGAACAGTACGCCGCACATGATAAACCCGCCCAATGCGACTTCATATCCCAACGGTAGCAACAGCAACACCGGCGAGATAAAGGCAAAGCTAGACCCCAGATACGCCGGGATTTTGCCCTTACAGATGAAAAGATACAGCAGCGTACCCACGCCGTTGAACAGCAAAACGGTAGCCGGGTTAATGTGAAACAGGATTGGCACCAGCACGGTTGCGCCAAACATGGCGAAAAGATGCTGCAAACTAAGCGGGATCGTCTGTAAAAGCGGCGGTCTTTCACTCACCCCGATAGCACGGCGCGTCATAGTGTTGTCCTCTGAGTAGGGTTGTGGGTGTTGTATTCATAAAAAAGCCGACTCTCAAAGTCGGCTTTTATATCGTTATTCGATTACTTCGTTCCAAAAATCTTATCGCCGGCATCGCCAAGCCCCGGGATAATGTACCCGTGCTCGTTCAGCCCCTGGTCGACGGACGCCGTATACAGTTCAACGTCCGGGTGGGCTTTTTCCAGCGCCGCGATCCCTTCCGGGGCCGCAACCAGTACCAGCACCTTAATGCTGCTACAGCCCGCATTTTTCAGCAGGTCGATGGTCGCAATCATAGACCCGCCGGTCGCCAGCATAGGGTCAACCACCAGCGCCATACGCTCGTCGATGTTAGACACCAGCTTCTGGAAGTACGGAACCGGCTCCAGCGTCTCTTCATTACGGTAGATACCGACTACGCTGATACGTGCGCTGGGTACGTTCTCCAGTACGCCTTCCATCATGCCGAGACCCGCACGCAGGATTGGCACCACGGTAATTTTTTTACCTTTAATCTGCTCAACCTGCACCGGGCCGTTCCAGCCTTCGATGGTCACTTTTTCAGTTTCCAGATCGGAGGTCGCTTCGTAGGTCAGCAGGCTGCCCACTTCAGAGGCCAGTTCGCGAAAACGCTTCGTGCTGATGTCATGCTCACGCATCAGGCCCAGCTTGTGTTTAACGAGTGGGTGCTTCACTTCAACAATCTTCATTTTCTTTCTCCTCTGAGGCGGCAACCGCAAAAAAATCGCGGGATTATACCGCTTTTTTCGGACTGCGCCATACCCAACTTGCTTGACGACGATCAATCAAAATGATTTGGGCACAAAAAACCGGAGGCTAGCTCCGGCTCAGGTGCAAGGTGATGCCCGAGAATTATAGCTGCTCGCCATTGCTGGCAATCACCTGCTGATACCAGTCAAACGACTTTTTCTTACTGCGGTTGAGCGTGCCGTTGCCCTCGTTGTCTTTATCGACAAAGATAAAACCGTAGCGTTTTTTCATTTCACCGGTACCGGCGGAAACCAGGTCGATACAGCCCCACGGGGTATAGCCCATCAGATCAACGCCATCTTCCACTACCGCTTTTTTCATCTCGCTGATGTGTGCCGCGAGATAATCAATGCGGTACTGGTCGTTCACCGTGCCGTCGCGCTCCTGCACGTCTATAGCGCCAAAGCCGTTTTCAACGATAAACAGCGGCAACTGATAGTGATCCCAGAACCAGTTGAGCGAGTAGCGTAGCCCTACCGGGTCAATCTGCCAGCCCCAGTCAGATTTTTGCACGTAAGGGTTGGAGACCAGGCTCTTACTCTCGTCGTAATCAAGCCCTGGGTTATCCGCCGTCGCTTTGGTGGTAAAGGACATGTAATAGCTGAAACCGATGTAGTCCACACAGCCCTGTTTGAGGGCCGCTTTATCTTCTTCGGTAATATCCAGCGCGAAACCACGACGTTCGAAGTAGTTAAGCAGATGCTGCGGATACTTACCGCGCACGTGGACGTCGGTGAACCAGTAGCGACGATGCATGGCGTTCATCGCCATCATCATGTCATCAGGCGCGCAGGTGAGCGGATAGATTGGGCACATAGCAATCATGCAGCCGATCTGCAGCGACGGGTTAATTTCGCGTCCCGCTTTCACCGCCAGGGCGCTCGCCACCAGCTCATAATGCGCAGCCTGGAACATGACCGGCTCGCGCTCTTCACCCGGCTCGTACTTCAGCCCGGAGTTGGTAAACGGCGCAAAATCTTCGTGGAAGTTAGCCTGGTTGTTGATCTCGTTAAAGGTCATCCAGTATTTCACTTTATGCTGGTAGCGCTGGAAGACCACCGCCGCAAAGCGAACAAAAAAATCGATCAGCTTACGGTTTCGCCAGCCGCCGTATTCGGTGACCAGGTGGAAAGGCATCTCGAAGTGCGACAAGGTAATGACCGGCTCAATGCCGTACTTCAGGCACTCGTCGAACAGATCGTCATAGAATTTCAGGCCAGCCTCGTTAGGCTCAGACTCATCGCCTTTCGGGAAAATACGCGTCCAGGCGATAGAGGTACGGAAGCATTTGAAGCCCATTTCGGCAAAGAGTCTGATGTCTTCTTTATAGCGATGATAGAAGTCGATGGCTTCGTGGTTAGGGTAATTTTTGCCCTGCAGGACACCGTTGGTAATTTCACGCGGCACGCCGTGTGCGCCAGCGGTCATGACATCGGCCACGCTTATCCCTTTGCCGCCCTCTTTCCAGCCGCCTTCCAGTTGATGCGCGGCAACCGCGCCGCCCCACAGAAAACCTGCTTTAAATCCTGACATACTCTTTCCCTCATTCAATGTTGCTGATGGCTGACGGATACTGCTGTCTGAAGTGGTAAACCGCGCCAATCAGTCCGGCACGGTTGCCGTGGCTCACGACATCGGCGATCTCCGCGATACCAAACCATGCGAGATGGGTGCGGAGTAAATCCATAAACCCGGGACGCTCTGCTATACCGCCGCCGATGAAAATGACGTGTGGGTCGAAGACGTTCGCCAGGTTGTAAAGCCCTGTCGCGATGCCGTTGAGAAAGTCGTCGACCAGGCGACGGCATGCCGCGTTACCGGCATCGTAAGCGTCAAAAATAGCCTCCCCGGTAACCTCATCAAACGCGAGACCATAATGGTCGGCATAGCGTTGGCGAAGCGTGCGCAGGGTGCAGTTTTCATTCATGGAATGGCGAGCGACGCGTCTGGAATCAGCGCGTTCGGTCAACATGTAGCCAAACTCTCCGGCCCGGAAACGGGCGCCGTGTACCACCTGGCCGTTGCAGAAAATCGCCCCGCCGATACCAGTGCCGATAGTGAGCACCAGAAAGTTATTGACCTCCGCCGCTTTGCCCTGCCATCGCTCGGCCAGCAGCACGCAGTTGGCGTCATTTTCGACAGTAACGGGTAAACCCGTGTGTTGCACAAGCCAGGCCTTCATCGCGAAATGATCAAACCGACGGATGGCCCCGCCCATCTCAATAAAGCCGGTATGCGGATTAACGTACCCCGGCGCGCTGATGGCGATGCCTTCGAGGTCCGGGTGCAGCGTCACCCAGTTGAGCATCTGCGTAAGAATAGCGTCACCATCACTGTGTTTAATGGCGGCCTTAGCCGTCTGCAGCAGTACCCCTTGCGTAGTGGCAACCCCCATTTTTAATGCGGTACCACCAATGTCAAATGCAGCGATTTTCATGTAATTCATTCCTCCTGAATGAAACTGAAACCGGTTTCAGTTTTATGATGTTGATTCCTGAAAGGGGTTGCAAGCAGATCGCCGAAACCGGTTTCATTTTCGTGAACGGAGTCAAGTTTGTCTGCTGCCGTGGGGTGCGCAGAGAAAAAAACGCGCACGCCGAGAATAGGCTCGCAAACGTTTGCCTGGACTGTTAGAATTGCGCCGATTTTTCTTACAAGCTATGCAATCGCGTGGGGACTTGAGCCGTGACCAACAAAACTTCTCTCAGCTATAAAGATGCCGGTGTTGATATTGACGCAGGTAATGCGCTGGTTGACCGAATCAAAGGTGTGGTGAAAAAAACCCGCCGCCCGGAAGTGATGGGTGGCCTGGGGGGATTCGGCGCACTGTGCGCGCTGCCGCAAAAATATCGTGAACCTGTTCTGGTCTCGGGTACTGACGGTGTAGGAACAAAACTGCGCCTGGCGATGGATCTTAAGCGTCACGACACGATCGGTATCGATCTGGTGGCAATGTGTGTAAATGACCTGGTCGTACAGGGCGCGGAGCCGCTGTTCTTCCTCGATTACTACGCCACCGGCAAACTGGACGTAGACACCGCCGCCAGCGTGATTACCGGTATCGCCGAAGGCTGCCTGCAGTCCGGCTGTGCGCTGGTGGGCGGCGAAACGGCTGAAATGCCGGGCATGTACCACGGTGAAGATTATGACGTCGCCGGCTTCTGCGTCGGGGTGGTAGAAAAATCAGAAATTATCGACGGCAGCAAAGTGGCTGACGGCGACGTGCTGGTTGCGCTGGCTTCCAGCGGCCCGCACTCCAACGGCTACTCTCTGGTGCGTAAAATCCTCGAGGTGAGCGGCTGTGACCCGCTGACCACCGAACTTGATGGCAAACCACTGGCCGATAGCCTGCTCGCCCCGACCCGTATCTACGTGAAAAACGTGCTGGAGCTTATCGAAAATGTCGACGTTCACGCCATTGCTCACCTGACCGGCGGCGGCTTCTGGGAAAACATTCCCCGCGTGCTGCCGGATAACACCCAGGCCGTAATCGATGAATCATCCTGGCAGTGGCCGTCCGTCTTTACCTGGCTGCAAACCGCGGGCAACGTGAGCGCTCACGAAATGTATCGCACCTTCAACTGCGGCGTAGGCATGGTTATCGCCCTGCCGGCAAGCGAGGCGGATAAGGCCATTACGCTGCTGACGGAGAAAGGTGAAAACGCGTGGAAAATCGGTATTATCAAAGCATCCGATTCCGAACAGCGCGTGGTCATTGAATGAAAAACATCGTGGTGCTCATTTCTGGCAACGGAAGTAATTTGCAGGCCATTATTGACGCCTGCGAACAGAAAAAAATCAATGGCACCATTCGGGCAGTATTCAGCAACAAGGCCGACGCATTCGGCCTTGAGCGTGCGCGGGAAGCGAATATTCCCGCCCATGCGCTGGAAGCCAGTCAGTTCGCTGGCCGTGAAGCGTTTGACCGTGAACTGGTCCAGGAAATGGATGCCTACGCACCGGACGTTGTGGTGCTGGCGGGTTATATGCGGATCCTCAGCCCGGCATTTGTGGCGCACTATGCGGGACGGCTGCTCAACATTCACCCTTCCCTGCTACCGAAATATCCCGGTCTGCATACGCACCGCCAGGCGCTTGAGAACGGCGATGAAGAGCATGGCACCTCCGTGCATTTTGTCACCGACGAGCTGGACGGGGGGCCGGTTATTCTGCAGGCGAAAGTGCCGGTCTTTGAAGGCGACGACGAAGATGACGTGACCGAACGCGTGCAGACCCAGGAGCACGCTATCTACCCGCTGGTGGTGAGCTGGTTGGTCGACGGACGTCTTGAAATGCGCGATGGCGCCGCCTGGCTGGACGGCGTTCAGCTTCCTGCGCAAGGTTATGCGGCGCAGGAGTAATCTGTTATGTCGGGTGATGCGACGTCACCCGAGTGGGATCCTGCCTCATTCCCAACCCTCTAAAATCCCCAAGAAAAAAAATAACTGTCATACTTTTCTGGCACTGTTGGACATATCGTGGAAATGCTCGCCATAATAAGGACGAGACGGATTTACCACGTCCCGTGAATGAACTGGAGTGTGAGCTGTAATGGGTCAGGAAAAGTTATATATTGAGAAAGAGCTAAGCTGGTTAGCCTTTAACGAGCGCGTCCTTCAGGAAGCGGCGGACAAAAGTAACCCGCTGATTGAGCGTATGCGTTTTTTAGGTATTTATTCCAATAACCTGGATGAGTTCTATAAGGTTCGTTTTGCCGAACTGAAGCGACGCATCATCATCAGCGAAGAACAGGGGCTGAACTCCCATTCGCGCCATCTGCTTGGAAAAATCCAGTCTCGCGTAATGAAAGCCGATCAGGAGTTTGATGCTCTCTATAATGAGCTGCTACTGGAAATGGCACGCAACCAAATTTTCTTGATCAACGAACGCCAGCTTTCCGCCAACCAGCAAACCTGGCTGCGTCATTACTTTAAACACTATCTGCGCCAGCACATTACCCCCATTCTGATCACCCGCGAAACCGATCTGGTGCAGTTCCTGAAGGATGACTACACCTACCTGGCGGTGGAAATTATTCGCGGTGACAACATTAGCTATGCGCTACTGGAAATTCCGTCCGATAAGGTTCCGCGCTTTGTGAACCTACCGCCGGAAACCCCGCGTCGACGCAAGCCGATGATTTTGTTGGATAACATCCTGCGCTACTGTCTGGACGACATTTTCAAAGGCTTTTTCGATTACGACGCGCTCAACGCCTATTCCATGAAGATGACCCGCGACGCTGAATATGACCTGGTGCACGAGATGGAAGCCAGCCTGATGGAGCTGATGTCCTCCAGCCTCAAGCAGCGCCTGACGGCAGAGCCTGTACGTTTTGTCTATCAGCGCGATATGCCTGATGCCATGGTCGAAATGCTGCGCGATAAGCTCACCATCTCCCGCTATGACTCCATCATTCCCGGCGGGCGTTACCACAACTTTAAAGACTTCATTGGCTTCCCGAACGTTGGCAAAGCCAATCTGGTGAACAAACCGCTGCCGCGCCTGCGTCATCTCTGGTTTGATAAATTCCGAAACGGTTTTGATGCCATCCGCGAACGCGATGTCTTGCTTTACTATCCGTACCATACCTTTGAACATGTGCTGGAACTGTTGCGCCAGGCATCATTCGACCCGAACGTGCTGGCTATCAAAATCAACATCTACCGTGTGGCAAAAGATTCACGCATTATCGATGCGATGATCCACGCGGCGCATAACGGCAAGAAAGTCACCGTGGTGGTTGAGCTGCAGGCACGTTTCGACGAAGCAGCCAACATTCACTGGGCGCGCCGTCTGACCGAAGCGGGCGTTCACGTTATTTTCTCCGCGCCGGGGTTGAAAATTCACGCTAAGCTGTTCCTGATCTCCCGTAAAGAGGGGGACGATGTGGTGCGCTATGCCCACATCGGTACCGGTAACTTTAACGAGAAGACCGCGCGGATTTATACCGATTATTCGCTACTGACCGCCGATGCGCGTATTACAAACGAGGTGCGTCGGGTGTTTAACTTTATTGAGAACCCGTACCGCCCGGTGAGCTTCGATTATCTGCTGGTGTCGCCGCAAAACTCGCGCCGCCTGCTGTACGATATGATCGATAAAGAGATCGCCAATGCGCAGAAAGGGATATCGTCCGGTATTACGCTCAAGCTCAATAACCTCGTCGATAAAGGTCTGGTTGACCGGCTGTATGCCGCCTCCAGCTCCGGGGTACCGGTTAACCTGCTGATCCGCGGTATGTGTTCGCTGATCCCGGAGCTGGAAGGCATCAGTGATAATATTCGCGTGATCAGCATTGTTGACCGCTACCTGGAACACGACAGGATCTACATTTTTGATAATGCGGGCGACAAGCAGGTTTATCTCTCTTCTGCGGACTGGATGACGCGCAACATTGATTATCGAATTGAAGTCGCGGCTCCGCTGTTGGATCCCCGTCTGAAACAGCAGATCCTCGACATTATCGAGATTTTGTTTAGCGATACGGTGAAAGCTCGCCATATCGACAAAGAACTCAGTAACCGCTATGTGCCGCGCGGCAACCGCCGCAAAGTACGGTCACAACTGGCGATTTACGACTATATCAAATCACTCGAGCAACCCGATTAACCTATGCCGATAAATGATAAGACCCCACGACCGCAGGAGTTTGCCGCGGTCGATCTTGGTTCTAACAGTTTCCACATGGTCATCGCCCGTGAGGTGGATGGTGCGATGCAGATCATCGGTCGTTTGAAGCAGCGTGTGCATCTGGCCGATGGCCTGGACGCGCGCAGCATGCTCAGCGAAGAGGCGATGGAGCGAGGCTTAAACTGCCTGTCGCTGTTTGCTGAACGCCTGCAGGGCTTTTCGCCGTCCAGCGTCTGCATTGTTGGCACACATACGTTACGCCAGGCGCTGAACGCCTCCGAGTTCCTCAAGCGTGCGGAAAAAGTGATCCCCTATCCCATAGAGATAATCTCCGGCAACGAAGAAGCGCGGCTGATCTTTATGGGCGTGGAGCATACGCAGCCGGAAAAAGGCCGCAAGCTGGTTATCGATATCGGCGGCGGCTCAACGGAGCTGGTGATTGGGGAAGACTTTGAGCCTCGGCTGGTCGAAAGCCGCCGTATGGGCTGCGTCAGTTTTGCGCAGATGTATTTCCCGGGCGGCGTAATTAGCCGGGAAAACTTTCAGCGCGCACGTATGGCCGCCATTCAGAAACTGGAAAACCTGGCCTGGCAGTACCGAATCCAGGGCTGGAACGTGGCGCTGGGCGCCTCCGGCTCGATTAAAGCCGCACATGAAGTGCTGCTGGAGATGGGTGAAAAAGATGGGAATATCACCCCTGAGCGGCTGACGCTGCTTACCGATGAAGTCCTTAAACATAAAACCTTCGACGCACTGAGCCTGCCGGGTCTCTCGGAAGAGCGAAAATCGGTGTTTGTGCCGGGTCTTGCGATTCTGTGCGGGGTTTTCGATGCGCTGGCGATTAAGGAGCTACGTCTCTCCGACGGCGCGCTGCGCGAAGGGGTGTTGTATGAGATGGAAGGCCGCTTCCGTCACCAGGATATTCGCAGCCGCACTGCGCAAAGCCTGGCTAATCAGTACAACATCGACCGCGAACAGGCGAAACGCGTGCTGGAAACCACCGTTCAAATGTACGATCAGTGGCAGGAACAGAATCCGAAGCTGGCGCATCCGCAGCTTGCTGCCTTGCTGAAGTGGGCGGCCATGCTCCACGAAGTGGGACTGAATATTAACCACAGCGGCATGCACCGACATTCCGCCTATATTCTGCAAAACAGCGATCTGCCCGGCTTCAACCAGGAGCAGCAAACCATGATGGCCACGCTGGTTCGCTACCATCGTAAAGCCATAAAGCTCGACGATTTGCCGCGCTTTACGCTGTTCAAGAAAAAGCAGTTCCTGCCGCTTATCCAGCTGCTGCGTCTCGGCGTGCTGCTTAACAATCAACGCCAGGCGACAACGACGCCGCCGACGTTAAAGCTGAAAACCGACGATCATCACTGGACGCTGAGCTTCCCGCATGACTGGTTTAGCCAGAATGCGCTGGTACTGCTGGATCTGGAAAAAGAGCAGCAGTACTGGGAAGCGGTCACCGGCTGGCTTCTGAAGATTGAAGAAGAGAGCGCCGACGTTGCCGCGTAATGGCGCAGGCGTCAACCGCTGACGCCTGCGCTTACGCCAGCGACTCAAGCTCAACCGGCTTGCCGATCAAGTAGCCCTGAATATAATCGATACCTAGCGCGTGCACCGCGCTGCGTATCTCTTCCGTTTCGACGTACTCCGCCACCACCAGCATTCTTTTCATGCGTGCCAAATGGCAAATAGAGGCCACAATCTGGTAATCCAGACTGTTGCTGACGATATTGCGAATAAAGCTTCCATCGATTTTGAGAATGTCCGCATTGACGTTTTTTAGCCGCGCATAGCTTGCGTAGCCGGTGCCAAAATCGTCAATCGCAATGCGTACGCCCATTATTTGCAGCTGCGCGAGGGTTTTTATCGCCTGCTCCGCGCCAGTGAAAGTGCTGCTTTCTGTCACTTCAATAATCAGTTGCCAGCCTTCAATATTGTATTTTGTTAACAGGCGGCCCACCTCCTGCGGGAACTGCACCCTGCAGATGGTGGATGGCGCCAGATTGATGGCAAAGCGCTGGCCGGGAAGACGTTCCCGCTGCGCTGACATAAATCGCAACGTGCGCTCCAGGACCCATAAATCGACGCGCGACGACAGACCAAACTCCTGTGCGACAGGCAGGAACCGATCGGGTGAGATCATTTCACCGCTCTCGTCTGGCATTCGCAGTAACACTTCATGATAGCAATCCCCACGTAGCCCGCGGATAGCCTGAGCCATCAGGGTGAACTCATCCTGCTCGAGCGCGTGCTGCAGGCGGCTCATCATCGCAACTTTATCCTTCAGGTTGCGCTGTAGATGGACCGCACCGCGCTGCTGGAGATTCTCCGGATGGTTGGTAGAAAGCGACAGATCGGCGACCACGCCCAACTCGCCGAGTACCAGATAAAGATGGTTAACCGGTGAGCGTACGTAGCAATAGCTAAAGCCAACCTGCGGCTGCAACGGCATACCATCCCAGACAAAGCGGAACTGTTTAATATGTTCGTCCAGGGCATCAATCCGCTGCTGATGCGACTCGGCATTGAGACGCACCGCCAGGTCATAGCCGGTCAGATGATAGACCTTCTCTTTGTGCTGAAGCGGGCCATTAACCCATTGTGCCAGTTGCTGTTTGTATTGAATGCGTAGCAGAATGCCATAATTACGCCCCAGAACTTCGAGTTCGGGAATACGCAGCATACAGAGCGCTGACCACGGGTTTTTAGCCAGATCCCGCGACAGTGCCCGCAGGTTCGGTATGTGTACGACCGGGTCCAGGAACGCCAGCCTGCGGGAACGAATATTGGCGGCACGCTGGCGAGTCGCCAGCATCGACAAATAAATCACGATAAACGAAAAGACAAGATAGCTCGATGAGGTAATAGCCAGTTGAATGTCGTACCCCTGCTGCACCGGAATGTAGCGATAAAAATAGTGAATTGAGACCAGCAGGATCGGCGTCCAGATAATCGACATCAGCTTATAGCCAAAGCGCATCGCCGCCCAGAGCATCACCGGCATGAGCAGCGACAGTGTGTAATTAGTGCTGAAAATGGTGCTGTTTTCGTTCATCGGGATCAGCAGCAACGTGAGCAGGCCAGCGAGCGCCATCACCCAGATCACAAACTCAATCAGGGTCACTTTTTTATCTATTTGCGTGCGGATCTGAGAAGCCAGCGCTTTGATATAGCGCGGATGACGAATCAGACGAATAAGCAGATAGCTCAGCGGCACGCCGGTAAGCCCACTTACCAGCAGCGTCTGGTAGTTGATAAGTGTGCGAATAGTGAGGGGGTTCAGCCCCGCCAGGCTCTGACGGCTTTCATAGATACCGAGATAGACCGCAAACTGGAACAGCACTAAAAACAGCGTTGCAGGACAAAATGCCTGCCAGAAGAGACGTTGCGCCATCAGCCGCGCGTCTCCGTGAGCCGTCATATTTCGTTGGGGAGTAAATACGCGATACCCCCCCCAACTGAGCACCAGAGGAACAAGAAAATGGAAGAGGGTAGCCACGGTTTCAAACAGGCTCATCGACGGGTAGTAGCGGAGAAACAGCGACAGCACGATCCCGGGTAGAGCATCCAGGCCAAAGAACATCATCAGCGTCAGCAGAAACGGTAGCGGCATATAATAAAGCGCCACAATACCGTCGCCCAGATGCGTAAGTGTATTGGTTTTGCTGAGCACAGGAAGCAGAATAAGGGATAAAATAAGAGGAAGAGCCCACCAGCGATCTTTATGCTGTGTCAGGAAGTTAAAAATATTCATAGATGCCCGGTTAAATCTTTCGCTCCTGAGGAAAAATAAAGACAGGCATCCAACCTGACCTGCATGCCGCCCTGCTATCGGCCTGGCGGACATAATGGAGGGTGGATTGTAATTATTGGTGAGGGGAATCCGTTGACTCAAATCAAACTTATCACTGTGAATAATGGATTCTTACGTAATTGAAGGATTTTTTTCTTTCTGTTATCAAAGCAGTAAATGTGTTCATCAAGTTTCATAACATTCACCAATAATTATATTGACGCATTTTTACACATCGCGTAATTGACCCTTTCTTGCCGCTGTGCCTTAATAGCGGTATCGCCCGGCAGGGTATGCCCAGGAAACACACAGTGAGTCAGGTCACGCGTATGCACAAACGACATCGGTTTAACACGCGGATGACCCGCATCATACTGCTCATCAGCTTCCTGTTTTTCTTTGGCCGCTTCGTTTACTCCTCTATCGGCGCCTGGTATCACCACCAGGAAAAGATCCAGTCGCAACAAACCAGCCTGACCGTAGATCCCCCTGTTCGCTAACCTCTCCGATGGCTTTGCAGTAAACGCGGAGTTCACGGCGTATCACTTCACCTTCTGTACCTCGGTATCTGCTGCCGTTCCGTCAGGACATTCGCCTGATACGCCGTACCGGCTGAAGCTCCCTGCAGTTTAAGGATCCCGCTTCGCGCCGACGTTTGATGGCTCACGCGCAATTATAAATAAAAATATACATCTCATTACTCTTTCATAGTTACGGAAATGAAATATTTAAAAATCACAAATTAGTTCCGTGAGCCAACGCAAATTAATAAAGTGCATATAATGTTTTCATTTCCGTCATAAGCAAAATTTTTATTTGAGATGTAAGGTTAGTTAAAAAAATAACGCACCTCAGGCATTATCCATTTATTATCACCAACATGCACAAGCCGGGCCTTTATACCCGTTTTTACAGGAGTTTCAATGTTTAATACTTCACCAATGCGTCCTTTTCATGTCATGGCGAAACCCAGCGGGTCTGAATGCAACCTCAACTGCAGTTACTGTTTCTATCTTGAAAAACATGCGTTATATCAACAGCAGCGATATATGGACCCTGACATCCTGGAGCTTTACGTACGCAACTATATTGAGTCCACGCCCCTCCATAATGAAGTGGCTTTTACCTGGCAAGGCGGCGAGCCTACCCTTATGGGGCTTGATTTTTATCATAAAGCTATCTTGTTACAACAAAAATACGCTGCTGGACGAAAAGTAACGAACAGTTTTCAAACCAACGGATTATTAATCAACGATAAATGGTGTGAATTTTTCGTCAAACATGATTTTTTAATTGGGCTGTCGCTCGACGGTCCGGAAGAGATTCATAACATCATGCGGAGGACTAAAAGTGGCAATTCCACCCATCATCGGGTAATGGCCGCGCTTAAGCGCCTGCAACAACATGGCGTAAAATACAATGTTCTCGCCTGCGTTAACCGCTACAGCGCTCGTTCACCTGAGCAGGTCTATGATTTCCTCTGCAATGCAGGGGTAAAATTTATTCAATTTATACCTGTCGTGGAACGGCGTGCTGATTCGGCGGCCTCCCTGCAGGGGCTACAGTTACACGGCCCGGGCGGATATGACGAAGCAATGACGTCATGGTCCGTCCTGCCAGAAGACTACGGGAAGTTTTTGGTTTCGGTATTCACCCGCTGGCTGAAACGTGATGTTGGTGAAGTGTTTGTTATGAATATAGAGTGGGCGTTTGCCAATTTCATGAATATGCCGGGCACCGTGTGTCATCACCAACCGACCTGCGGCCGTTCAGTTATTCTTGAACATAATGGCGATATCTATTCCTGCGATCATTATGTCTACCCGCAATATTATTTGGGGAATATCAAAGAGAAGAGTTTTATTGAAATGCTGGACTCGGCCTCACAAAATAAATTCGGTACCGATAAACTCATGCAGTTGCCGCAGCAGTGTCGAAAGTGTGAGTTACTCAATGCCTGCTGGGGCGGCTGCCCTAAGCACCGCTTCATAAAAACAGGCGAAAATGACCGCAACCTGAACTATTTGTGCGCGGGATTCCGTATTTTCTTCAGCTATCTCCCTCCTTATCTGCGGGCCATGGCCGATCTTATAGCCCGTGGGCGACCCGCCAGTGACATCATGCAGGCCGAATTCATTCATGTGCGAAAAGGATAATAGCTTATCATTCAACGGTCCGTTCAGACCGTTGAATGATATAAAATTACAGCGTGATTTGTACTTTAGGTGGATATTTTTTCAGGATCTGTTTGTAATCATTAATGGCATTCTCTAACAAAATACCGGCTGGAATATGGCGGATGCCAATGCTTTCATCCTCTTGTGGATTGGTATAAAGATTAAAGAAGGACGATCCTGCTGAAGGGATTATCGCTCCCGTAAAGCCTCCCTGATAGCCCTTTTTCGTAAAGGCGTAAGGTAACTGAACAATGGTGTGATATTTAAACTCATCGATGCGGATTGCCGACAATTTACCGTTCAGGAAATAATGTTCTACCCGACGATTAGATTGGCCGTTATCCCCAAGCAGAAATGACGACTGATCTATTCCATCAATAAATGTTGTCTGGGGAACCAGTTGAGCAACTGCCGCTCCCGGTTTACCGGCCAGCGCAAGACTGGTGGGGAAAATATCAGAAAGATCGAACAAACCGTCAGAACGACGAGGCTGAATCATCCCCTTCCAGTAGACGAATGTCGGAACACGTACGCCACCTTCCCAGGTTGACCCTTTGCCCCCGCGGAACGCCGTACGGCCATAAGGTGGAACCTCCTGTTCCGGCCCATTATCCGACGTAAACAGGATCAGGGTGTTATCCAGTTGCCCGGTATCCACCAGTGCCTGATACAGATTTTTAAAGACATCATTCATTTCTACGATACAGTCGCTATAGGAGGTACGTGCCGGAGAGCGCCCTGCATAATGGGCGTTCGGGTAATTATCGAAATGGCACCCTCTTGTACCGTAATAGAGAAAGAAGGGCTTGCTGTTGTCTTTCATTTTGTGAATAAAATCGACGCCATAGTGCATCCAGCGCTGATCCAGGTCTTCCATATATTTAGGCGTGATTTCTGCGAGACTTTGTATTTTACCGCCCCGAACAGCATGCACATCATCTTTGCTGAAAGGCAACTTATTGATGTAATTATAACGAGACGGGCTTAACGCAATTTCCGGATTATAATGCGCATCTCGCCATTCGGTGTACATATCAGAGACTGAAAGAAAACCCCTGAAATCATCAAACCCGACATTCTGCGGTTGCGATCCCGTGTTTTCCCCCATATGCCATTTACCAATCGCCTGGTTAACATATCCCTGTTTATGGAGCAATTCAGGTAAGGTCGTCAAACCAGCCAGGCCACCCGGCTGCCCGTACATTGGTGGAACCAGAATACCGTGATGCACGGAATACTGCCCGGTCATTATAGTCGCCCGGGTAGGAGAAGAGCTGGGCTGTGAGTAAGCAGAAGTCAGAATGAGCCCCTGCTGAGCAATAGCATCAATATCCGGCGTGGGGTTGCCAACGGCAGTACCACCGCCATTAAAGCCGACATCCATCCACCCGACATCATCAAGGAGAAAGACGATGATGTTCGGTTTCTTACCCTCTTTTTTCTCCAGTGCCGCCAGTTTCTGCTGCGCTTCATCATTCTGCAGCGGATTGACGACAACTGGCATCATATTATCGGCAATCTTTGTGGTCTCTTTGACTAAATACTGTCCGGGGAGATCGTATCCCTTATATGTTCCCGCCATTGTTGAGCTATCCGGCTGGTTGTCTGCTGCAATACCCATAACAGGCAGACTTAATGCGATAGCCAGAACAAGTTTTTTCTTCGAAAAAGAAAATCTCATATGCAACTCCCTTATTTACAGAATGTAATAAAAAACACACCAGAGTTTGAAAGCAATATGTTTATTGTCAGGCATTCAATAATTAACTATGTGGTGAGAGCGCCTCCTTATTATTTCGCATAAGGGCAGGCCCACAGAAGAATTGATTCACGACAATAAAGAAGACCGGCACGAAATATATTGCCAGTAGGGTGGCCGAGGTCATGCCGCCTAACACGCCAATCCCGACGTCTTTTCGCGCCCCAGCGCCAGCGCCGCTACTGAGCACCAGCGGCAGGACGCCAAGAATAAACGCCAGAGAGGTCATCAATATCGGGCGTAGCCGCATGCGTACCGCTTCCAGCACCGCATCAACCGCCGAATACCCCTCTTTTTCAAGCAGCTCCTTAGCAAATTCAACGATAAGAATGGCGTTTTTGGCCGACAGACCGATCGTCGTCAACAAACCCACCTGAAAATAAATATCGTTATTTTTAGCGCACAGCATCGCCGCCAGTACCGCGCCAAACACGCCCAGAGGCACGACCAGAATCACAGCGACAGGAACACTCCAGCTTTCATACAATGCGGCCAGACACAGAAAAACCACAATCATGGAAATCAGATAAAGCCACAGCGCCTGGTGACCGGCCAGGCGTTCCTGGTATGACATCCCCGTCCATTCAGCCCCAACGCCTCCCGGCAATTGTTTGACCAACGCTTCCATAAGTTGCATTGCGTCCCCGGTACTTTTCCCCGGCACGGCTTCACCCTGAATCTCCAGTGAGGACAACCCGTTATAGCGTTCAAGACGCGGAGACCCGCTTATCCAGCGCGTCCTGGCCAACGATGAAAGCGGCACCATCTCATTGGTATTACTGCGGACATACCACTGTTTCGTCTGCTCCGGCAGCATTCTGTACGCCGCATCGCCCTGTACGTACACCTTTTTAATCCTGCCACGATCAACAAAATCATTGACATAGCTGCTACCGAGTACGGTCGCGAAGGTGCTATCGACATCCGAAACGGACACGCCAGAGGCCTGGGCCTTTTTCTCATCAACGTCAATTTTAAGCTGCGGCGTGTCATCCAGCCCGTTCGGGCGCACGCGAACCAGCACGTCAGGATGTTTCGCCACCAGGCCAAACAGAGCATTTCGGGCGGCCATTAATTTCTGGTGCCCCACGCCAGAACGATCGATTAATTCCATGTCGAACCCCGCTGACGTTCCCAGCTCGGTGATCGCCGGCAGGTTAAAGGCGAAAACCATACCATCCTGAATCGCGCGAAACGCGTGGGTCGCGCGACGCACAATGGCCTGTACGCCCTGCTGTTCATCCTGTCGCCCTTCCCAGGGTTTGAGTCGAACAAACACCAGCCCGTTGTTTTGCCCGCGTCCGCTGAGCCCGAATCCGTTTACCGTGAAAACAGACTCCACGCTGTTTTTTTCCTGGGTCAAATAATAACGAGAGATACTGTCCAGCACCTTCTGCGTTCGCCCCTGCGTCGCCCCGGGAGGCAGGGTGGCAATCGTCAGAAATACGCCTTGATCTTCTTCAGGCAAAAAAGCGGAAGGAAGATGTAAGAAAAGCCCCGCCAGCACCGCACACAGCAACAGCCAGACCACCATATAGCGGCGGGTCGCGCCCAACATCTGCCGGACGCTACTGCAATAATGTTCCGTACTTCGGGCAAACTTACGGTTAAATATTCCTGCCCAGCCCTTTTTTCCCTCCTCATTTTGATGAGGTTTCAGAAGCGTCGCACACAGTGCTGGAGTGAAAATCATCGCCACCAGTACCGACAGCAGCATAGAGGCTACGATGGTGACGGAAAATTGCCGGTATATAACCCCGGTTGAACCGCCGAAAAAAGCCATAGGGACAAATACTGCGCTCAGAACCATGGCGATCCCCACCAGAGCGCCCTGGATCTGCTTCATGGATTTATGCGTCGCCGCTTTTGGGGATAATCCCTCTTCCGCCATCACCCTCTCGACGTTTTCCACCACCACTATGGCATCATCAACCAGCAGACCGATTGCCAGTACCATGCCAAACATCGTCAAGGTATTGATCGAGTATCCCATCGCCAGGAGAATGGCGAACGTCCCCAGTAGCACGATGGGGACGGTCATCGTCGGGATAAAGGTGGCACGCAGGTTCTGCAGAAAAAGAAACATCACCAGGAAGACCAGCACGATAGCTTCAAACAGAGTCTTGAATACTTCCTGTATAGAGAGGGTGATGAACGGCGTTGTATCGTAGGTATAAACCAGCTTAACGCCCTGAGGAAACCACGGCCGCATCCTGTCAATTTGCGCCCTGATCGCTTTCGCCGTGTCCAGCGCGTTTGCCCCCGTCGCGAGCTTGATGCCCAGGCCAGCAGAGGGTTTGCCGTTAAAACGGGCGATGACGTTATAGTTTTCCCCCCCCATTGAAATGTCCGCAACATCATCAAGACGGACCGATGCACCATTCGGCATCGTTTTTAGCAGGATGTGACCAAATTGAGTCTCGCTGGTCAGCCGTGTACGGACAATGATCGAGGCATTCAACTGCTGGCCGGGAACGGCCGGCGCGCCGCCCAATTGTCCTGCCGCAATCTGGTTATTTTGCGCTTTGATCTGGGAGAGCACATCGGACGTTGTTAACTGGTACTGCCAGAGCTTGTGGGGTTTCAGCCAGACGCGCATTGCGTATTGCGCACCAAAAAGCTGAACATCGCCAACGCCCGCCGTGCGGCTAACGGGATCTTTAATGGTAGAGGCAATAAAATCCGCCAGATCGTTCTGATCCATGCTGCCATCTTGTGAAATTGCGGCCAGCACCATCAAGAAACCACTGCTGGATTTTTTCACGCTGATCCCCTGCTGCTGTACTTCCTGCGGCAGCAACGGCATTGCTAACTGGAGTTTGTTCTGCACCTGAACCTGGGCGATATCCGGGTCGGTTCCTGAATCAAAGGTCAACGTAACAGAGACATTTCCGGATGAGTCGCTGTTGGATGCCATATACAGAAGGTTATCCAGCCCATTCATATTTTGCTCGATAACCTGCGCGACGCTGTCCTCGACGGTTTTGGCATCCGCACCAGGCCAGCTGGCTGAAATAACCACCTGCGGGGGTGCAATATTGGGATACTGCGCTACCGGGAGTTTTAATACCGCCAGCCCTCCCATCATCATTAATAAAATAGCCAGGACCCAGGCGAATATTGGTCGTTCAATAAAGAATCCGGACATAATACACCTTCCTGTATTTTTTATTGCATGAAGGTGATATTAACACCTGCAAATACAATAAATTTCGGTAAATCCTCACCTTCGTGCGCTACCGTCCACTGCGGTTCAATAAAGGTATTAATGATTTTTCGCTGGCTTTTCCAGGCACGTCCTATCCCCAGCCCAACGGGGAGATAATAATCATCATTCTCGAGGTTATAATTCATGATCCCGGATGAGCGTAAATACCAGCCCTGAGGGAGGTTATAAAATACGAACGGCTGTAGCGTCATGGACTCGACATTGGACCGGTTATCCTCTCCGGCAAAACTTTTCTGCCACTGCACCAGGCCGCCGAATACCCCTACGCTTGAGTCCTGAGCAGCAACGGCGGATAAACCGCCCTGCCATTTCCCGGTTCCCAGTTCATCCCGGGAGGCGGAATTAGCGGTTATTAACGGACCAACGCCAAGCTTTACGCCTTTAGATTTCAGCAGGAAGATATCAAAGAGATTAATATCACCGATGCCGGTGTCGTAACCGCCAGTAAATTGAGGGCGGGTTGCAACCGGAACCGACATTCGCAAGATCTGCGGCACGGGAATGATGCCGGGCGCAACGGGAACTGTCGCGCGTAACATAAGATCGTTGGTATGCCGATCGCTGTCATAAAGTTCAGGCGTATAGTAGTCCTGTAATGACAACGATGCCGCCGGGTGTAAAGGGTTATTAGACTGGTTCGCCACGCTGGCGGCACTTTCCTGAGCCCGTAATGGCATACTGACTGAATAAACCAGCAGAAAAAACATTAGTACAGTTTTATATTTCATTTTGCACGTCCTGGTTACCATACGTACTGTAAGCGGAACGTCCAGCCATCAACATCCGGTGAATCCGGATTATGTTGAACAGTATCACTCCAGGCTATCAGCCCGCCAAATTGTGGGGTTAACTGGAATCCTAGCGTGGTACCCACAATGACGTTGTTTTGTTCGTTATCCTCTAAATCACCATTGACTTTTGTTTCACCTCCTCCGCTCCAGGTGCCATCAAGAGAAAACCACGCGGCTGGTGAAAGCGTATAGCTAATGTGGCCTTCAGCGGCATATTGCGGTCTTTGCGATAAAGTGTTGTCGCCCAGATATTCGTCGTTATCGGTGTAAAAACTTACCCAGCTATTTAACTCCAGCCAGACCGGTCCAACAGGATAACCAGAGGCAAGTTCAGGTTTAAATGCCCAGCGATTCGCACCGGAATTCAAGGCCTGATGTTTATCATATTGTCCATCGGGTACGGTCAGCCACATTGCCGCCGTCAGGAAAGGTTCTGGCTTCCACCGCTGAAACTCACTGACAGATAGTGCTGGATTGCCCAGCAGGCCATGAGCGAAAATAATTTGTGTGTCGCCCAGCGATTCATTCTCGAAATTACCCAGATGCGGTAAATCTTCAAGCGAAGCAGATAGCCGGGTATAGGGTTGTATTATCTGAACAGCCGAAATCCGGCCATCAATATCAAACGATCTTGCATAGCGGAAAAGGAACACATCCGCGTCGACATTTACGCCAGGCGCATCAACATTCATCGTGTCGTAATAACCAAACGCGAGATTTATGTCTTTAGGAAGATTTTGCCAGTCGCGCGCATTGTCGGCTAACGCTGCGCCCGAAAACAGGCCGACAACGCCCGCCAGTCCAGTCATAGCAACGGAAAGTATAAATGATTTTATTCTCCCTCTCATATTAGCCCCCTGGAATGATAGTCAGATTGGGATATACATCCCCGGGCGCTAACAAACACCTGGTATTTAATATCACGGGTGATGAATCAAAAATAAACATGGTTCGTTCCTGATATACAAATGACGGTGTACACGAACCTACAGGCAAAAAAAGTCGCAGAGGGATTATTAATTGAAGGGATTTTACAAATTCACCCGCGAAGTATTACATACTGACAAGAAAAATCAATAGGCTAAAGGCGGTAGAGGCTACGCAAAACTCCCCGAACAGCCCGGTATAAAAACAAATTATTACACTTAAAAATAATAAAACATCACATTAATACCGCATTAAGTAAAAGCATACAGGATGTCAATGAATTTGATACTGACAATACACATTGTTACTCGTGTTACCTACCACCTCACAAAAAATAAAATAAAAGCTGATACACTTGTTATTGCACGTCTAATTATGGAGGAGCCCATGACGCAAAAAATAATGCTTGGTTATAATGTGCTGGAAGCAGCACAGCGACGCCTGCTTTGGTCATTTAATACCTTTCAACGTATTTGCGTGTCATTCTCTGGCGGTAAAGATTCGACAATATTGTTGCACCTGGCAGCGGCCTGTGCGCAGAAACTAAACCGTCGATTTCATGTTTTGTTCATCGACTGGGAAGCGCAATTTTCTTATACCATCGAGCATGTGGAAAACTTGCGCAGCGCCTATCACGATGTGATTGAAGCCTTCTATTGGGTGGCACTCCCCCTTTCTACGCCTAACGCTGTTTCTGTGTACGAGCCTGAATGGATATGCTGGCAGCCGGATACCGCCTGGGTACGCCAGCCGCCGGAACAGGCGATTACCGATATTCATTTCTTTCCTTTTTATCGTCAGAATATGACATTTGAAGAGTTCGTCCCGGCTTTTGCGATCTGGTTTTCTGTCGGCCGTCCTGCCGCCATGCTTGTCGGCATCCGTGCGGATGAGTCGTTACAGCGGTTCCAGTCTATAACCAGTAAACGTAAACAACGTTATGCCAATGATATGCCGTGGACAACCGCGACGACACAGGGATATACGTGGAATATTTACCCGCTTTATGACTGGAAAACAGACGATATCTGGACCTGGATTTCCAGAACCGGCAAGCCCTATAACCCGCTATATGACTTGATGTATCAGGCTGGTGTGCCTTTGAGTTTGATGCGGGTTTGCGAACCTTTTGGTCCTGAGCAGCGAAAAGGGTTGTGGCTCTACCATACGCTGGAGCCGGAACGTTGGGCACTGCTTTGCCATCGCGTCGCCGGGGCTAATTGCGGGAAACTTTATGCTAACCGGCACGGTGAGTTCTTCGCCGTACGACAACTCACCCGGCCGAAAAGCCATGCCACCTGGCGGAGTTATGCCATGTTTATCCTCGACAGCCTGCCAGAAAGCACTGCAGAGCATTATCGAAATAAGATAAGCGTCTACCTGCACTGGTATCAAAACCACGGTTTCACCCGCGACATTCCCGATGAGCAGGAAAATGATCTTGGCTGTAAAGATGTACCGTCATGGCGTCGCATCTGCAAAGTGTTACTGCGTAATGATTTCTGGTGCCGCGCGCTGTCGTTTAGTCCAACAAAAGCCAGCCACTACGCGCGTTATTGTCAGAAAACAAAAGAGAAGCGGCTGGAATGGAGGTTGCTATGACACTAACCTTGCTGCTTGATGCACTCACTGAGTTAATAGCAGATATGCCAGATAAAGAAAAAATTGAGGTATCCAACCGCATCAGAACGCTGCTACATCAGTTCAGCCCATTCAGTGAGGAACCCGTTGATTGCGTACAGTGGGTTTGCGCCACAGAGGTTGAAGAAAATAACTATAACCCCAATCAGGTTGCGCCTGCGGAAAATCGTCTGCTTTATACCTCTCTTCTGCGTTCCGGGTTTACCCAACCCCTGGTGGTCTGGCAGGACAAAGCCAGCCATTACACGCTGATTGACGGGTTTCACCGTTTTTTCGCTTGCCCGACAGCGGAGCAAGTTGCGCCAGCGCCTGCAGGGTTATATTCCGGTTGTCACGGTCGGCCCCAGCGCATCCGATAAAACCCAGCGTATTGCTGCCACCATTCGCCATAATCGCGCCAGAGGACAGCACCAGATACAGGCAATGTCCACCATCGTCCAGGAGCTGGCCCGCCTTAGCTGGGATGATAAAAAAATAGCGACAGAGCTGGGAATGGACAGGGACGAAGTTTTACGGCTAAAGCAAATCAGCGGCCTGATGGAGATGTTTCAGGAACGGGA
This sequence comes from unidentified bacterial endosymbiont, assembly GCF_918797525.1. Classification (NCBI taxonomy): domain Bacteria; species unidentified bacterial endosymbiont. The sequence continues at coordinate 1,451,731 of NZ_OU963893.1, read as the reverse complement.
TTTTTCACAAGCCTGGACGGTGAAATAGGCTCGTTTATCGTTTAGGGGGGTTGTCAGGCTATTATTAGACGCTAAAACAGCAGTTGCTGGATGTCTTGTACTACCGACAGGTTATGAAATTGAGCATTCAGGAAGCAGGTAAAGCTAAGGACGGTAGACGCTCAGGAGTCTGCCGTAAACAATCCCCTGACCGACAGAGAGATAAAGAATTATGAATGAATACAATTCGAACTCTGGCTGAGCCGCTGGAAACTCATCCCGGACGGCTCACCATTCGTAACACATACTTCACAACGCCTCCCGGTTAAAACATCGATCGATGGTATAAAAGCGATGCTAAAAATAACCGGTGACCAGAAAGAAAAAAGAGGTAATGCACTTATGGCATGGTGGGCAGGAAATGGAGCCGCACAGATTATTTCCCATGAAAGTGCGGCAATGCTTCTGGAGCGTGCCACGGGTCCCGCCTGTCAATTCAGATTTCATATTGTAATAATACACTTAAAATTTGATTAAGTTAGGACTGAAGATGTTTAATTAATCTGCGGCATCTTGTGGGCTGTTTTTGGCAGCGCAGAGACTTATTCAGTCACAGTACCAGGCGAATAACATACGTGTGATCAACGAAAATACCCCGCAATGTCATCATCTTTTGGCATTCGCGCAGACTCCGGGCATAAGCCATATATTAACGGACACTCTGGGCAACAACATAACCAGGATAATGGAGACGTTATGTAGGAGATCTTTATCAAAGCCCTGACCTGGCACAATAGCAAAAAAACAGTGTATCACCTGATTAATCCCTTAATGTGACAGCTCGTATACTAATGTGTGCCTGGCAAGGAGATTTATTAAGCACGGGCACTGTTAGCGAAATTAGATTTCTTTAACAGTACAATTTATTGTTTGTAAGCAAAAAGGTTCAGCATCTCAAACGCCGAACAAGAACTTTTACTTACACAACTTGATACGGTAACACGCTGGATGTCAAGGAGCTATAGAGTCAGTTTTTTTTAGTATAGCGAAAATTCGTAGCAAGAAAAGCCGTCCAAAAGGACAGGTATTAAGTAATTCGAGATATAATTATCAGGAGAAAAAAATGAGTTCTGTAATTGAGTTTTTAGTAAATGATCACAATGAATTGCCGCCGAACTTAGCGACCGAACTCTATAGACTCAGAAGGAAAACCTTTCGGGAGCGGCTCGGCTGGAAAGTCGAATGCACTGAAGGCCTGGAAAAGGATAAATTTGACAACGAAAACACGACCTACCTGCTGGGCATGCATGGCGGACATTTGCTATGTGGGGCACGATTTATAGATTCGACGCAGCCAACAATGATCAGCGAAGTTTTTCATGATTACTTTGATGATAAAATCTCTGTCCCCACAGATATCCCCTGCTGTGAAGTCAGCCGCCTGTTTATAGATAAAGAAAGGCGTTTTTCTGCAACTCTACATGGTTTGCCAGCCAGTAAGATGCTGTTTCTCGCAATGATTATTTATTGCATGAAGAAAAATTATCGGGGGATGTATGCAGTGGCCAGTCGCGGAATGTATGCCTTATTTCGCCAGGCGAACTGGAATGTAGAAGTTATTCAGAAAGGTTTATCAGAAAAAAGGGAAGTTATTTATTATATTTTCATGCCTGCCAATATGAGCATAATCGAAGATATTATAGGCACAGACAAAGCCAGCGGCTGGCTTCGTGATATGCTCCACCATTTACGCCACTTGTAACCGGTGATTATGGCTCAATTTTCCAGCAACCGAAGTTCTGTTCCAAGTTTCACCGCATGTCTGGAGTTGTTTACTCCGAGTTTTTTCATTACATTACCCATGTGAAATTTCACCGTGCGCTCTGAAATTGACAAAATAACTGAAACTTCGTCATACGTTTTCCCGGTGCTAACCCACTTGAGTACTTGCCGCTCACGCGGTGACAAAAAAAACGTTCTCTTTCTGATGAGATTGGCTATAAAGATTGAGCACCTTCTGATGTAACTGAATGAAAAAGATCGTGAACCGCGAACGATCTTTTTCCATGTCAATACCAGAATCTTTGTGATTTACAATGGATAGCACAGCCAGATTGTTCTGATAGTCATGCAGAGGAAATGTTCTTCCCTGGTAGATATCATATTTCAAACTTTCATTAAAAATTCGCGTAAGGTTGTAAAAACCCGAGGAGATGATGCTGTTCTCCCAAGAAAAATCATCAACGCTGCGTAAAGCTCGAATGATAACAGGGTCAACAAATTGATAATTCCTTTTCGTATAAATATCAAACCATGCAGGGCTATTATTAATTATTCTAATTTGTGCAGGGTTTTTCTTATTCATTATCAGATAAGCATAGATAGTACCATCGTAGTCCTTAAAGAATATATCCAGTTCTTTCTGAATTAACGAATTGATTTTTTTGTCGTTATAATATACATCCTTCATGTCAGTTATTTCCTTTGAGATACGTGAGTAAACAAGTATAATGCTGTTTTACACTAAAATCACCCTATCAAACCAATATTTCGTCAATAATAGTGCTACTGACTGCATGAAAGAATGCTACCTGTGGAAAATTTTTGTTAAGACTAATTATTCCTTTACTGTTGGTTTAATCCAGAGCACTGACTTCTCTAATTTCACTTACGTCACATCAACCTTTTCTACGTTATAGCTGAATGCGTGGTAAAAAAATTCCTGCGTTGTTCGCCAATGTGCACCTTTTTTTGCGCTCGAGTGATATTAATTATCAGGAATCGTATAGCGCCTGTTAAGCTAAACTAAAAATAATTTTTCTGGAAAATGAGCCTGCTAACAGTAATAAATATATCCGTACTTGATTCGTAGAATAAAAATCCTATAGTTACAGCAATCTGGCTGAAATATTAAAATCTACAGGTAGATTAGTGGCAACATATACATTATTTATTCCTACTCTGAGCGAAGTGATATGGCATCCGGTATTTTACGTAGATAAGGTGAATATCCATCTCAATCCCCAAATCGGTGCAGACTGGTATGTCCGTGGACAGCAAGCTTCTTATTTGTTTATCTGTCTGCTTTAACACCTGAAAGTGATGCCATACCGGGTATTACTTCATGAAGACAGCTTACGTTACGATCGAAGGATTGTAAGTGATGCTTGCACCAAGGAAAGGTCAGACCGTATTATTTTACTTCAGACGTCAAGATGCATTTAAGGAGCAGAGTTTTTTACGTGGGGAGACACTTTCAGCACCTCATCGCGAAATTTGCAACAGTAACGCGCATCGTGGGGCAGCGGTAAACGCGCAGATGATAACCGGACGCCAGGAGTATGCATTCTCAATGGTACTTGCCATCGAATGCCAGGGTCGTGTCTTAACACACACGAGTGTATATAACTGGCGAAAACGAACCAAAACACATCTTTTTTTTGCTAAGCAACTATACATATTCGCTGTTTAAACAAAAAATAGCAACAGGTAAACTGCAACTTATTGATGCTTGTCGATTTTTTACGCTTTCAATGTCTGGATACTGCTTGCATTCTATACACAATGCTTCAATTATTGTATAGTACCGCTTGTATGTAAGTGATTGGATGGTCTTTGACCGCCTGACCACTAAGTCTTATGACGGAAGCTTAATGGTCAGGTATTTTTTTTAGTATAGACAAAAAGGATAATAATAAAACTGTCCTAAAGGACAGGTGAGCCAGTTTGACTTTCGTTTATCTCAGATAAGCGCAGGACCCCTTCATCATTACAGCAAATCCAGTTTTGTCCGCACCACCTTACTTAAGGCGATACCGTGAGAAATACCGCTAAAAAGTGTGAACTGGAGTGAGGAAACATGAATGCACATAAATAAAAACCCCCTGTAAAAACAGAGGGTTGATTACAGTTTCACCTGTTCATGAAATCCCAGGAAGGGTTATCGGCTTATTCCCACTCAATGGTCGCAGGTGGCTTACCGCTGATGTCATACACCACGCGGGAAATACCGTTAACTTCGTTGATGATGCGATTAGACACGCGGCCTAAGAAGTCATACGGCAGATGTGCCCAGTGGGCGGTCATAAAGTCGATGGTTTCAACCGCACGCAGGGAGACAACCCAGTCGTATTTACGGCCATCGCCCATCACCCCTACGGAGCGAACCGGCAGGAACACGGTGAACGCCTGGCTCACTTTGTTATACAGATCAGCTTTGTGCAGCTCTTCAATGAAGATAGCATCCGCACGACGCAGCAGGTCGCAGTACTCTTTCTTCACTTCGCCCAGCACGCGAACGCCGAGTCCCGGGCCCGGGAACGGGTGACGGTAAAGCATGTCATACGGCAGGCCCAGCTCAAGGCCAATCTTACGCACTTCATCTTTAAACAGCTCACGCAGCGGTTCAACCAGGCCCATCTTCATCTCTTTCGGCAGTCCGCCCACGTTGTGGTGAGATTTGATAACGTGCGCTTTACCGGTGGCGGAAGCCGCGGATTCGATAACGTCCGGATAGATAGTGCCCTGCGCCAGCCATTTCACGTCTTCCAGCTTCAGCGCTTCTTCGTCGAACACTTCAACAAACACGCGGCCGATGATTTTACGTTTCGCTTCCGGATCGTTTTCCCCCGCCAGCGCGTCAAGGAAGCGCTTTTCGCCTTCCACGTGAACGATATTCAGACCAAAATGGTCGCCAAACATGTCCATAACCTGCTGGGCTTCGTTGAGACGCAGCAGTCCGTTGTCCACGAATACGCAGGTCAGATTTTTGCCGATAGCACGATGCAGCAGCATCGCGGTCACGGAAGAGTCAACGCCGCCGGACAGGCCGAGGATCACCTTATCATCGCCCACCTGCTGGCGAATACGCTCAATGGCATCGTCGATGATTTTTGCCGGCGTCCACAGGGCTTCACACTGGCAAATATCACGCACGAAGCGGTCCAGCATGCGCATCCCCTGGCGGGTATGCGTCACTTCCGGGTGGAATTGCACGCCGTAGAAGCGTTTTTCTTCGTTCGCCATGATGGCAAACGGGCAGCTTTCGGTGCTGGCAACGGTCACAAAGTCAGACGGGATAGCCGTTACTTTGTCGCCGTGGCTCATCCACACGTCCAGCAGCGGTTTGCCCTCTGCCGTCAGGGAGTCTTCGATGCCGCGCACCAGCGCGCTATCGGTAACCACCTCAACCTGCGCGTAACCAAACTCACGTTCGTTAGACCCTTCAACGTGACCGCCCAGCTGCATTGCCATGGTCTGCATGCCGTAGCACACGCCGAATACCGGAACACCTGCTTCGAATACGTACTGCGGCGCGCGCGGACTATTCTCTTCGGTGGTGCTTTCCGGGCCGCCGGAAAGAATAATACCGCTTGGGTTGAATTCGCGGATCTGTGCTTCCGTAACATCCCACGCCCACAGCTCACAGTAAACGCCCAGTTCGCGCACGCGACGCGCCACCAGTTGAGTGTACTGAGAACCAAAGTCCAGGATAAGAATGCGATGTTTATGAATGTTTTCCGTCATTGACGCTAATTCCGAGGCAAGTGAAACAGAGTAAAATAAATCGCCCGACGCAAGGTCGGGCGAAGAAAATCAGGAGCCCAGACGGTAGTTCGGGGACTCTTTAGTGATCGTCACGTCGTGAACGTGGCTCTCCTGGATACCCGCACCGCTGATACGTACAAATTCCGCTTTAGTACGCAACAGGTCGATAGTACCACAGCCAGTGAGGCCCATACATGAGCGCAGCCCGCCCATCTGCTGGTGAATGATCTCTTTCAGGCGGCCTTTATAGGCCACGCGGCCTTCGATACCTTCCGGGACCAGCTTGTCAGCTGCATTATCGGTCTGGAAGTAACGGTCGGAGGAACCTTTAGACATGGCGCCCAGAGAACCCATACCACGGTAAGATTTATAAGAACGGCCCTGGAACAACTCAATTTCACCCGGGGATTCTTCTGTACCGGCCAGCATCGAACCCACCATCACGGCAGCGGCGCCAGCGGCGATAGCTTTAGCGATATCGCCCGAGAAGCGGATACCGCCGTCAGCGATAACCGGAACACCGGTACCTTCCAGCGCTTCAACCGCGTCAGAAACGGCGGTGATCTGCGGAACGCCCACGCCGGTCACGATACGGGTGGTACAGATGGAGCCTGGGCCGATACCCACCTTCACCGCGCTGCAACCGGCGTCAGCCAGCGCGCGCGCGCCTGCGCCAGTCGCGACGTTACCGCCAACTATCTGCAGGTCAGGGTATTTCGCACGGGTATCACGAATGCGTTGCAGAACCCCTTCGGAGTGGCCGTGAGAGGAGTCAATGAGTAGCACGTCAACGCCTGCAGCAACCAGCGCGTCAACACGCTCTTCATTGCCCGCACCCGCGCCAACCGCTGCGCCGACGCGCAGACGGCCGTGCTCGTCTTTACAGGCGTTAGGTTTACGTTCTGCTTTCTGGAAATCTTTAACGGTAATCATGCCGCGCAGGTGGAAGCTGGCATCCACAACCAGCGCTTTCTCAACGCGTTTTTCGTGCATTTTAGCCAGTACCACCTCACGCGTTTCGCCTTCACGCACGGTAACCAGACGCTCTTTTGGCGTCATGTATACGCTGACAGGCTGGTTCAGGTCAGTCACAAAGCGCACGTCACGACCGGTGATAATCCCCACCAGCTCGTAATCTTCTGTCACCACCGGATAACCGGCAAAGCCGTTACGCTCGGTCAGGGCTTTCACTTCATGCAGGGTGGTGGTTGGCAGAACGGTCTGGGGGTCAGACACAATGCCGGATTCATGTTTTTTCACGCGGCGAACTTCTTCAGCCTGACGCTCAATAGACATGTTTTTATGAATAAAGCCAATGCCGCCTTCCTGTGCCAGGGCGATCGCCAGGCGCGCTTCAGTCACGGTGTCCATTGCCGCAGAGAGCATAGGAATGTTCAGGCGAATGGTCTTCGTTAACTGCGTGCTGAGATCGGCAGTATTCGGCAGAACGGTGGAGTGAGCGGGAACGAGGAGGACGTCGTCAAACGTCAGTGCTTCTTTAGCAATACGTAGCATGGGCAATATCTCTGACCTGGGTGGTTAAATATTGCCGTGGCATTATACAGAGCGTAACCGTTTGCATCTACACTTTTTTGAAAAAATGCTTGCGATTGCCTCCCAGCAGGTTACTATCGACTGAATAACTTGCTGATTTAGAATTTGATCCCGCTCACATGTTATCCTCTCAATCCCCCTCAATTTATACCGTTAGCCGCCTTAACCAAAGGGTGCGTTTGCTGCTTGAGCAGGAAATAGGACAGGTCTGGATCAGCGGTGAAATTTCCAACTTCACGCAACCGTCATCCGGACACTGGTACTTCACGCTGAAAGACGACACCGCTCAGGTGCGCTGTGCGATGTTCCGCAACAGCAATCGCCGCGTGACGTTTCGTCCTCAGCATGGTCAGCAGGTTCTGGTTCGCGCCACTATCACTCTGTACGAGCCGCGCGGCGATTATCAGATTATCGTTGAGAGCATGCAGCCTGCGGGCGAAGGTTTACTGCAGCAAAAGTACGAGCAGCTTAAAGCCCGGCTCTCAGAAGAGGGGTTGTTCGACCAGCAGGACAAAAAGCCGCTACCCTCACCTGCCCACTGTCTTGGGGTTGTCACTTCAAAAACCGGCGCGGCGCTGCATGATATTTTGCACGTGCTGAAGCGACGCGATCCTTCCCTGCCCGTTATCATTTACCCGACCGCCGTTCAGGGTGACGATGCACCTGGCCAGATTGTCCGTGCTATCGAACTGGCGAATGCGCGTCAGGAGTGCGACGTTTTAATCGTTGGGCGCGGCGGCGGTTCGCTCGAAGATCTCTGGAGCTTTAATGACGAGCGCGTAGCACGGGCGATTTTCGCAAGCCGGATCCCGGTGGTGAGCGCCGTTGGGCACGAAACGGACGTGACGATTGCGGATTTTGTCGCAGACTTACGCGCCCCGACGCCCTCTGCCGCGGCGGAAGTGGTGAGCCGTAATCAGCTGGAATTACTGCGCCAGATCCAGAACGGTCAGCAGCGTCTGGAAATGGCAATGGATTATTACCTTGCCAACGGTACCCGCCGGTTTACTCAGCTTTATCATCGCCTGCAACAACAGCATCCGCAATTACGCCTGGCGCGCCAGCAAACCGTACTGGAGCGACTGCGTCAACGCATGAACCTTGCGCTGGATAACCAGCTCAAGCGCGTGGTATCTCGTCAACAGCGCCTCACCCAGCACCTTAACCAGCAAAACCCGCAGCCGAAAATCTATCGTGCGCAAACGCGTATCCAGCAGCTGGAGTATCGTCTGGCGGACAATATCCGCGCGCGGCTCAGCGCTACCCGCGAGCGCTTTGGTAATGCCGTCACCCATCTGGAGGCGGTCAGCCCCCTCTCCACGCTGGCGCGCGGCTATAGCGTCACCACCGCCACCGATGGCAAAGTGCTGAAACAAACGAAGCAGGTGAAAGCCGGTGATGTCCTGACCACCCGACTGTCTGACGGCTGGGTAGAGAGCGAAGTAAAACAGATTAAACCGGCGAAAAAAACGCGTCAGCGCAAAACCGGATAATTCCTCGCCGGTTACAAACTATACTCCTGCTATTCCCTTTTTTAATAAGGAGAGCAGCATGCCCCATCTTAACAGCGTCATTCCCCCGTATATTCTTCGTCGTATTATTGAAAGCGGTTCTGAGCCGCAGCAGCGCTGCGCCCGGCAGACGTTAACCCATGTGCAGGCGCTGATGGCGCATATGCCGGGTAAACCCGCCGCGCCGCATGTGAACAGAGCCGGTCAGCTGGAGCGCGATATTTACGATGCAAAACAGGCCCAGGAGCTGCCGGGTACGCAGGTGCGTTATGAAGGCCAGCCGTCCAACGGCGATGTAGCGGTGGATGAAGCCTACGAGTATTTAGGTATTACCCACGATTTCTTCTGGAAAAATTATCAGCGTGATTCACTCGATAATAAGGGCCTGATTCTGACCGGTACCGTTCATTACGGACGGGAGTATCAAAACGCCTTCTGGAATGGTCAGCAGATGGTCTTTGGCGATGGCGACGGGGAGATATTTAACCGCTTCACCCTTGCCATAGACGTAGTGGCACATGAACTCAGCCACGGCGTCACCGAGACCGAAGCCGGGCTTATTTACTTTGAGCAAGCGGGCGCGCTGAACGAGTCCCTCTCAGACGTGTTTGGCTCGCTGGTTAAACAGTATCATCTTAAGCAGACGGTCGATAAAGCAGACTGGTTGATTGGTGAAGGGCTCCTGGCTGAAGGCATAAACGGTAAAGGGTTGCGCTCTATGTCGGCTCCCGGCACCGCCTATGACGATCCTCTGCTCGGTAAAGATCCCCAGCCGGGCCATATGAAGAATTTTATCAAAACCCGGGAGGATAACGGCGGCGTGCATCTCAACTCCGGCATTCCTAATCGCGCGTTTTACCTTGCCGCGACCGCCGTTGGCGGCTATGCCTGGGAAAAAGTGGGTTATGCCTGGTACGACACGGTTTGCGATCGCACGCTGGCACAAGATGCCGACTTCGACGCCTTTGCAAAACTGACGATTGCACATGGGGAAAAACGCGCCGGCAGCGAGGTTGCGGCGGCCATCAGGCAAGCGTGGGAACAAGTAGGAGTGTTGTAAATGCAGATCCCGGAACTAACGGATGACGCCGTGGTTGAGCTGGCCCGGGAAGGCGGCGTCGCCTTTATTCCAAAGCTGAGCGGCCAGCGTACCATCACGCTCTCCTCTCTTAACGACGCGCAGCGCCAGCGCGTGGTAAGCATACTGGAACAGGCTCTTCCGCGCGGACAACCGCCCGGTCAGGCCTCGTCAGCGGGAAGGGGCGATCAGCGCTATTTTCGCATTCAGATCTTCTGGAGCCAGCACAATCAGGCGCAATACGCTGATATAATTGTGCTGGTGCCTGAACAGGAAGCACCGGAATCGCTGATTGAACTGTGGCAAAAGGGCGAAGGCTGCGTGTGCGATTAATCTCCGGCCCTGACGAACTCCACGCGTTTCTTCGAGATGAGTCCGTGGCCGTTCTGGCAGAAATAATCCACCGCACCACAAGCTTTCAGCACCTGGAGCGGCGTATGGCATTCCGGGCAGCGCGCGTCTAATGGGATCTCTTTATTGCAGTTATCGCAGTGCGCTATCCCATTTTGTGGCGCCAGTTCCGCGTGGCAATCCGGGCAGGTTATCGACATGCTTACTCCTGTAAGGTGTGGCCGGGAGAGAAAATCTGTCCCGGCATTTTAAGCGAAAAATCAGGCCTCAGCGGCCGGTTTTGTCTGGGTATTTTCCAGCATGCGGCGCACCGGAACAATCAGTACGATCAGTACAGCCGCACAGATAACCAGGGCGATGGAACAATGCGCGAAGAGATCCGGCAGCATGTCCAACTGGTCAGCCTTCACGTGGCCGCCAATCAGGCCTGCGGCCAGGTTACCCAGTGCGCTGGCGCAGAACCACAGACCCATCATCTGACCACGCATTCTTTCCGGAGCCAGCAGCGTCATGGTCGCCAGCCCAATCGGGCTGAGGCACAACTCACCCAGCGTCAGCATTAAAATACTGCCCACCAGCCAGAACGGAGACACGCCAGCACCGCCGTTGCTCAATACGTTCTGCGCCGCCAGCATCATCAGGCCAAAGCCCGCCGCCGCACAAAGAATACCGATAACAAACTTAGTGATGCTGCTCGGACGAATATTGTTGCTGGCAAGCTTTGGCCATGCCCAGCTAAACACCGGTGCCAGCAGGATAATAAACAGGGCGTTAATCGACTGGAACCACACCGCCGGGATTTCAAAATCCCCGATCATACGATCAGTGTAGTCGTTGGCAAACAGGTTAAACGAGGTCGGTTTTTGCTCAAACGCGGACCAGAAGAACGCCGCAGAAACCAACAGAATAAAGCAAACCAGCAGTCTGGCGCGCTCTTTGCGATTCAGACCGGCAAAAAGGAACAGATAGATGAAGTAAAGCGCAACGGACGCCGCGATCACGTATACCAGCGTACTGGCAACCGCAACCGGGTTAATCACAATCACGCCCTGCGCAATCAGCGTAACAATCACCACACCGCCCACCGCCAGCGTGATCAACCCTGCGCCCACGCCGTTACGCTTCACCACCGGGCTATTCCAGGTCGAGTCCAGCCCGACTTCACGGTCGTAGCGTTTCATCGACGGAACGGCAAACGCGCGGAAGATGATTAACGCCACCAGCATGCCGATTCCGCCAATACCAAAGCCCCAGTGCCAGCCGTGAGATTTTATCAGCCAGCCGGAGATCAGAGGGGCGATGAACGACCCCATGTTGATGCCCATATAAAACAGCGAGAAACCGCCGTCGCGACGCGCATCGCCTTTTTTGTAGAGCGTGCCCACCATTACCGAGATACAGGTCTTAAACAGACCCGAACCGAGTACGATAAACATCAGGCCGATAAAGAACAGGTTATCGCCCATAAAGGCAGAGAGCGCGATTGACAGATGGCCGAGTGCAATCAGAATCGAACCGTACCAGACGGCGCGCTGCTGGCCGAGCCAGTTATCCGCCAGCCAGCCGCCCGGCAGCGCGGCCAGATACATGGTTCCGGCAAAGATACCCACGATTGCCGAGGCATTTTCACGCGCCAGCCCCATCCCGCCGTCATAAACGGTGGCTGCCATAAACAGGATCAGTAATGGACGAATGCCGTAAAACGAGAAGCGTTCCCACATCTCGGTGAAAAACAGCGACCCGAGCGGATAGGGATGGCCGAAGAAAGTTCGGCTTTCTTTTTGATTAACAGAGGATTGCATAATTCTCCCGAAAAGGTATGTCGTCGTGCTTGCTAACACCAGTATGTACGCCGAACGGTTACGTCTCCGATCGATTTTTTACATACGGCGAAAAGTTGGTTAACCATTTGATAACCCGGTGCTCATTTTATCCAGAACCGAACCCGGGACTTTAAGGTGAAAACTCGATGGCTGTCTAGTTTCTTAGATTTAAACAGGGTTGGAAGGGAAGAGTGATTGACATCACACAGAGAAAGCAGGCGCCATGATGCAGGTTGACCCGCGATTGATTAAACATGCCCCGAGAGTCAGTCGTATACCTTTCGGTAACTTACACTGTGCTTGTTTATACATAGTGAAATAGTTATCCTCTACGCGATCAGGATAAAGCTCCAGCTTTTCAGTTGAGATGTAATTCATCAGATTTGTGACGGTATATTTGAGGCTTTCGGCCAGCGGGCCGAATATCCCTGAAAGCATCAGGAAAAATGTGATTGCCAAAAACACCAGCAGGTGTAACGACCACTTAGCCGGGCGCGACATCGCAACTCCCTGACGTATTACCGATCACCGTTACTTCACCATAAGCCCACAGTTTATTCCCCTGTAAAATACGGTGACGGTGGGCTTTTAGTAACGCTGCACGAACCACATAAAAATCACGCGAAAGTAAGAAAGTAATACAGCCTTCACTGATGCCAGAACCATCTGGCCGGGGGATGCAAACGGAAATGGCCGCGCTGATAGTGATGGCGTGCATCTACATCAAAATTCATATAGTCATCTACGAGCTTACCGATAACAGGAACGGTAACTTAGCCCGTTTTTTAAAGCAGGTACTGAGCACTTAGTATTAGGCAGCCATAGCGAATTATCCCCCGCTTAGTACCGGGGTTATATTTAAGGGTACGAAAGCTCCGTCAGAACCACGGTTTGCTGGCTTTTATCAACGGCTAATGACATCACCAGTGCGTCCATTGCTCACCAAAACTATCAGTAGCCTCGTAAATAAAGCCTTTCTCTTTGAGGTAACTGCGAAGTGTTTCAGCGTCACGCGTATGATGAAATGTGATGAACTCATTTCTGGCGAAGCGCCATCCTGTGAACGATATTCTAAGTCATACACCTCACTGATTCTCGGGGCGTGTTTAATCAAATCGCTGGTGAAAAGCCAACAGTGAATACCGTAATGCCAATGACGACAGCCAGGATAATGTAAATCGTATTACGTAAAAATCTCATTATTCTAGTCCGTCCAAAAACCGAAACTGACCCCGTTTTTGATTAATGGTCTTGCGATTTTACTGGCCGTATCAGTAAACCGGTCAATCTGCTTCATCCAGTGCGATATTTGCCATAATAAGGCATGTATCGAATGCAGGGGTCATCAGGATCAGGGAAGAGCAAAGGCAGGAAAAAATTATTTTTATTCCGACCAACAGAGCCGTAAAAGTCCCAGCGACGCTGCGCTTTCTCTTTCGGGTCGATGCTTAACAAATCAAGGTAATTCATGGGACGGACAACCGAGTAAAACCCCAACAGATCAGAAACCAGATCTTCAGCACTAAAACCGCTGTCTGTTATCCAGCTAAAACGTGTCTGCCAGTGCTCAAACAGTGACGCAGTATGCATCATCCTCGCCAGAGCGGAACTGGTTGAGCAAAAGTCGAATATCTGTACCTCTGGCATGACCGAGATCAAGCCATCCCAGCTCTTTTGTATAGATAAGACCACTACCTTTGGCTGACAACGTCGCGCCATTCTTTCCGGTCACGTCAATGCGTTTGCTCATAACATCTCCCTGTCGTTCGGTTTCAACGGTCACTTTATCATCAGCAAATGCTCTACCAATGTTGCGTTTCCCGCGAAACACAGCAAAGGTCAGTAGGCACACCCTAATTATGCGTTTTCATACGTCGTTATGATAGCCACTGATAACAAATAAGCCCGACACAATGCGGGCTTCAGGGTTTTTCGATAGCAGATGATTTTTAGTGATTCATCATTTGCTTTTCTTAATGTGCTTAATCAAACGCTTACGCTTACGCATCTGGTTTGGGGTCAGCGTATTACGCTTGTTGGCGAACGGGTTCTCCCCCTCCTTAAACTGAATGCGGATAGGCGTACCCATCACGTCCAGCGATTTTCGGAAGTAGTTCATGAGATAGCGCTTGTAGGAGTCCGGCAGGTCTTTAACCTGGTTGCCATGAATGACCACGATAGGCGGGTTATACCCCCCGGCGTGGGCATATTTGAGCTTCACGCGACGGCCACGCACCAGCGGCGGCTGGTGGTCTTCTGCAGCCATGGTCATAATGCGGGTTAGCATAGCGGTACTTTGACGACGCGTGGAGCTGTCATAGGCTTCACGAACGGACTCGAACAGATTACCCACGCCGCTGCCGTGCAGGGCAGAAATAAAGTGCACGCGTGCAAAGTCGATAAAGCCCAGGCGGAAGTCCAGGGTCTCTTTCACCTGCTCTTTGACTTCATTGCTCAGGCCATCCCACTTGTTGACGACGATAACCAGTGAGCGCCCACTATTGAGGATAAAACCAAGCAGGGAGAGATCCTGATCGGAGATGCCTTCACGAGCATCGATAACCAGCAGGACCACGTTGGCATCTTCGATCGCTTGCAGAGTTTTGATAACCGAGAACTTTTCCACCACATCGGTGATTTTCCCACGTTTGCGCACGCCCGCGGTGTCGATGAGGACAAACTCACGCTCATCGCGCTGCATAGGGATATAGATGCTGTCGCGGGTCGTGCCCGGCATGTCATACACAACCACGCGTTCTTCACCAAGTATACGGTTAGTAAGCGTTGACTTACCTACGTTTGGACGCCCTACGATCGCCAGTTTAATCGGTAAATCCTGCGGGTTGAAGGTGTCTTCAGGCTCTTCTTCGCCTTCAACGCCCTCTTCAAACTGCGCCCAATATTCAGCATCTTCGTCCACTTCTTCCGGCGGGTTCACCTCATCAACCCACGGCAGCAGTACGGTTTCCAGCAGGCTGGTGACGCCGCGACCGTGCGAAGCGGCAATGGGGTAAATTTCACCCAGGCCCAGAGACCAGAAATCCGCGACCGCCTGATCGGCATCAATACCGTCAGTTTTGTTCGCCACGAGGAAGGTGGGCTTTTCACGCGCGCGCAGATGCTTAGCAATCGCCGAGTCCGCAGGCATCAGGCCTGCGCGGGCATCAACCATAAACAGCACCACGTCTGCTTCTTCGATAGCCAGCAGCGACTGTTCCGCCATACGCGTTTCCACGCCGTCTTCCGTACCATCAATACCGCCGGTATCAATACAGATGAACTCGCGTCCTTCCACCTCTGCACGACCGTACTTACGGTCACGCGTCAGCCCCGGGAAATCCGCAACCAGCGCATCTCGGGTGCGTGTTAAACGGTTAAAAAGAGTGGATTTTCCAACGTTAGGGCGCCCGACAAGCGCGACCACAGGTACCATGTTTGAAGCCTCATAAAATTCAAAATAACGTCGCTTTTGCGGCGTTTTTAAAAATGTCAAAACGGCTCCTGAGTGAACAGCAGCCGTTTAGTATACTACAACCGCCCGGTAATTAACGCGCGATCGCGTACAGCGTGCCGTCTTTTGCCTGAATCAGCAGTTTACCGTCAGCAATAACCGGGTCCGTCAGGAAGCCGGAGCTATCGACTTTTTGCTGCGCCGTGAAGCGGCCCGTCTCAGGATCAACCCAGTGCATATACCCTTCGCTATCACCCACCACCAGGCTACCGCTGAACAGCGCTGGCGCTGTCAGCAGGCGGTGCAGCAGATCGCTTTGCGTCCACAGCGTTACGCCACCTTCAGTGCTCAGTGCCAGCAGACGGTCGTTCTGATCAACCATGTAGATGCGGTTGCCATCAACAATGAAATCATTGACCGAGCCCAGCTCACGTTTCCACATGATCTGGCCGCTGCGCAGGTCCAGCGCAGTCAGGTTGCCGTTATAGGCCAGGGCATAAACCACACCATCCACAATCACCGGGGTAGTATCGACGTCACTCAGGCGGTCAATTTCAGTTGAACCGGTCGCCTGAGAAATACGTTGCTGCCAAATCATCTGGCCTTGTTCCATCAGTACCGCACTCACGCGACCGTTGTCACCGCCAACAATAGCAGCGCCATATGCGGTAGCCGGGGCGGATTCACCGCGCAGAGAAAGAGAGGGCATATCAAGGTTAACCGTCCATTTCACTAGACCGTCCGCTTCGTTTAGCGCCTGTAGCTGGCCGTTGCTGGTATGAATCAACACAACGCCATCGCTTACCACTGGACGAGACAGCGCTTCACCGGCAACGCGGGTTTGCCAGGCGATAGAGCCATCGCTGGTGTTCAGGGCATAAACCTGCGCTTTTTCGCTACCCACATACACGTGGCCACCGGCAACGGTCAGACCACCAGACAGCAGTGCAGGTTTACGGGAAAACCAGCCGTCTTTCTCTGCCAGATTTACCGACCACACCTCTTTTCCGTCATCAGCGTTGAGCGCTTTGACGGTACCTTTCCGGTCAGCCGCATAGACAACGCTGTCAGCAAATGCCGGATGCAGGTTGGAATAGAAATCATCAATCCCACTTCCTACTGACGTTCTCCACGCGGTTGACGGGGTAAACTGGTTTTCAACAGTTGGCAGCGGGGACATTTTTACAACATCTTCTTCGCCACTGAACAGTGAACAGCCACTCAATAACGTAACGGAAAGCAGTCCTGGCAGAAGTAATTTACGCAATTGCATCGGGTCCCTCTCAGACGGACAAATTATTTATTTTCATCTGCATCATTTCGCTCAGCGCAGGTGAAGCATTGCTATCGATACCAGCTTGCCAGGCTTTGCGCGCGCCCGCTTTGTCACCTTTGCTCAGTAGTGCTTCACCGCGCAGATCGGCAACAATGGCTGTAAAGCCTTCGCCTTTGATGGTATCGAGGGTCTTCAACGCTTCATCAGTTTTTTTCTGCTGAACCTGGATACGTGCCAGACGCAGATTGATGACCGCTTTCAGATTTTCATCGCTGGCAGCCGCGAGACCCTGCGACAATTGTGCAGCCGCTTTATCCAGTTCGTTCTTATCAACGTACTGCTGAGCGATTTCCAGTGCGGCCAGCGCACCGTAGGTGTTTTTATTATCAGCGGCGAATTTCTCCGCAGCCGCCAGCGTTTGCGGCTGATCGGCACGAATTGCGCCGATGGTCGTTTCATACGCCAGCGACGAGTCTCGCGCGGTATCAGCCTGGTGACTGTTCCAGTAACGCCAGCCAATCAGCGCGCCGACGCCCAAAATAACCCCCACAACCAGGGCCTTACCGTTTTCAATAAAGAATCGTTTGATCGCATCGACCTGGTCGTGTTCGTTCTCGTAAATTTCCACGCAGTCCTTCTCCTTAGCCCAATAAAGTGCGCAAATGCGCCGCAACGCCATCCTGCGTTACCGTAGTTTGCTCACCAGAGCGCAGGTCTTTCACTACCACTTCGCCGTTAGCCACTTCGGACTCACCCAGCACCAGTGCAATACTTGCGCCCCACTTATCGGCGCGAGCAAACTGTTTTTTAAAGTTGCCGCCGCCATGGTTAGTCATCAGTTTAACCTCCGGCAGTGCATCACGCACGCGTTCAGCAAGCTGCATCGCCGCAGACTGCGTATCCGCACCTGAGGCCACCAGGTATATATCGACAACGGAATCTGCTTTAAATTCCGGATTAACTGCCTGAACCAGCAAAACAAG
Organism: unidentified bacterial endosymbiont; assembly: GCF_918797525.1. Taxonomy (NCBI): domain Bacteria; species unidentified bacterial endosymbiont. Next base: position 1,434,178 of record NZ_OU963893.1, on the reverse strand, counting down.
CCGTTCAAGTCCCATCGCAAAGCCAACGGCTGGCGCTGCGCGACCACCCAGTTGTTCAACCAGGCCATCATAACGCCCGCCAGCACACACGGTGCCCTGGGAACCAAGGCTGGTGGTTACCCACTCAAACACGGTACGGTTGTAGTAGTCCAGCCCGCGCACCAGACGCTGGTTAACGGTATAGGCAATGCCCGCGGCTTCAAGCAGCGTGCACAGTCCGGCAAAGTGTTCACGAGACTCTTCATCAAGATAATCACCTAGCGCAGGCGCATCGTTCAAGAGCGCCTGTACATCAGGGTTTTTGGAGTCAAGGACGCGTAGCGGATTACTGTACATACGACGTTTGCAGTCTTCGTCCAGCTTCTCTTTATGCTGTTCCAGGAATGCCACCAGCGCATCGCGGTAATTGGCACGCGCTTGCAGAGAACCGATTGAGTTCAGCTCAAGCGAAACGTGCTCAGCAATACCCAGCGCACGCCACCAGCGTGCCGTCAGCATAATCAGTTCGGCATCAATGTCTGGACCTTGCAGGCCAAACGCTTCCACACCCAACTGGTTGAACTGACGGTAACGGCCTTTTTGCGGACGTTCGTGGCGGAACATCGGGCCGATATACCACAGACGCTGCTCCTGATTGTACAGGAGACCATGTTCGATGCCGGCGCGTACACAGCCCGCCGTACCTTCCGGACGCAGGGTCAGGCTGTCGCCATTGCGGTCTTCAAAGGTATACATCTCTTTTTCAACCACGTCGGTCACTTCGCCGATTGCGCGTTTGAATAACGGGGTCTGCTCTACAATCGGCAAACGGATTTCGCTGTAACCGTAGCTGCCGAGCACCTGCTTTAGCGTGCCTTCAATGCGCTGCCAGATGGCGGTTTCGCCAGGCAGATAATCGTTCATGCCGCGGATGGCTTGAATATTTTTTGCCACGTTTATTCTCTTTCTATATACAAAAAAAACCCAAAGAATGGGTTCAATCATACATGGGAAGCTCGCGGCTTCCCATCACGTTATTTTTCAACCTGCTGAACGCTAATACGCTGCGTCTCATCCAGCATACTGGCTTTAGCACGAATACGGGCTTCAAGCTGGTCGATCATGTCATTATTATCGAGGCGATCCTTGCGCACGCCATCTTCATACAGCCCGCTTTTCTTATTGCCGCCGGTCACACCCAGGGTTGAGACCAGCGCTTCACCCGGGCCATTCACCACGCAGCCTATAATGGACACGTCCATTGGGGTGATGATGTCTTCCAGACGTTGCTCCAGCGCATTCACCGTACCGATCACGTCAAACTCCTGACGCGAACAGGTCGGGCAGGCAATAAAGTTGATCCCGCGAGCGCGGATTCGCAGTGATTTCAGAATATCGAATCCGACTTTGATCTCTTCTACCGGATCGGCCGCCAGCGAGACGCGCAACGTATCGCCAATACCTTCTGAAAGCAGCAAGCCCAGGCCAATCGCCGATTTAACCGAGCCGCTTCGCAGCCCGCCCGCCTCGGTGATCCCAAGGTGCAGAGGCTGATCAATCTGTTTTGCCAGCAGGCGATAAGACTCAACGGCCAGGAAGACATCAGACGCTTTTACGCTCACCTTGAACCGATCGAAGTTGAGACGATCCAGATGATCGACATGGCGCATAGCGGATTCAAGCAGCGCCTGCGGCGTCGGCTCACCGTATTTTTCCTGCAGATCTTTTTCCAGAGAACCGGCGTTGACGCCGATACGAATAGGAATGTTTTTGTCGCGCGCGCAGTCCACAACCGTGCGGATGCGCTCCTCACTGCCGATATTACCCGGATTAATGCGCAGGCAATCCACGCCGTACTCGGCCACTTTCAGTGCGATGCGGTAGTCGAAGTGGATATCCGCAACCAGCGGAACGCTGACCTGCTGTTTGATAAGCTTAAACGCCTCAGCGGCGTCCATGGTCGGCACGGAAACGCGCACGATATCCGCGCCTACACGCTCTAATGCTTTGATTTGATTGACCGTTGCTTCCACGTCGGTGGTGCGCGTGTTGGTCATTGACTGAACGGCGACAGGCGCCCCATCGCCGACTGGCACATTCCCAACGTAAATCCGTTTCGATTTTCTACGTTGAATCGGAGCCTGGTTATGCATGAAAAATCTCCCGCGTTGCCCGTCTGTTACTGTGCTGCTGATTGTTCGGCACTCACGGTAAGACGCGCAACCTGGTTAGTTCTGATAAATCGGCTCAGGTCGACAGGTTTTCCTTGATACTGGATCTGAACCGCTGCCGGTGCGCCGATTTTAAGTTTATAAGGTGCCTGACCGGTTAGGTTTAACGTGCCATCTTTACGCTGCAGGCCGCTGAATAGCTTTTTGCCCGTTGCGTCAGTGACTTCCAACCAGCAGTCGGCGTTGAAGTTCATCACCAGCGCGTTAGGATCCGCCGCTGGAGTCGTTGTGCCTGCCGGATCGGTGGGCAGAGAGGCTACAGCGTTGTCCGCTGGCGCGTTCAGCACATTGGCCTGTGAAGGCGAAACAACCGCATTCTGGTCCTGTGTCTGCGGCGCTGGCGCGTTAGCCGTGGCATCAGGGGTCTGTGATGGCTCTGTTGCCGGGACATCCGCTGTTGCCGTCTGTGCGTCGCCTGAGGTGGCTGCACCGTCGGTGGCGAGCGGCAGGCTCTGGGCGTTATCACTTCCGGCCTGGTTCAGCTCCGCGGAAGATTGATCGGCCATAGTGGTGATCTCTTCCTGCTGCGCCTTGTGGTTTTGCCACCACCATGCGCCCGTCAGGCCGACCACCACAAACAGCACCAGCCAGGTAATACTCATCAGCCAGCCGTCGCGTTTTTTACGACGTTTGCCCAGAGAGAAGGTCTGCATCGGCGCAACTTTTGCTGCACGGACCGGGGCCTGCTTCTCCATCATTGGCAGTAATTCTTCTTCGGGGATATGCACCAGCTTTGCGTAAGAGCGGATATAACCGCGCAAAAATGTTGAAGCCAGATCGGCAGGCGCCTTATCTTCTTCAATATCGCGAACCGTGGAAACTTTCAGGCACAAGCGTTCTGCAACGGCTTGCTGGCTGAGTCCGAGTTGTTCACGGGCGTTGCGAAGACGAACGCCAGTGGAGAGTGCTTCATTTTGGTCGTGAGTGGCTTCAGTATTCATTCGCTACAACTACTGGTACGTGAAAAAAAGGGTTCAGGCGCCGGTGAGTCACAATGCCACCCGCACCGCGAAACTTCTGGTCAGTTTACCTGGAAGAGCCATTATAAGACTGTCAGCCCGGAGATGACAGTGCAGCCCTGCCCGTGAGGCTAAACTGTTGTTAGGTCGTTACATACTGCCCGAAAGTCGCAGGAAACGCACCGTAATTATTTATCAAACATTACGAATCTGGCTGATTATTCACTAAGATTATGCACTCACGGCGCAAATAATGCGCCGTGAGTGCATAATTATCAAACAGCTTTGACTGCAATCGTTTCGCCCTGCATGCGTTTACGCAGGGTTCGTTTCGTCCGGTCAATAACATCGCCCGCCAGCTGTCCGCATGCCGCATCAATATCGTCACCACGGGTTTTACGCACGATAGTGGTGAAACCGTACTCCATCAGTACTTTGGAGAAGCGATCGATTCGGCTGTTGGAGCTGCGCCCATAAGGTGCTCCCGGGAACGGGTTCCATGGGATGAGATTGATCTTGCACGGCGTATCTTTCAGCAGCTCGGCCAGCTCATGCGCATGTTCGGTACCGTCGTTAACGTGATCCAGCATGACATACTCGATGGTCACACGGCCCTGGTTGGCATTGGATTTCTCGAGGTAGCGGCGCACGCCTGCGAGGAAGGTTTCGATATTGTACTTTTTGTTGATAGGGACTATTTCGTCACGGATGGCATCATTTGGCGCATGCAGGGAGATGGCCAGCGCAACGTCAATCATGTCGCCCAGCTTATCCAGCGCAGGCACAACACCTGAGGTAGAGAGGGTTACACGGCGCTTGGACAGGCCAAAACCGAAGTCGTCGAGCATGATTTCCATCGCCGGAACCACGTTGGTCAGGTTCAGCAGCGGTTCACCCATTCCCATCATTACCACGTTGGTGATTGGGCGGGTCCCGGTCACTTTTGCAGCGCCCACGATTTTCGCCGCACGCCAGACCTGACCGATAATTTCAGAGACGCGCAGGTTACGGTTAAAACCTTGCTGAGCGGTAGAACAGAATTTGCACTCCAGCGCACACCCCACCTGAGATGAGACGCACAGCGTGGCGCGATCCTCTTCCGGAATATAGACGGTTTCAACGCGCTGATCGCCAACGGCAATCGCCCATTTGATGGTGCCATCTGAAGAACGCTGCTCTTCCACCACTTCCGGTGCGCGGATTTCAGCCACGTCTTTGAGCTTATTGCGCAGCACTTTATTGATGTCAGTCATGTCATCAAAATCGTCGCTGCAATAATGGTACATCCATTTCATGACCTGATCGGCACGAAACGGCTTTTCGCCCATCTCTTTGAAAAACTCGCGCATCTGCTGACGGTTCAGATCCAACAGGTTAATTTTTCCATTTTTATTTGGAACCGCAGGAATGGCGACTTCGGAGGTATTCACTAATTCAGACATAATTTTATCCGGCCTCGTTGTTACACGTTATGGCCCGTGGAGGGTTGAAAAGAAACGCCCCGGAAAGCGGTATGCTCATCCGGGGCGTAACATTGTACAAAGTCTGGCGCAGGGATGCCACGTCTGGACGTAGCATTTACGAAAATAATATGTAAACGAAACCGCTAAATTAACGGGTACGCGGGCACACTTCGCCTTCTGCGAAGAAGAAAGCGATTTCACGAGCGGCCGATTCAACAGAGTCGGAACCGTGGGTGCCGTTCTCGGTGAAGCTGTCTGCGTAGTCAGCGCGCAGAGTGCCTGCCAGCGCGTTATCCGGGTTGGTTGCCCCCAGCAGATCGCGGTGACGCTGTACCGCATTTTCGCCTTCCAGCACGGAGACGACGATCGGGCCAGAAGTCATGAACTCGACCAGACCGTCAAAGAACGGGCGGCCTTCGTGCTCAGCGTAGAAACCGCGAGCCTGTTCAACGCTCAGGTGCAGCATTTTAGTGCCAACGATCTTAAACCCTGCAGATTCAAAGCGAGCAAAGATGCTGCCAATAACGTTTTTTGCCACCGCGTTTGGTTTGATGATGGAAAAAGTACGTTCAATAGCCATGATAACCTCTGTCAAATGTCTGTTATTTTGCATACCTGAGTATGGTGTGGCGCGGATTATAATGAGCAATGGGGCCATTGCCTATGGTTCGACATAACATTTTTTTAAAATAAGGCGAAGATTAGCAACAGCCAGGGTTTCTCATACCGTGCGCGTGGCGCAGACACAGCGAACACTGCTTTTCTTGCGGTTTTAAACGACCAGAACGCACGCTGGCATGAGACACAGGTCGCCGCATACGTCTGGCGGGCCGTTATCTGTGCCGGCGCGTCCTTCTGTATCACCTCTAGCGCGTTGTGCTGACATACCGCCTCGCAGCCGCCGCAACCCGTGCAGCGCGCAGCCTCAACGATAAACGTTCCCTTTTCAAAGCGAATCGCGCTTTCAGCACAGCTTCGCCAGCAGGCGCCGCACAGGTCGCACTTTTGCGGGCTGAGAACAGTATCCGACTGGCTGAAGCCGGGGAAAGCCATGCGAAGCTGGCGCGGGCCTGGCACCACGGAACATACCGTCACCCCTTTCTGCGGCACGTGAATAAGCGAACGGCGGGCGAGGTTAATCTCATTATTGCGCCGGGGCGTAAACGTCCAGCCTGGCTCACCCCGTCGGCGAAGCACCAGATTAAGCCCGGCAAGCGCCACCATCCATTCAGCGTGCCGTTCCGCGTCGATACTGACAGCGCGCACGCCGTATTGTGCGTGCCACAGCAGCAGTTCAGCCACCGTCGGTCCTTTGCCGTTAAAGGGGCCAATTAGCGTGTCGCCGCAGAGAGAGCGTTTTGGCGCAGTCACACCGACAATGGCCTCTGCGGGACAAACAAAGAGGCAATCTCCGCATTTGATACAGCGGCTTTCATCCACCGAGAGGCCTGTACCAGTGATTGAGAACACCTGAGCAGGACAGGCGTCCACACAGGCGCGACAGGCGGCGCGGCGAAAGCGGCGACGGACGCATTTTTGCGTCACGTCCATCGCCGGGGTGAAGGTTAAACCAACCATCAGCCAATACTGAAGAAGACGAAGCGCAGCATCAGTTCGCCAATAATCAGCAACGCGCTCCCCGTAAACAGCGTGCCACGCGCGCCTTTCAGGCCACCGACAGCGAAGAACAACATTCCCAGAACGGACACGCCCCCGCTCAGGATATGCATAACCCGGAGCTGCTCCAGCATCTGCAACGGCGCATGCGGGAAGGTGACGACGGTGTGGTCAAGCGCGTTAATGTCTGCCAGCCAGACGGGCTGCATCACCAGACGTATCAGCACCAGCAGCGTGACAATGGCGACAGCCGCTTGAACCCTGCCCCGGCTTCGTGCCCCCGGGGTTACGCAGGCCGAACCGATAATACCAACCGAGCCGATAAACAGCACCAGCGTGTTGATATGCTGCCAGGTGACTACGGACGTGTGAATGTAAATTTGCGCCATGCAGAACACATCCACCAGCCCGACAATACCCGCGATAACCAATAGCAGCGTCCAGCCAGGCTTTTTCGCCAACACCAGCAACGTCGCAAGACCCAGCGCCGCGAGATACAGACTGGCGAAGATAATCTCACGGCTCAGCCAGGAGCTGGAAACGTGGCGCAGCGCGTTCAGGGCATTAAGCGGGTAACCCATGTGCAGCGCCGAAGCGAGAAGCCCAACCGCGGCGAGTAGAAACGCCCCGGCGGCGGTAAACAGTACCTGACGTTGCGGGGCCTGCCTCCCTGCAAAGGCCAGCCACAGCGTAATGCCCACCGAACCCTGCAGGAAAAGGGTAAAAATTAGCAGCGGTAATTCATGCATGACGGCTACCCTCTTTCTCAGCACCCTGATGCGCTTTGATCGCCAGATTCGGTTGGGTTATCGATGAATCAGGCAAGCCTTTCACATCGCATACCGCACCGTATTTCGCCCGCAGTTCATCAATTGGACCGAATTTAATCGCCTCCAGAGGGCAGGTTGCTACGCAGACCGGCTGTTCTCCTCTGGCCTGCAGGTCTACGCAAAAATCACATTTCGACATCTGTCCGGTTTGCGCATTAAGCTGAGGAGCGCCGTAAGGGCACGACCATGCGCAGTAACCGCAGCCGACACACTTATCCGTGTCGACGCGAACAATGCCGTCCCCAGGCCGCTTGTGCATGGCGGTGGTCGGGCAGTTTTTGGTACAGATGGGGTCCGCGCAATGGTTACAGGAGATTGACAGCGTGTAGGCAAAAACGTTGTTATTCACACCGCCCTGCCCGGTTGGAATGAAACTCCCGCCGTTAACTTCATACACCCGGCGGTAACGTCGCCCGACATCCAGATTGTTTTTATCTTTGCACGCCACCTGGCAGGCTTTACAGCCCGAGCAGCGTGAAGAGTCGATATAAAAGCCCAGCTGTTTTTCGCTCACTGGCGCATAATGTTTGAACTGACTCATGCTTTTGCCACCTCCACCAGCATGGTTTGATGTGAATTCCCTTTCGCCAGCGCGGTAATGCGGGCTGAACTGAGCACGTTCGCACAGCCGCCCTTATCCACGCCCTGCTCGTCCGGTTGCCACCAGGCGCCCGCCTGCATTGCCACCACGCCCGGAATAATGCGCGGTGTCACTTCGGCCGGGATTTCGCATACCCCGCGCGCATTGTGGATACGTACGGCATCGCCCTGGGTAATGCCACGCTTTTGCGCGTCCTGGGGGTTAATCCACAGCTTTTGCTGCTGCGCCTCAATTAGCCACGGGTTGGCATATTGCGTAGAGTTAGCACGGTTTTTACCTTTCCAGGTGATCAACTGTAGCGGGAAGCTCTTCGCCAGTTCATCCTCTGGCCCTTCATGGGCAGGTACATAGTGCGACAGGGCCGGGATCTCCGGATGACGCATGTCGTACAGGCGCTGAGAAAAGATCTCGATTTTCCCGGACGGTGTCGGGAACGGATGATTTTGCGGATCGCGGATATTGTCCTCAAAGGCAACAAACGGCGCGCTTTTGAACAGATGCTGACGCGTCTTTTGCAGTGTGGCGAAGTCGGGTAAGTTTTCTTCCGGCATCGCCAGCCGCGTCTGCTCCCAGATATGCTCAATCCAGGCCTGCTCGTCGCGCCCCTCGCTGAACGCTTGCTCAATACCCAGCTTAGCGGCGACGTCCCGCAGCCAGTCATAGTCTGAACGACGTTCGAATTCTGGCTCAATCAGCTTTTCAGATAAGATAAGATAATTTGCCGTTCCCCATGTTTCACCGATGTTCCAGCGTTCCATAAAGCTGGTTTCCGGCAGCAGAAGATCGGCGTAGCGAGCACTCGGGGTCATGAACAGATCGCTTGCGACAATAAACTGAATTTTCGACTCATCTTCCAGAATGCGCGTCGCCTGGTGCAGATCGGGATTCTGGTTCGCCAGATAATTACCCGCCAGCGAGAACAGGATGCGAATATTAGTGTCCAGCGTCCCGGCATCCTTCAGCCCCATTTCCGGCGTCACCTTTGAGGCATCATCAGCGGCCTGTACCCAGTTCATCACCGATATTTTGGCTCTCACCGCGTTTTCAGGCATCTGCGGGCCTACGGCGAATTTGCGGTTAGCCGCCCCGCCATAGCCTGCCGCCCAGCCCCCTTTCACCCCGACGTTACCGGTGAGCGTAGCGAGTAACGTAGAGCCGCGCGCGGTGCGTTCGCCGCAGTTATGACGCTGCGGGCCCCAGCCCTGGATCAATGCGGCAGGTTTCGTCGTCGCATAGTCGCGCGCCAGCTGGCGGATCGTCTGCGCGGGCACGTGGGTGATGTTCTCTGCCCACTCTGGCGTCTTCGCCACACCATCCTTAGCGCCATTGAGATAGGCGAACAAGGATTCATTCGCCGGAACGCCAGCTGGCATGGACGCTTCGTCAAAGCCAAGGGTAAAGCGTTCGATAAACTCGCGATCGTGCAGATTTTCCGTGACGATCACGTACATCATGGCATCCATCAGCGCGTTATCGGTGGTTGGTAGTAACGGGATCCACTGGTTGGCAAGGGATGCAACCGTATCCGAATAGCGCGGATCAACCACAATAAAGCGGGTGCCGCTTTGCTTCATCTTCTGGAAGAAGTAGTTGCTGTGGCCGAAAATGGTTTCGGTTGGATTGTGCCCCCACAGGATCACCAGTTTGGTCTCCAGCAAGGTATCCAGGGAACTGCCGCTCGCGGCGGTGCCGTAGGTATAAGGGGTTGCTGCGGCCGTGTTGCCCATACTCACCGAGTGATAACTTTCAAGATAGCCGCCGGTTAAGTTGAGCAGCCGACGAACCATTTTGTCACCGGAAAAAGTCCCACCAGAAACGGCCGTGCCTACGTGGACATAACGTGATGCGGCACCGTATTTTTGCGTTATCGTTTTTAATTGAGTGGCAATAAGCGTGGTGGCTTCGTCCCAGGAAATACGTTCAAATTTTCCCTCGCCACGTTTCCCCACGCGTTTCATGGGATATTTCAAACGATCGGGATGATAAACAAATTTTCTGTACGCACGTCCCCGCACGCAGGCGCGCATAACAGGCATGTGTGGATCCAGTTCGTTATCAGGACGCGTAGATATTCGGGTAACGACGCCGTCGGTTACGTGAGCACGGATGTCACATTTACCACCGCAGTCAAAGGTACTGCAGGTTTGAACCACTTTTTCATCGTGGTAAGCCTCTGGGGCGTCTGCCCCATCCGGCTTTGCTTTTGCCGTGCTCACGACAAACGGAAGGGCGGCAAGAGCTGTTCCTGCCTGGATAAAACGCCGTCGTGAAACGCCAGGGATGAAGCCCTCTTCCCTGAATTTGTCTTTTTTCATTGCTCGTTCCTTAAATAAAAAGCGCATTCTCGTGCTTTTGCCGCAAGGAACATTGATAATTATCAAGCTAACTCGTTGGGAGTAGGCCTTACCGACCTAATTCGAAATTCGCCGTCGCCATTTGACCCGCTTCATCCATCACCAGCACTTGATATTTGCCCGGTGAATATAATTTCAGTGAGTAATTCGGGCTTCGGCTTTCTGATGGCTCGCCATTTAAAAACCACCATCGTTGCCCTTCCCCTCCACTGGTGGTCAGAGAAAGCGTGATATTCGCCTCGCCCGGAAGACGTTTGATAATCGCCCCATCTCTTATACCTGAAATCATCAGCGGGGCCCCAGTGCTGTTATCCAGCGGCGGACATTCCCGGGAGGATGCAGGCAGTCGGGCGGCCCTTTTTTCCGCTGGGGGAAGCCAGGGTTCAAGCGGCAGCGGCCAGACGTCCAACACATTTTCAGTGGCGTTCGGGCAGTCTGCGGCGACGCGTTTGCCCATTTTATCAACCCAGACGGGGAAACGGATCCCGCGGATACCTTCCTGCCCGGGCAACAACAGGGTAGGAGGTTCACTGCCATCCAGCAGCCATGTCGACAAACGACGGCGACAGTTATTACTCCCTTGCGGCAGAGACTGGCCGCCCGGCCAGCAAATCACTCCCCGCCCTACGCTTTGCGGGCGTGGGTCGCGCGGCAGACGAGCTTCATCTACCGGTGAGCGCGACTGCAGCAGATTATTCACCTGGTTTAACAGCGGTACGGCACTCGCAAAACCAAACTGGCCGGCGACGGGCGTACCATCCGGCCTTCCGGTCCAGATGCCAATCACATAGCGCGCGTTTACCCCAATTGCCCAGGCATCGCGGTAGCCGTAGCTGGTCCCTGTTTTCCAGGCCAGCGGCGCAATCTGCGGCAGTGCGCCGTCCGGCAGCGGCTGGGCTTCACCGGCCAGAATACGGCGAATGATCCAGGCAGAGCCTTGTGACAACAACGGGCGTTCAATCAGCGGGTCGTCCGGCTGGAAGCGCAGTCGCGCCGCTTTACCGTGGCGGGCAAAAGCGCTGTATGCGGCGGTAATGTCCGCCAGTCGCGCCCCGGCCCCGCCCAGAATCAACGACAGATTAGGCTGAGCTCCCGTGGGCAGGAAAAGCGGTAGCCCTGCGTTACTCAGCAAGCCCGCAAAACGTTTAGGTCCGTAGGCTTCCAGCACCTGAATGGCTGGCAGATTGAGGGAACGCACCAGAGCGTCACTCATGCTCACCGGCCCGTGAAATCCGCTGTCGAAGTTCCCTGGGCGATAATCGCCGGTTTTTCGCGGCACATCCTGCAGTAATGAGGCGGGATGGATCAGCCCTTCGTCCAGCGCCATGCCATAGATAAAGGGTTTCAGCACCGATCCCGGCGATCGGATCGCATTCACCATATCCACATGGCTAAAGCGAGTCTCATCGTTGATATCCACCGATCCTACCCAGCCGCGCACTTTCATGTCCGTGTGATCCACGACGATCATCGCCAGCGAACTGCGTGCCGGCAGGCGCGATTTCCAGTTCATGGCCAGCTCTTCAAGCTGTCGCTGCAGGGCGGCATCGAGCGTGGTGACAATTTTGGTGTGGCGGCTTTTATTGAGCATCATGCGTGAAAAAAGCGGCGCCAGCTGCGGCATTTGCCGGGGCGCCAGCCATACCGGTTCTTCACGGGACGCTTTAACCAGGCTGGCGGACCAGACGCCATGGGTCACCATGCGGTCGAGCACTTTGTTGCGCGCCGCCTGCGCCCGTTCCGGCCAGCGGTCGGGACGTAAACGGCTTGGGGCCTGCGGGAGGACCGCCAGCAGCGCCGCTTCTGAATAGCTCAACTGCGAAGGGGGTTTTCCCAGGTAGGTCCAGCTTGCCGCGCCGATTCCCTGCAGCGTGCCGCCAAACGGCGCACGGTTGAGATAGAGCGTAAGAATATCGCGCTTAGAGAGGTGCCACTCCAGCTGGATAGCGCGCCAGAGTTGACGAATTTTACCGCCGACAGTACGCGGATGCGGATCCAGCAGGCGCGCCACCTGCATGGTGAGCGTACTGCCGCCGGACACCACCTTCCCGGAACGGAGATCCTGCCAGGCGGCGCGCAGCACAGAGAACGGATTCACGCCGGGATGCTCCCAGAACCAGCGATCTTCATACTGGATAAGCGCCGCAAGATAGCGCGGCGAAACCTCTTCAATGGTCACCGGATAACGCCATATGCCTTCACTGTCGGCAAAACGCCACAGCGGAGCGCCCCGCTCATCCACCACCACTCTGGCGGGGTTAACCTCTTTGAGAGGAAGCGGCCACAGACGGTCAGCGGCGATCATTAGCCCTGATAAAACGAGAAGCGCTCCCGCCAGCCACAGCCAGCGAGAGCGTATCAGACGCGCCTTTTGCATGTTATGGAACAACAATCAGCGGGCCACTGGCCGCCCCCGTTGCCCGCCACTGCGGCACATACATCGATTCCACCATCGGAACCGGGACCTGGTAGGTTCCCGGCGTGACGGCGCGCGCCAGATAGACCAGCGTGACCGGTTGCCCTTCGTTGACCGGTACCGCCGCGACAAAGCGGTCATCGCGGAATTCCATATGCTGGATGTCCGCCTGCTGCATCTGGATTAGCAGATTCTGCACTTCGCTGCCGCTGTCCTGCAGGCTGGCGCTGCTGGTTGCCAGATTCTGGTTTTCCAGCTCCAGCCCCGCCGGGAGCAGATCCACCACCAGCGCATCCGGCACGTTCTGGCTGGCGTTGACTTCCAGCCATACCAGCACCAGCTCGCCGCTCTTGAGCGAAGAGAGTGATTTACTGCTGCCGTCGGTTGCCAGAATGTGGCGTTCAACCTGCAGCACGTTTGACGATGGCTGTGGCGCATATTCCGGGTAACTGGTGCTATCAAGGCGTACCCAAAGCGGCGCAGTGCCGGTGTTGGTCACCTGCAGCGCAGTAAGCTGGTCGCCGTTAACATTTTGTACCTGTGCTTTATCGCCGCTTAATGCGGTATCAGATAAGGAGGTTTGCGCCTGCCATGCTCCGCTCAGGGTTTGTTGTGAATGCCCTGCCAGGAACAGCGCGTTGCTTTCCTGGGTTGAAAGCCAGCGCTGGCTAAACGCCTGTTCAGACAAAGCGTTCAGCAGCCTGGTTTGCGCATCCGGCAGAAGCCGGTACTCTTCCAGCAAAGAGAGCATAAGGGCATTGTCGCGAAGCGCACTGCCGTAATCCGCCATCCAGTTTTTGCTGTCATCACGCGGTGTCCTGAGCGCTAAATCCAGTGCCTGCTGGCTGCGCGGGGCATCGCCCATTAACTTAAGCGCCATACCTAATTGCATCAGCGGCAGACCCGAAGCCGCTTGATCGTGGCGATCCCAGATTTCACGCAGTGCGCCGAGCGGCGCTTTCTGCTGGCGCGACAGCACCAGCGAAGCGTAGGCCTGCACCGCGAATTTACTCGCCTGGGTGTCGTCGCTGTAGCGGATAGACATCATGCCGGGATCCTGCAGGTAACGCAGCAGGCGGCTATTGGCGTTATTTACCGCCTCGGCCGGCACGCTATAGCCCTGCTCGCCCGCGCGCACCAGGAAGTCTGTAACGTAGGCTGTCAGCCAGTACTCTTCCGGGCCGTTTTTATCCCACAGAGCAAAGCCTCCGTCGTCACGCTGCATTTGCAGGAGGCGGGAGATGCCGACGTCAATCGCCGCGCGACGTTTGTCATCCGCATCACCTTTAATGCCCAGCGCTGAAAGCTGCGCGGCGTTGGTATACAGTGACGGGAACAAGCCGCTGGTGGTTTGTTCCAGACAACCATAAGGATAAGCCTGCAGCTCACGAATATAGCGCGCCAGATTCAGCGGCGGCTTACCACTGAGCAACAGTTGTCCCTGCAACGTGGCCGACGAGAAGCCGTTGATTTGCTGTGCCGGCGCACTCCAGGACTCGCCCGGGTTCAGCATGGCGCCTGTGTTCACCGTTTGAGCCGGGAACGCGGGACGCACGCCAATTTTCCAGTGCTTCTGCAGCGGGGCGAAGGTCTCGCCTGGCAATTGAAGACCCGTAACCTGAGCGCTGATTTCACCGTCGCCGTAGCCCTGGAGCGCACGCACCGGAATAAACATCGTGCTGCGTGCTCCCGGCGGTAGCTCAACGGGCTGCGGCTGGGCGCCTTCCAGGGACAATTTGCCAGTCGCCGTGAGCGCAACATTCAACGTCTGCGGCTGATCGGTCAGGTTGGTGAGATCCAGCGTCAACCGCGAGGTGTCATCGCTTGCCATGAAGCGTGGCGTGTTAAGCCCGGCAATGACCGGCGCGGCGACAGTCACCTTGCTCTCACTGCTGCCGAAATCTTCTTCCGTCCAGGCCTGCGCCATCAGACGCAGTTCGCCGTTAAAATCGCCAATGGGGAGCGTAATGGCGCCTTCACCATTGGCATCAAGCTCAACGGGCTGCGCCTGCTGGGCAATAATCGTGACGTGATTCACCGGAGGCTTACCGCCGCGCTTGAGTTCATCTCCGTCACCACCAAAGCGTAGCGCGGCCATCCGCCCCTGTCCTTCAATCACCTGGCCGTAGATATCATAGATATCCGCGCCATAGCGCTTCTGGCCGAAGAACGCCTGCCAGGGATCCGGCGTGACGTAGTCGGTAATATTCAGTACGCCGCTGTCCACTGCCGACACCAGCACGTTGACTTTTTGCGGTACCGCGCCCTCTTTGACGCTGGCTTTAACCTTCACCGACAAGGTCTGGTTCGGACGCATTTTCGGCACATTTTCAAGGGCGATATTCAGGCGGCGATTTTCGTCGCCCATCGGCAGATGCAGCAGCCCAACCGCGCGTTTTGGGGTGGCCGATTTGGATTTATCGCCAGGGCGCACCACCAGCGTGCTGAGATAGAGATCGTGGCGTCTCCAGGCTTTGTCCACCGGAATAGCGAGATCCAGTCCGTTTGCGGGGACGTCAATCTCTTTCCACCACAGCGGCCCTTCGCTGGTTTCAATCATCGCATAGCCTTTACCCGCTGCCGGGGCGGCAATATGCAGTTGGATAGTGTCACCCGGCGCGTAGGCCGGTTTGTCGATTTTCAGCGTTACCCGGTCAGGGCGAGCAGCGCCGGTACCGTCGCTGTTATCCTGCCAGCTATAGCCCGCCCAGAAGCGAACGCTGCTGACAGTGTCGTCAGGCGCTTTGACTTCCAGGCGATAAGACCCCCACTCTACCGGGAAAGTCACCTTGCCGGTTTCATCGGCTTTGAGATTCAGCGCCTGCTCGCCTTCCACCAGGTCTTTTTGATCAAACTGCGACTCCCAGCCATCGCTTTCAGACCAGTTCCAGTAATAGTCCCGGCGCTCGCGGACCAGGCGAACCTGCAGTCCAGTCACCGCTTTTTTGGCGCCAGTGGCGTCGGCATAAACGATATCAAAACTGGCGTTAGCGTTTTCATCAACAATCGGCTGGTTGACGGTAGTATCGGTGCGGTAGTCATACACCGCCTTGCTGGCAAACTGAGGACGAATACCGGGCAGTGCGGTCGCAGGCCAGATAGCCTGCTCAACGCGACGCGTCACCGGCCGACCGCCCGACTCCAGCAGGCTGGCCTGTAGGATTAGATGCAGAGGTGAATGGACCTCTTTCCACTGGCTTTCGGTGGAGACCTGACCGCGCCCGTGCTCATCCAGCGTTAGCTGGACTTCGTCCAGACTGCGGCTAAGATTTTCCTCGGCGATATCGCCAAACTGGAAGCCCGGCAACGCGCTAACGGCTTCGCGCAGCGGACGCAGGAAAAGCTGGCCCTGCAAAGCGTTTCCGTTAGCCGGCGCGCCATACAGGTAATAGCCCACCACGTTAAAGTCGACGTTATCCTGCACCGAAAGCGGGGTCTTTTGCCCGGTCAGGTTGAGTGCCATACGCTCCGGCATAAAGTCTTCAACATGGAAATCCCATAGCCGTTGCAGGTTGTCACCCGTGTTGGCGCGGATATGCCACATCCCGGTCTGCGCCCCGCTGTCGAGCGGATAATTAAGGCGGTAGAGACCGTTTTCCGGCTGCACCATAAAGGTACGCGCCACCTGCCCGTCCGGGGGCAGCACGTCCAGTTTTACCGGCTGGGCGGGCAGCGGTTTGCCGTCGCTATCGCGCAGTAAACCGTTCAGGACAACCGTTTCGCCCGGGCGGTAAAGGTCGCGAGGACCAAACATAAAGAATTGTTTGTTGTAGCCTGGGCTACCTGCAATGTCGAATTCTGCGAGGTCGAGCGCCGGCAGCTTGAGGTCAAGTAGCGTGGTCTGCCCGTCTTTACGGGCGAGGATCAGCGCGGCCTCTTTATCAGTCTCAAGCTTCGCATGGCCGTCAGCGTCGCTTTTCGCCTCTGCCAGGGTCTGGCCCTTGTCGTTCAACAAGGTAACGGTCACGCCTGACTGCGCCGCCCCGTTTTCCAGGCTCTGGGTGAAGATATCCAGCCGG
Organism: unidentified bacterial endosymbiont; assembly: GCF_918797525.1. Taxonomy (NCBI): domain Bacteria; species unidentified bacterial endosymbiont. The sequence goes on along the minus strand of NZ_OU963893.1, from coordinate 1,417,709 downwards.
TTGTGATAGCGGTGAGCGGACAGCCCGATATCACTGAGGGTAAAGAGCGTGGCGGCATTACTGTAGTTGTAATGCCCGGCGGGGTTCATCACCGCGATATAGACGCCGGATTGCTGAAGCGGTTTGATGTCACGCAGCGGCAGTAACAGTTTTTCACGCGTGTTACGCGCCGGATTGAGGTCAAAACGGCCGGTATAGACCAGCTCGGCCATCTTCAGAAGCGTGTCGGATTCCCAGTTGCTCACGGCGCTGCGGTATTCCCACTGGCTCACAAAAGAGGCCAGCGATTCAGGCTTCACGCGGTAGAAATTGACATCCACGTTATTAACGTTGAGCGCCATTACCGGGAGGCCTTCCACCACATTCCCCGGCAGCAGTGAACCCCGGCTGGCAAAGCCGACCGTCGGTTCGATATCCCGGGTGGTCAGGGCTTTTTCATAATCAATGCCGAAGGTGGCTTTGTTGAGGGCCGTTAAGTCGCGCTCAACGGTGACGACCAGATGACGGTTTGGCTCCAGGTGACGCAAACGTAGCTCTTTCAGGTTCGGCGCGAGTTCCCACGCGCCGTCCACTTTGCCGCTTTGCTTATCCACCACGTGCACAGTTTTGGCAAAATCCTGATCGGGATTGAGCGGAACAGAAAACGTCAGCACCAGCGTAGCGGCGCCGTCGAGCTGAACTTCGGAGGCATCCAGCAGAGTGAGTGCTTTACCCTGGCTCTGCGCGGCCAGTTTCGCAAGCATTGCTGCATCGGGTTTTTCCGGCGTTTTTACCGCAGCCGGAGTTGCAGATACCACGGGAGCCGCAGCCTGGGGTTTATCGTTGCTGTTATCACAACCGGCAAGCGTAAACGTGGTGAGTAGCGCGAGTGAGATCGCGGCTAAGCGAAACGGTTTCATCCTGTGTCCCTGGCCCGTTGAGCCTGTTGGTCGTCATCCGAATAAGTATTATCCGCAAGTTTCATTAATTCAAAAAGCGCAATTTGCTGATTTGGAACGCGGCTCGCAACTCGATGCCGCGCGGCAACCCTGCGATGCTACGCCGATCACAAACCCGAAGGTAACATGTTACCTTTCCCGTCATTTGTTTTTAAAACAAGAAGATAGCTGGATAAGCTCGCGTAAAGCCTGCTAGTTTTAAGCGTGAGACGCACCCTGCATGCGCGGTGCAATAAGAGAGATAGCCATGAAACGAGCCGTCAACACCCTACAAAATTTCGGAAAATCATTGTACGGACCGGTACTTATCTTACCCATTGTCGGCCTGTTTATTGCGTTTGGTAATGTGCTGGGTAACGGTAACATGGCCGACTATCTGCCCTTCCTCGGCCACCCGCTGATCCAGAGTATCGGCCAATTGATCGCCAAATCCGCCGTATCGGTGCTGGTGAATCTGGCGCTGGTGTTTGCCGTTGGTATTCCAATTGGCCTTGCGACGCGCGATAAAGGTTACGCCGCCTTGATTGGCCTGGTGGCGTTTGTGGTGTTTATCAATGCCATGAACGTTACCCTGCAGTTGCAGGGCGAGTTGGCGCCCGCAGAGCAGATGAAAGCGACCGGGCAAAGCATGGTACTGGGCGTACAGGTCCTTGAGATGGGCGTCTTTGCCGGGATCCTGACCGGCGCGCTCTCCGGATACCTGTACAACAAATACTCAGGCGTACAGTTTAACGGCGCGATGGCAATTTATTCCGGCCACTGTTTTGTGGCAATTGTCATGTTGCCGGTCTCTATGCTGCTTGGCGTTATCATGAGCGAGCTGTGGCCCTTTGCCCAGCACGGCATTAGCGCGCTGGCGATGGCTATCAAAGGTTCTGGCCCGTTTGGCGTGGCAATTTATGGTTTTCTGGAACGGATTCTGGTGCCGTCCGGCCTGCACCATCTGGTGTATACGCCTTTCCTGTACACCGAGCTTGGCGGTACGCAAGAGGTTTGCGGGGTGACGTATCAGGGCGCCCGCAATATCTACTTCGCGGAAATGGCCTGCCCGCAGGTGAAGCAACTCAGTAGTACCGTCGTGTGGGACGCTCGCGGCATCAGTAAGATGTTTGGCCTGCCTGCCGCCGCGCTGGCGATGTACATAACCGCCAAATCCGAGCGCAAAGCGATCGCTAAAGCCATTCTTATTCCGGCTGCGCTGACCTCCCTGCTGGTGGGCGTAACCGAACCGATTGAGTTCTCCTTCCTGTTTGTCGCGCCGCTGCTGTTCGTGGTGCATGCGGTGCTGACTGGCATCGGCATGATGCTGTTCTCGCTGTTTGGCGTCCACGCTATCGGCGCTAACGGGATTATCGATTTCATTCTCTATAACCTGCCGCTCGGCACCGAAAAATCCAACTGGCCAATGTACATCCTGGTCGGGCTGATGATGTTTGCGCTCTACTATGTGGTGTTCCGCTTCTTAATCTTGCGCTTCAACATGAAGACGCCGGGGCGCGAAGACGAGGATCAGGAGACACGTCTTTACAGCAAACAGGAGTATCAGGCAAAGGGCAATAATGACGCGCTGGGCGAGTCCATCGTCGTGGGCCTCGGCGGGCGAGAAAACATTGAGGTGGTAGATAATTGCTATACCCGCTTACGCGTCACGGTGAAGGACGTCACCCTTATCGACGAGCCGCGGCTCAAGGCGACCGGCGCGAAAGGAATGATCAAACAAGGTAATAACGTTCAGGTGGTCTACGGGCTGCATGTCAAAAAAATGCGAGAAGCCGTTGAGACGTTTCTCTGACAGGAGCTAAAAATGGTTACACCCCCGTTCATTCTCTCTATAGCTGGTGGCGGTAGCACCTATACGCCGGGTATCGTGAAAAGCCTGATGGTGCGACTGCAGGATTTTCCGCTGGCAGAAATTCGCCTTTACGATATCGACGACACGCGTCAGAACACCCTTGCACCGGTGGTGGAGAAGGTTATTCGCGATCACAGCCAGAGCATCAAATTCACCGTGACGGCGGATCCGCAGGAGGCCTTTAGCGGCGCGCATTTTGTTTTCGCCCAGATGCGCGTTGGCCAGTACCGCATGCGCGAGCAGGATGAAAAGATCCCACTGCGCCACGGCGTGGTCGGACAAGAAACCTGCGGGCCCGGCGGGCTGGCGTACGGTCTGCGTACGATCCTGCCGATGGTGAAGCTTATCGATCTGGTGGATCGCTACGCGGATGAAAAAGCGTGGATCGTGAATTATTCCAACCCGGCGGCGATCGTCGCGGAGGGAGTGCGTCGTCTGCGCCCGAATGCTCGCGTGCTCAACATCTGCGATATGCCGGTCGCCGCGATGCGCAACATGGGGGCGATTCTGGGTGTCGATCGCCATAAGCTGGAGGTGGATTACTTTGGTCTGAACCACTTTGGCTGGTTTACCCGCGTGCTGGTGGACGGCGAGGACAGGCTGCCGGAGCTGCGTCGCCATATCGCGAAATTCGGCCTGCTGACGGAAGATGCGGCTAAAACCGACCCGCAGCACTCGGATCCGTCATGGGTCAAAACCTGGCGCAACATCAAGCCGATTATGGACAATTTCCCGGAGTATCTGCCGAACCCGTATCTGCAGTACTACCTGATGCCGAACCAGATTGTCGCGCATCAGAACCCGGACTACACCCGCGCCAACGAAGTGATGAACGGGCGCGAGAAAAAGCTGTTCGCCGCCGCTGAAGAGTATAAGCGTACCGGAATTTTACCGGATGCTTTTCACGTTGGCGTGCACGGGGAGTTTATCGTTGATGTCGCCCGCTCTCTGGCCTTCAACCTGCGCCAGCGCCATCTGGTGATGGTCGAGAACCGCGGGGCAATTTGCAACCTGCCGTACGATGCCGTTGTTGAGGTCCCTGCCTATATAACCTGCGAAGGGCCAGAGCCTGTGCGCGTCGGCCAGGTGCCGCTGTTCCATCAGACGTTATTGCAACAGCAACTCGCCTGTGAGCAACTGCTGGTGGAAGCGACCATCGAAGGGAATTATGAAAAAGCGCTGCAGGCATTTACCCTGAACCGCACGGTGCCCACGATGGAGCATGCGAAAACGATTCTCGACGAGATGATCGAAGCCAACCGCGACTACTGGCCTGCGCTGCAAAAAGCCTGGCAGGACGGCAAAGCGGTAAAAAAATAAGGGGGTGCTCGCGAGCTGAACGTGGTGTTCTTGTCGGTGTCAGAAAAAACATCGACAATGCTTTTTTCACAAAAATGGAGGCACCATGTCCACCTCATTCTTTGTCGCCACCGACTGGCTGGTTGAGCACAGCGACGATCCGCAAGTGCAGATTATTGATGCACGTATGGCCCCTCCCGGGCAAGAGCATCGCGACGTTCCTGCGGAATATCGTGCCGGACATCTTCCGGGCGCGGTATTTTTTGATATTGAAGCCCTCTCCGACCACACTTCCCCCCTGCCGCACATGCTGCCGCGCCCGGAAGCGTTTTCCGTGGCGATGCGCGAGCTGGGCGTCAGCAAAGACAAACACCTCGTTGTCTATGATGAAGGTAACCTCTTCTCCGCGCCGCGCGCGTGGTGGACGCTGAAAAACTTCGGCGTGGAAAAAGTCTCGATTCTGGCGGGCGGGCTTGCGGGCTGGAAGCGCGGCGAGCTGCCGCTCCAGCAAGGCGATGTGACGCTGCCGGAAGGCGAGTTCGACGCGACGTTTGACGCGGATATCGTCAAGCGCCTGACCGACGTGCTGGTGGTCAGCCACGAAAAAACGGCGCAAATCGTCGATGCGCGCCCTGCGCCGCGCTTCAATGGCGAAGCGGATGAACCGCGTCCGGGGCTGAAGCGCGGCCATATCCCGGGGGCCTTGAACGTGCCCTGGGGCGACCTGGTGTTGGAAGGCGAGCTAAAAACCACCGATGAACTGCGCGCTATTTTTGCGCGCCAGGGCGTCGATTTGCATCGTCCGGTGATCGCCAGCTGTGGCTCCGGCGTGACGGCCTGCGTGGTGATCCTGGCCCTCGCCACGCTCGGCGTAAACGATGTCTCGCTGTACGACGGTGCCTGGAGTGAATGGGGTGCGCGTGACGATCTGCCGGTTGAACCCGCCCGCTAATGGATAACCGTCTGGCGACGTTGCTCACCCACGGGGCGTCACTGACCCGCGCCGAGTATCGCGTGCTTGCCCACCTCACGGAGCATCCGCTGCTGGTGGGCAACATCACGGTGCGCGAGCTGGCGCAGGCGACATTCGTTTCAACCGCTACCATTATGCGCCTGTGCCAGAAGCTGGGGTTTAGCGGCTTTAGCGAGTTCATCTGGCACTGTAAACAGCGCCTCATCGATACGCCGCACATTACTGAGCGAGGAACTCCTCTTGCGCAACTGCCCGCGCTGTTCAGCCAGTTTATAGCCAACTATCAGCAGACGTTTCAGTGGGTCACCGAAGAGAAACGCCAGCAGTTTGCCGACCTGCTGCGCCAGAAAGAGAGCTTCTTTCTTTACGGCGCCGGGTTTTCTTATCTGTTTGCCGAGTACCTGACCAAAAAACTGCAGGTGCTGGGTAAAACCGCGTTTATTTCCGGCCCGGGGGATAGCCGGAATATCTTTCTGAGCAACGCGGCGCGTTATCAGGTGTTTATCGCCGTCTCCCGCAGCGGTGAAACGGAGCCGGTGCTGGATAAAGCGAGAATTGCGCAAAACGTGGGGATGACGGTGGTGGCTTTTACCCGCGCCTCGGCGAATACGCTGGCAGAGATGGCAGATGTGCACTTCGCCTTGTATGACGAGGCGGTGCACTACGCTGCCGAAGCCGCTGGCATTACCTCATTCGAGTCGAATCTGGTGCTACTGATGGATTTACTGCTGCTGGAAGCAACGGGGTGAGTACTCACCCCGTTGCGATCAGATAATCCGCGTGGTGTTAAGATCGCGAAGGAACCCGCCCCAGCGACGTTCATAAAACGGCGTAAGGTGCTCGGTAATAAAGTGGCTAATGCCCTTCTCACCTTTCTTCACCTGGCAGATATCAATCGGCTCATCGCCCGGCAGGGTGTCGGTGGCGACGCTACCCGCCGCCTGAACGATCGCCTCGATATCGCCGTCCGCCTCAATACCAATCAGCAGCACCGACGGCTCGTCCGCGTGTTCCTTAATGGAGCAGAGGAACGCCCGTCTCACCGGCTTGAGGGTTTTAAACAGCATGGTCAGGGAGTCAATCATCTGCGCGGGCGGTTCTGCCACTTCAGACAACAGCAGCATTTCGCCCCCCTGGAGCACCTCCTGGGTGCTGAGCGGGTTGCCCTCTTCACCAATCAGGTGGCTGATTTCACGCGGGGTGAACTCTTTCCCGGTCGGCAGTTTGGCGTTGAGGAACAGGGTTTGCCCCAGCGTCATGTCGAAGAGCGTACGCACTGGCATGACCACGAACGCCTGTTCGTCTTCTACCGCATGCTGTAACGCTTCCAGAGAGGTGAAAAACGGGATAACCGAGGCACCGTCGTCTTTTTCCCAGTGCAGCAGATCCAGCGCGCTGTCTTCCACAACCTGCTCGCCTTCCGCCGCCGTGCCCGGTACCCACACGGTGGATTCCAGTAAGGTGCGGAAAAACGCCGGACGGTGGGCAGGCTCGGTCGCCGCCTGCTCCAGCAGGGTTTCTAATTCGTTTTTAGCTTCGAACATAACCGTTACTCTGCCGTCAGCAGATTCGCCACGGTACGCACGCCCAGTCCGGTTGCGCCCGCAGACCACTGCTCAACGCCAGCTTTGCGGTAAGTTGCAGAGCAGTCGATATGCAGCCAGCCTTGATGATAATTCTCAACAAAGTGAGACAGGAAGCCTGCCGCGGTGCTTGCCCCCGCCGGATACGCCGAGCTTGCGGTATTGTTAAGTTCTGCGAAGTTAGACGGCAACTGGCTACGGTGGAACTCAGCCAGCGGCAGGCGCCAGAAGGGTTCGTTTTCCGCCGCAGCGCTCGCCAGCAGGCGAGCCGCCAGCTTATCGTCAAAGCTGAACAGTGCGTGATAGTCGTTACCCAGTGCCGTTTTTGCGGCACCGGTCAGGGTCGCCATGTCGATAATCAATTCTGGCTTCTGCGCAGAGGCGTCGATCAGGCCATCAGCCAGCACCAGACGGCCTTCGGCATCGGTGTTCATCACCTCAACGTTTTTACCGTTGCGGTAGCGAATGATATCGCCCAGCTTGAAGGCATTACCGCTGACCATGTTGTCTGCACAGCACAGATACAGCTTCACACGTTTGTTCAGGCCGCGGGTGATGGCGAAGGCCAGCGCGCCAGTAATGGTGGCTGCGCCGCCCATATCGGACTTCATGGAGTCCATGAAGGCGCTTTGCTTGAGGCTGTAGCCGCCGGTATCGAAGGTGATGCCTTTCCCGACCAGGCAGGCAAAGACAGGCGTTTCTTTGTTGCCGGTTGGGTTGTAGTCCAGCGCCAGCAGTACCGGAGGGCGTTCAGAACCACGGCCCACGGTGTGGATGCCCATATAGTTCTGCTCGCGCAGGTCTTCGCCTTTGGTGATGCGATAAGACATTTTTTCGCCCGCCACGCCGGAGAGGAGGTCAACGGCACGCTGCGCCAACTGTTCCGGGCCTAACTCTTCCGCCGGGGCGTTGATGGTATCGCGCACCCAGTCGATGATTTTCAGGCGGTTTTCCAGCTCTTGCTGACCGGCTTCGTCGAGGTTCGCCCACGCGATTTTGCGGGTGCCTTTCGGGCCTTTGTAGCCTGCCCAGGACGCCCAACTGCGGTCGGTATCCCAGCCTTCGCCTTCCAGAGAGACATGTTTAATGCCCAGGCCGTCAATTTTACGCGCCGCGCGCTGGATAAGATCAGTATCATCCTGGCCGGTAAGGTGCAGGGTAATACCGTCGGTGTTAATGCTGTACGTGGCTTTCTCGCCCCAGCGTGCGTCGGCAGGCTGTGTAGAGAGCGTAATCTTCATCGCTTCGGTCATTTTATTTATCCTTATTCGCAACGAGCAAACGGGCCGCCAGAGGCCGCCCGTTTCATTATCTATTCTGCTTCATCTAACCAGACTAACAGAATCGCCTCCAGAATTTTTTCATTGGATGCGGTTGGATCGTCGTCAAAATCGTCTAAATCGCAGATCCACTGGTGCATGTCGGTGAATCGTACGGTTTTCGGATCCAGATCCGGGTTCGCGTCGTAGAGCGCTTCGCCGATTTCTCGGCTGTCAGTCCATTTTAGTCCCATATCAGTGCTCACGTGCGTGGTTGATGGTATAGCGTGGGAACTCCACGACCAGATCTTCGTCGGTCACCAGCGCCTGGCAGCTTAAGCGGCTGTCCGGCTCCAGACCCCATGCTTTATCCAGCATGTCGTCTTCGTCTTCGGTGCTCTCAGCAAGAGAGTCAAAACCTTCACGCACGACGCAGTGGCAAGTGGTGCAGGCACAGGATTTCTCACAGGCGTGTTCCACTTCGATACCGTTACGCAGGGCAACGTCGAGAATGGTTTCACCGGTATTCGCTTCCAGAACAGCGCCATCCGGACAGAGGTCCGCATGAGGCAAAATAACAATCTTTGGCATACTAAACCTCGTCCACGGACTGGCCTTTCAGCGCGACGCGGACAGATTTGTCCATGCGGCGAGCAGCAAAGTCCTGTGTTTGTTTATCAACGTTTTTAATGGCTTCTTCTATTGCATCAGCGTCATTGCCAGCAGCTACTGCGCTTAAGCGCGCGGCGGCTTCGTCAATCAACTGACGCTCTGCGGCGCTTAACAGCGCGGCATCGGCAGTGAGTGCGCCGGTCAGACTTTCCAGCACGCGTGCGGCTTCAACTTTCTGTTCGGCCAGCATACGCGCCTTAACATCCTGCTCGGCGTAGCTCATTGAGTCCTGAATCATGGAGGCGATTTCGCTATCGGTCAGGCCGTAGGAGGGCTTGACCTGGATGGACGATTCGACGCCGGTGGATTTTTCCATCGCCGTCACGCTCAGCAGGCCATCCGCATCCACCTGGAAGGTGACGCGAATATGCGCCCCGCCCGCGGGCAGCGCCGGAATACCGCGTAGCGCAAACCGTGCCAGAGAACGGCAGTCCTGAACCAGTTCGCGCTCGCCCTGCATGACGTGAATGGACATTGCGGTCTGGCCGTCTTTAAAAGTCGTGAACTCCTGCGCACGCGCCACCGGAATGGTGGTATTACGCGGGATCACTTTCTCCACCAGCCCGCCCATGGTTTCTAAACCAAGGGAGAGCGGAATGACGTCCAGCAGCAGCATTTCGCTGTCGGGCTTGTTGCCGACCAGAATATCGGCCTGAATAGCGGCCCCAACGGCAACCACTTTGTCCGGGTCGATGGTGGTTAACGGTGTACGGCCAAAAAACTCGCCGACACGCTCCCGGACCAGCGGCACGCGGGTAGAGCCGCCAACCATGACCACTTCCAGCACCTCGCCCGCCTCAACGCCCGCATCTTTCAATGCGCGGCGGCAGGCCAGCAGCGTGCGTTTTATCAGAGAGGCAATCAGCTCGTTGAACTGTTCACGGGTGATTTCACCCTGCCAGTCCGCCACGCTGACGCTGACTGACCGGGCATCACTCAGCGTGATTTTCGCCGCGATAGCCGCATCCAGCAGTTCACGCTGTACGCGCACGTCGCTGCGATCGGCAATACCGGCCTGCTCGCGAATGTAGTCGGCTAGCAGATGGTCGAAGTCATCGCCGCCGAGCGCAGAATCTCCGCCCGTCGCCAGCACTTCGAACACGCCGCGGCTTAAGCGCAGGATCGAGATATCAAAAGTTCCGCCGCCGAGATCGTAAACCGCAATCACCCCTTCCTGCCCGGAATCGAGGCCGTAAGCAATGGCAGCCGCCGTCGGTTCGTTCAGCAGACGCAACACGTGCAGGCCCGCCAGACGCGCGGCATCTTTGGTCCCCTGACGCTGTGCGTCGTCAAAATAGGCCGGAACGGTAATCACTACCCCGTCCAGCTCGCCTTCAAGCGTTGCCGTGGCACGAGCAGCCAGCGCCTTGAGGATGTCTGCGGAGATACGAACCGGGTTAAGCAGACCGGCCTGCGTCGCAAGCATCGGCAGGCCGTTTTCACTTGCCTGTAGCTGATACGGCAGATGCGGGTAGCGGGTCTGGATATCGACCAGCGAACGGCCCATCATGCGCTTGATGGAGCTAATGGTATTTGCCGGATCGCGGGCAGCGTTGGCGCGCGCATCGTAACCGACCACGTGCCCCTGCTGCTGGTAATGAACCACGGAAGGCAGCAGATGGCGGCCCTGCTCGTCGGCCAGCGTCTCCGCCTGGCCGCTACGCACGGTCGCCACGAGAGAATTGGTGGTACCCAGGTCTATGCCCACTGCCAGACGACGCTGGTGCGGTGCGGCGCTTAAGCCAGGCTCACTAATTTGTAATAAGGCCATAATTGCTTCCGAAATTAAAAATCGAGCAGCTTTTCTTCGAGTTGTTCAGCACTGCTTCGCAGTTTATCGAGAAAACGGAGTTTGCGCACAGTGTCTGCCGCCACGTCCCACGTCTCATTGTTCAGTTGCTCCGCCATCTGCTGATGGCGAGTATCGAACATACCCTTGACGCGCATAATGAAGCTCTCAAGACGTGCTTCGTCTTTGGCCTGTTCAATCTCATCCAGCTCTTCACGCAGCTCCAGCTGTTCCATTAGAAACGCGGTGTCGCGCACGGTGTGCTGTTCGCTCGCCAGGTCGAAGCCGTGGAGCGAAAGCAAGTATTCTGCGCGCCCCAGCGGATGACGCAGCGTCTGCCAGGCCTGATTGATGGTCGCTGATTGCGATACAGCAGCCCGTTGCTCTGACTGAGTGCCACTGGCGAATTTATCCGGATGATACTGGCGCTGCAAATCCTGGAAACGGATCGTCAGAGCCTGCAGATCAATCGGGTATTGAGCGGATAATCCGAAGAGAGTGAAGTAATCCATAACAATCTCAGGGGTAGCCTGTTAGAACAAACCCCACGCGTAGCAGGTAAGCCACGGTGGGGTTTCGGTTGACGCGCGGTTAAACGTGGAAGCTTTCGCCGCAACCACACTCGTCTTTAACGTTCGGATTCGTGAATTTGAACCCTTCGTTCAGGCCTTCTTTTACGAAGTCCAGCTGAGTGCCGTCGAGGAATTGCAGGCTTTTGCCATCGACCACCACCTTCACGCCCTTGTCTTCAAACACGGTGTCGTCGGACGCCGGTTCATCAACAAACTCCAGTACGTAAGCCATACCAGAACAGCCGGAGGTACGTACGCCCAGTCGCAGGCCGAAGCCTTTACCACGGTTTGCCAGAAAAGAGCTTACTCGCGCGGCAGCACTGTCGCTAAGGGTAATCGACATACTCAAACCTCAATTATTTTGCTTCACGTTTGCTTTTATAGTCCGCAATAGCGGCTTTGATTGCGTCTTCAGCCAGAATAGAACAGTGAATTTTCACCGGCGGCAGTTCGAGTTCGTCAGCAATATCCGTGTTCTTGATGGCCTGTGCTTCATCCAGAGACTTGCCTTTCACCCATTCAGTGACCAGGGAGCTGGAGGCGATTGCAGAGCCGCAGCCGTAGGTCTTGAAGCGCGCGTCTTCAATGATACCTTCATTGTTAACTTTGATCTGCAGCTTCATCACATCGCCGCAGGCCGGCGCGCCGACCATGCCGCTACCAACGCTTTCGTCGCTGTTGTCGAAAGAACCAACGTTGCGTGGGTTCTCGTAATGATCGATAACTTTTTCGCTATATGCCATGATGAAATCTCCTTACCTACCGATTAATGATGTGACCATTCAATGCTGTTCAGATCCACGCCCTGCTTAAACATTTCCCACAGTGGAGAAAGGTCGCGCAGACGGCCAATGGCGTTACGAACCAGCTTGATGGTGTAGTCAATTTCTTCTTCGGTAGTGAAACGACCTAAAGAGAAACGGATAGAGCTGTGCGCCAGCTCGTCGGTCATACCCAGCGCACGCAGCACGTAGGATGGCTCGAGGCTTGCAGAGGTACAGGCAGAACCGGAAGAAACGGCCAGGTCTTTCAGGGCCATAATCAGCGATTCGCCTTCAACATAGTTGAAGCTGACGTTGAGGATGTTTGGTACGCCCTGCTCAAGGTCGCCGTTCAGATACACTTCTTCCATATCTTTCACGCCGTCCCACAGACGGTTACGCAGCGTGCGCAGGCGCGCCATCTCGGTTTCCATCTCGTCTTTCGCAATACGGTAAGCTTCGCCCATGCCCACGATCTGGTGAACAGGCAGCGTACCGGAGCGCATGCCGCGCTCGTGACCGCCGCCGTGCATCTGGGCTTCAATGCGGATACGGGGTTTACGACGAACGTAGAGTGCGCCGATACCTTTAGGGCCATAAATTTTGTGGCCGGAGAAGGACATCAGGTCAACTTTCAGCTGGCTCAGGTCGATAGGCAGTTTGCCCACGCTCTGGGTTGCGTCAACGTGATAGATGATGCCGCGCTCACGGCACATTTCGCCGATGGTCGCGATATCCTGCACCACGCCGATTTCATTATTCACGTGCATGATGGAGACCAGAATGGTGTCGTCACGCATGGCCGCTTCAAGCGCTTTCAGGTCGATTATCCCGTTGCTCTGCGGGGCGAGGTAGGTCACTTCAAACCCTTCACGCTCCAGCTGACGACAGGTATCCAGCACGGCTTTGTGTTCGGTTTTGCTGGTGATAATGTGCTTGCCTTTTTTCTGATAAAAGTTGGCCGCACCTTTGATCGCCAGGTTGTCGGATTCGGTTGCGCCAGAGGTGAAAACAATTTCACGCGGGTCGGCGCCCACCAGCTCAGCAATCTGATTACGGGCGATATCGACCGCCTCTTCAGCATGCCAGCCAAAACGGTGTGAACGGGAAGCTGGGTTACCAAAGTTTCCGTCCAGGGTCAGACACTGCATCATCTTCTCGGCAACACGCGGGTCCACCGGCGTGGTTGCGGAGTAGTCGAGATAAATCGGTAATTTCATTGCTCTATAAACTCCGTACATCGCTTCAATGCAAGGAATCAGGCAACCGGCTGGATGTACGGCCGAGTACACGGGGTGTTACCACCCCGGCCTGATTCTAAAATTTTACTCGTTTTACTAAGCGCGTAACTTAACGTCGATAGCGTCTTGCGCGCGGGTGCTACGTTGTGACTCATGGCTTTGCTGACGGTCGGATACGTCCAGAACTTCCTGGTTATTGACCAGTTCACCCAGGGTGATGTTGTTCAAAAAGCCGGTCAGACGGTCGCTCAGATCGCGCCACAGCGCGTGGGTCAGGCACTTATCGCCGCCCTGGCAACCGCCTTTACCCTGGCAACGGGTCGCGTCAACGGATTCATCAACAGCGCTAATGACCTCGCCTACTGCAATACTGCCCGCGTCTTTACCGAGCAGATATCCGCCGCCCGGACCACGGACGCTGGAAACCAGTCCATTTTTACGCAGTCTGGAGAACAGCTGTTCCAGATAAGAGAGGGAGATCCCCTGTCGTTCAGAAATATCAGCCAACGGAACCGGGCCCGCTTCTGAGTTGAGCGCAACGTCCAGCATCGCGGTCACGGCATAACGCCCTTTAGATGTCAGTCTCATGTCTTACTTAACCTCAAACTCGCCCCTGCCCGGGGTTTTTTATTGTAAAATGGGGGTATTGCATAGCAGGGCCAAGTCTGACATTCCTGACTAAATTGGTCAACTATTTACTTGACTGTTTTAGTCAGGTATTTGACCTTCCGTGCCGTTTATGGCGCTGTGTTTTTCTGTTCGATCGACGCCAGAATACCGCGCAGGATGTTCAGCTCCTGGCTTTCAGGACGCGCGCGGGTGAACATACGGCGCAGCTTGTTCATCACATGGCCGGGATGATCCGCACGGATAAATCCGGTTGCCAGCAACGTCTGTTCCAGGTGGCCGTAGAAGCGTTCCAGATCGTCGACCAGGGGATAAACGGCCTCGTCCTGCGACTGTGCAGAACCTTGTTCCCCGGTCGCCAGCCACGCCATGCGCACTTCATAGGCAATAACCTGTACCGCCATCGCCAGGTTCAGCGAGCTGTATTCCGGGTTGGCGGCAATGGCTACGTGATAGTGGCACTTCTGCAGTTCATCATTGGTCAGGCCAACGCGCTCACGGCCAAACACCAGCGCCACCGGCGCGTGTGCAGCTTCCGATACGCTTTTCAAGCCGCATTCACGCGGGTCCAGCATTGGCCACGGCAGCGTGCGCGAGCGTGCGCTGGTGCCAACCACCAGGCTGCATCCGGCGAGGGCTTCGTCGAGAGTATCGACGATCTGCGCATTGCCGATCACATCGCTGGCGCCTGCAGCCAGCGCAATAGCCTGAGAGTCTGGTTTGACCAGGGGATTGACCAGCCACAGGTTAGTTAAGCCCATGGTTTTCATCGCGCGGGCTACGGAGCCCATGTTGCCGGTGTGCGAAGTTTCAACCAGCACGATTCGAATGTTTTGCAGCATAATTTTTAGGTGTCTGAAAGTCAGTGTCTGAAGAATATTCCGGCATATTATCATAATCGAGAGACATAATCCGATCCCGGTGCTATACTCTGCGCCGATTTTCCTGTTCTTTAACATCCAGTGAGAGAGACCGATGCATCCGATGCTGACCATCGCCGTGCGCGCAGCGCGCAAGGCGGGTAATGTAATTGCCAAACACTACGAAACGCCAGACTCCGTAGAAACCAGCCAGAAAGGCAGCAATGATTTCGTGACTAACGTCGATAAAGCCGCAGAAGCGATTATTATCGAAACGATCCGTAAATCTTACCCGCAGCACACCATCATCACCGAAGAAAGCGGTGAACATGAAGGTATCGATCAGGATGTTCAATGGGTTATCGATCCACTGGATGGCACCACCAACTTCGTAAAACGCCTGCCACACTTCTCTGTGTCTATCGCCGTACGCATTAAGGGCCGTACTGAAGTCGCCGTTGTATATGATCCAATGCGTAACGAACTGTTTACCGCCACCCGCGGTCAGGGCGCACAGCTGAACGGCTACCGTCTGCGCTGCAGCAATGCACGCGATCTGGACGGCACCATTCTGGCGACCGGCTTCCCGTTCAAGGCGAAGCAGCACGCCACTCCCTATATGAATATCCTGGGCAAACTGTTCACCGAATGTGCTGACTTCCGTCGCACCGGTTCTGCTGCGCTGGATCTGGCCTATGTGGCGACCGGCCGTGTTGACGGTTACTTCGAGCTGTCGCTGAAGCCGTGGGACTTTGCTGCGGGCGAGCTGATCGCACGCGAAGCCGGCGCCATTGTTTGTGATTTCA
Source organism: unidentified bacterial endosymbiont (assembly GCF_918797525.1). Classification (NCBI taxonomy): domain Bacteria; species unidentified bacterial endosymbiont. The sequence goes on along the minus strand of NZ_OU963893.1, from coordinate 1,402,477 downwards.
CCGGTGGGCACAACTACATGACCACCGGCAATATCGTTGCCGGTAACCCACGCGTTGTTAAAGCTATGCTGGCGAACATGCGTGATGAACTGAGTGAAGCGCTGAAGCGTTAATGCCGGTCGTGCTCTCCCCTATGGGTGAGGGCACAACACTGACCCCCTAAAACGGCCGCAACCCTCTGCCCACCGGCACCGCGCTCGTCCACATTGTCACCGCCGCCACCAGCAGAATAACGCCCCCCGCCAGCGCAAGCGTCGCCCACCCGACCTGCCGCCACAGTACCGGCGTTTTGTTGCCGCTGAGTTTTACCGCCAGTTGACGAAAACTGTGGACCAGCAGGGCCAGGGAGGAGATCGTCAATGAGGTTCCCGCCGCCATGGCTAACGCCGAGAGCATTCCCCAGCCGAACACGCCAATCACTTTACTGAACAACAACACCATAATCGCGCCCGAGCACGGTCGCATGCCCATGGAGAGAACAATCATCAACCGTGCCCGCCAGTCGTCGCCGTTCTGCAGTTGTTCTTGCGTCGGCAAGTGCTGATGCCCGCACCCGCACTGCGCATCGTGAACGTGATGCGGGGTAAAGGCTTTGAATGTCGGTTTTTTCAATAGCGCACGCAGTTTTTTCAGCGCTCGCCAGCAGAGAATAACGCCCAGCACCCCCACCAGCGCATAACTCCCCTTCTCCAGCCAGAAACTGCTCAGGTGCAACTGACGCGCGGGAAGCCGTAAAAGGGTAAGCACAACGACCACCAGCGCAATCGCCACGCCGCCCTGCAGCAGAGAGGAGGCCAGCGTCAGGCCGATGCTGGATTTGAGCTTCGACGGATGGGTGGCAAGCCAGGTGGTAATGACAATCTTGCCGTGCCCCGGCCCCAGCGCGTGCAGCACGCCGTAAATAAAGCTGAACGCCAGCAGGGAACCGCCCGCTTGCGTTGGATTTTCCGCCACCGCTTTTAACAAGCCGCTCAGCTGCTGGTTGACTTCACGCTGCCAGACGATACTTTTCAACATCACCTGCGGCCAGGCGTGCCACAACCATAGCGCCCCGCAAACGGCTAACAGTAAAAAGAGCGCCAGCGGCCAAAGGTGCGGCCAGCGGCGTGATTTTCTGAGCGGAGAAGCAATTACTGACATTGTAAGGTCACCTCCTGTGCAAAATGTTTACCCAACTCCATATCTTCTGGCGGCGCATCGGCTTTATCGAGCGAGACCGCAAAGTTGAGCATCTCTTCGCTGGGCTTCGGCGTATGGACTGCCAGCTTACAGGTTTTTTGCAGGCTCGTCGGCAATGTCACATCATCCTCTTCGCCGTAGCGCATATCGACATAATAGGTGGGATCAAAGGTTGAAAAGGTGAACGTCTGTCCGGACAGCGGCTGCGGGTGCGCCAGCGGGAGGATAAACGTCAGCACCGCCTGATGCCCTTCGCGCGACATCGCGTATTCCGTCGGCCGGTTGAGGAATTTTACCTTTTGTCCGTTATGCCAGAACTCGGTGAAGTAGTGCTGGCCCAGCACGTTGGCCATCACCTCCGCCGCCAGTTTTTTCCAGACGTCATCTCCGGGCTTTGCGTTGCCCGCATCATAGAGCAGATCCGCGGAGGTGATTTCATCCATCGTCCAGCGCATTTTCAGGCCGCTAAGCTGCGCCCCGTCCGTTACCAGCTCTGTTTTCAGGCTGATGAAGCTGTGAGGGTGCGCGCTGGCGGTGAATGTAAAAACCGTCAAAAATAACGCCATCGCGCTTTGTTTAACTATTTGCATCTGTTCCCCACGTCAAAAATTCTGTGATGTTCGCCAGCAATCCTGAGTGAAAGGCCAGCCGGTGCGCTTTTCAGCGCCCATCCTTTAGCTATTCTTATCACTCATTCCCACTGGATACCTGACAGATGATGACGACGCTTGAAATTCCATCTGTGCTTTCCAGCTCGCAGCGCCGCTGCCAGGTGCTTTTAATGCTTTACCTGCCCGATGCTGCCATTAACGCACAGAGCATAATCGCTGCGAATGGCGTGGACGACGCCATGGCACGGCAAGATATAGCCGAGACGAGGGATGAAATCCAGCGCTACCACCGGCTCGATATCGTCACGCACCCTGACGGCAGCTACCGGATTGAAGGTTCGGCCCTCAATCAGCGTTTATGCCTGCTGCACTGGCTGCGCAGGGCGCTGCGTCTTTGCCCGCAGTTCGTCTTGCACCAGTTTACCCCAGCGTTAAAAACCGCGCTTAAACAGCACGGCATTGCCCGTCCGCTTTACGACGATGCGAACCTGCGGGCGTTGATCAGCTTTTGTTCGCGCAGACTCCAACGCCAGTTTGAATGCCGCGATATCCAGTTTTTGCAGCTCTATTTGCAATATTGTCTGATTCAGCACCATCAGGGCAATACCCCGCAGTTTTCCCCCATACAGCGCGGCTGGACACAGTCGAGAGGAGAATATTTCACGGCGCAGGAGATCGTTCGTCACTGGAAACGACGCGTTCCTCAGGGTACGCACAGCGATGAACAGCTGTTTCTGGCGCTGTTGTTTATGATGTTACGCACGCCCGATCCGGTGCTGGATAAACACCAGCAGGATCAGCGTCTGCGCCGCACGATAGTGCGGATGGTCGCCCGCTTTCGGGCGCTAACCGGGATGAAGTTTAGTGATGAACAGGGGCTGACCGATCGGCTCTATATTCATCTCGCTCAGGCGCTGGACCGCTCGCTGTTTGAAATCGGCATAGATAACAGCCTGCCTGAAGAGATCCACCGCCTTTACCCGCGCCTGTTGCGCACCACCAAAGAGGCGCTGTTTGAACTTGAAGCCGAGTTTGGGCTACGTTTTTCTGATGAGGAGATGAGCCTGGTGGCGGTGATTTTTGGTGCCTGGCTCATGCAGGAGACTGACTTACACGAAAAGCAGGTGATCCTGCTCATGGGCGCAGACAAAGCGTGTGAGGAGCATATTGAGCAGCAGTTGCGTGAACTGACGCTACTGCCGCTCAATATTCGCTATCTGGCGCTCCAGGCTTTTCAGAAAGAGGGGGCCCCGCGCGAAGCGGCGCTGGTTATCACCCCCTATCCTACCGTTCTGCCCCTGTTCTCACCACCGCTTATCCACGCCGTTGAGACGCTGAACTCTCAGCAGCAAGACCATATTCGCGCGATGCTGGAATCCTGATCAGGCTCGCGCCGCCACCGTTGGACGAAAAAACATTGCCGGCAGCGCGACCAGCGCCATCACCCAGAAGACGCCATGACCAAGATACTGGTACAGGAAGCCCGCAAACACCGTCATGATGGCAATACTGCCGCCCATCGCCACGGCTGAATAGACCGCCTGCAGGCGAATAACCTCCCCGCCTTCACGTGCCGAGATATAGCGCATGGCCGCCAGATGACAAACGGTGAAGGTCCCACAGTGCAGGATTTGCGCCGCGATCAGCCACGGCAGTTCAGTGGTCCACCCCATAATCCCCCAGCGCACCACGCCGCATACCGCTGAGAGCAGCAGCAGGTCACGGGCGCCAAAACGACGGAACAGCTTGTTGCTGAGGGCGAAGATGATCACCTCAGCAACCACGCCCAGCGACCACAGGTAACCGACCGCAGACGCAGAGTACCCCGCCTTCTGCCAGTAGATAGCGCTAAAGCCATAATAGGCGGCGTGCGCGCCCTGCAGCAGGCAGACGCAGGCCAAAAAACGCCAGCTTTGCATGACCAGGCTTCTCCAGGCGGGCCAGCCTGCGCTTTCCTGATGGCGACTTTCCCCCAGCGGCATCACCGACGGGCGCAGCAGCATGCCCAACAGCATGGAGGCGATGCCGATGCTCAACAGGGCAAGAATAGCGCGATAATCGTAAAGGCTGACCAGTTTACCCACCAACGCAGAGCCGATCACAAAGGCTATTGATCCCCACAGGCGCACGCGGCCATAGTCCATGGTTATCTGTTTTTGCCAGGTATTTGCCAGCGCATCCGTCAGCGGAACCAGCGGCGAGAAGAACAGGTTAAAGCCGACCATCACCACCATCAGCCAGGCAAACGAGTTGCTGACCCAGAAGCAGGCGACAAAGACCAACGTTAATAGCGCCAGGATCCGCACTGCTTTGATAAGCATGGAGGGATCGCTAACGCGCGGCGCGATTAACAGGCTCCCCAGAAAACGGGCCACCAGCCCTGCCCCCAGCAGCACGCCGATGGTTTCCGGAGTAAGACCAATACCTGCGAGCCAGACGCTCCAGAAAGGCAAAAAAATACCGTAGCTAAAGAAGTAGGTAAAGTAGCTGAGCGCCAGCCAGCGCGTGGAATGCAAGACCATGAATCCCTCCCGAAATGGAGGCGATAGTCTGGCGCTAATCCCTGACTTTAGCAAGCCGTTAACGCGCTATAAATTAACGATAAATTAACATTTACCAGCCCCGGGGCCACTCTCTGCGGGCCGACGTTAGCCCATATAAAAAGCCGCAAGCGCGGCCTTTTTTATTTATGCAAATCAGAAGAACTAAGCGTATACCGGGAAGCGAGCACAGATCTCCAGAACTTGACCTTTGACGCGCTCGATAACCGCTTCGTCATTGATGCTGTCCAGCACGTCACACATCCAGCCCGCCAGCGCTTTTACTTCCGCTTCTTTGAAGCCGCGACGCGTTACCGCCGGGGAGCCGATACGGATACCGGAGGTTACGAACGGGCTCTTTGGATCGTTAGGCACGCTGTTTTTGTTCACGGTGATGTTGGCGCGGCCCAGGGCGGCGTCAGCTTCTTTACCGGTCAGGTTCTTATCAACCAGGTCCAGCAGGAACAGGTGGTTTTCCGTCCCGCCAGAAACGACCTTGTAACCACGCGCCAGGAACACTTCCACCATTGCTTTGGCGTTTTTAGCGACCTGCTGCTGGTAAACTTTAAACTCTGGCTCCATCGCTTCTTTCAGCGCCACAGCTTTGGCTGCGATAACGTGCATCAATGGGCCGCCCTGCGCGCTTGGGAAGACGGCTGAGTTCAGTTTTTTGTACAGTTCTTCGTCGCCGCCCTTCGCCAGGATCAGGCCACCGCGTGGGCCCGCCAGGGTTTTGTGGGTGGTGGTGGTCACGACGTGCGCGTGTGGAACCGGGTTCGGGTATACGTCTGCGGCAATCAGACCGGCTACGTGCGCCATGTCGACGAACAGGTATGCGCCGATGCTGTCTGCGATTTCACGCATTTTTGCCCAGTCAACAATGCCGGAGTAAGCGGAGAAACCGCCGATGATCATCTTCGGTTTATGGGTCTGCGCCTGCTTCGCCATATCGTCATAGTCGATTTTACCGGACTCATCGATACCGTAAGGGATGATGTTGTACAGTTTGCCGGAGAAGTTAACCGGTGAGCCATGAGTCAGGTGGCCGCCCTGCGCCAGGTTCATACCCAGTACAGTATCGCCCGGCTGCAGCAGCGCAGTGTAGACCGCGAAGTTAGCCTGGGAGCCGGAGTGCGGCTGCACGTTTGCGTAGTCTGCGCCAAACAGCGCTTTTGCACGGTCGATAGCCAGTTGTTCAACGATATCAACATACTCACAGCCGCCGTAATAGCGCTTGCCCGGGTAACCTTCAGCGTATTTGTTGGTCAGCTGAGAACCCTGCGCCTGCATCACGCGCGGGCTGGTGTAGTTCTCGGAGGCGATCAGTTCGATGTGCTCTTCCTGACGTACTTTTTCCTGCTCCATAGCCTGCCACAGTTCGGCATCATAATCGGCAATGTTCATTTCACGCTTTAACATCCGCATCTCCTGACTCAGCTAACGATAAAAATTTTGCCCTGAAAAAGGCAGTCCAGTTGGACAACGCGCAACAGTATAACTGATTAGTTCGGTGATAACAGGTCTTGACAAACGATTTTACGCAAACGTTTACCTTCACGCCACACAAGGGTCCGAGGAATAAAAACCTGGTCATTTTCAACGGATTTCTTTTCAGCTTTGTGATGCACATTTTTCACGTGGTAAAGAACCATTTACATTGCAGGGGTATTTTTATAAGATGCATTTAAAATACATCATTAAAATCACCTTTCAAGGAAGCTGCTATGTTAGACGCTCACACCATCGCTACCGTTAAGTCTACTCTTCCCCTGCTGGTTGAAACGGGCCCTAAACTCACCGCCCATTTTTACGATCGTATGTTCGCGCATAACCCGGAGTTGAAAGAGATTTTCAACATGAGCAACCAGCGTAATGGCGATCAGCGCGAAGCCCTGTTCAATGCCATCGCAGCCTACGCCAGCAATCTCGAAAACCTGGCGGCGTTATTGCCTGCGGTTGAGAAAATCGCGCAGAAACATACCAGCTTTCAGATCAAACCTGAGCAGTACAACATCGTTGGCGCCCACCTGCTGGCCACGCTGGACGAGCTGTTCAGCCCGGGTCAGGCGGTGCTGGACGCCTGGGGCAAAGCCTACGGCGTGCTGGCAAATGTCTTTATCAACCGTGAAGCGCAAATCTATAGCGAAAACGCCAGCAAGCGCGGCGGCTGGGAAGGTACGCGCACGTTCCGTATTGTAGAGAAAACACCCCGTAGCGCGCTGATTACCAGCTTTGAATTTGAGCCGGTGGACGGCCAGCCCGTTGCGGATTATCAGCCAGGCCAGTATCTGGGCGTCTGGCTGAAGCCTGAGGGCTTCCCGCATCAGGAAATTCGCCAGTATTCACTCACCCGTAAGCCAAACGGAAAAGGCTATCGCATTGCGGTGAAACGCGAGGATGGCGGCCAGGTCTCAGGCTGGCTGCACAACCACGCCAGGGTGGGGGATGTGGTACATCTGGCAGCGCCTGCGGGTGATTTCTTTATGGCGGTCGAGGCCAATACCCCGGTCACACTGATCTCTGCAGGTGTGGGACAAACGCCGATGCTGGCGATGCTGGATACCCTCGTTAACGCCAGGCATAGCGCTCAGGTTAACTGGTTCCATGCTGCCGAAAACGGCGACGTGCACGCCTTTGCCGATGAAGTGAAAACGCTGGCGATGGGTTTGCCGCATTTTAAGGCGTACACCTGGTATCGTCTGCCAACGGAGGCTGACCGTGCGGCGGCACATTTCGACGGCGAAGGGCTGATGAATTTAAGCATACATGAAGAGACGATCAGCGCAGCGGATATGCAGTTCTTCCTGTGTGGGCCGGTGGCGTTTATGCAGTTTGCCGCGAAGCAGTTGGTGGAACTGGGGGTGAATAAAGACAGCATTCATTACGAATGTTTCGGGCCACATAAGGTGCTGTAAGGTCAAAAGCCCCTCTGCGCAGGGGCTTTTTATCATCAGATTGCGGCGTCATCTTCTTCACCGGTACGGATACGGATCACGCGCGCCACGTCAAAGACGAAGATTTTACCGTCGCCAATTTTACCGGTCTGCGCCGTGCGGATAATGGTATCGACGCAGGTATCGACGATATCGTCGCTCACCACGATTTCAATTTTCACTTTCGGCAAAAAGTCCACCATATACTCTGCGCCACGGTAAAGCTCGGTGTGGCCCTTCTGACGACCAAAACCCTTCACTTCCGTAACTGTCATCCCGGTGATGCCCACTTCCGCCAGCGCTTCACGCACATCATCCAGTTTGAAAGGTTTAATAATCGCATCAATCTTTTTCATGGTGGGTCCTTAAACTCTTGCCTGTAAGCTGCTCGTAATCGGTTGCTTACAGTATCATATTCAGGCGAATTTTGCGGTACTACTCTTTAAAATCGTTTGCTTCCAGCTCGTGGCGAGAGAGCAGCTTGTAGAACTCGGTACGGTTGCGCCCGGCCATTCGCGCCGCATGGGTCACGTTGCCTTTGGTTATCTGCAGCAGCTTGCGCAGATAATTGAGTTCAAACTGATTTCGCGCTTCGGCAAAGGTTGGCAGGGCCGTATTTTCCCCCTCCAGCGCCTGCTCCACCAGCGCATCGCTGATCACGGGCGAGGAGGTCAGCGCGACGCACTGCTCTATGACGTTCACCAGCTGGCGCACGTTGCCCGGCCAGCTTGCGGTCATTAACCGTTTCATGGCATCGGTGGAAAACGCACGCACAAAAGGTTTATGGCGATCGGCAGATTGACGCAACAGATGATTTGCCAGCAGGGGGATATCTTCCGCACGCTCGGCAAGGGCAGGAATTTTCAGGTTCACCACGTTCAGGCGATAATAAAGATCCTCACGAAACTCATTGCGGGCCATGGCTTTCGGTAGATCGCGGTGCGTGGCGGAGAGGATACGAACGTTGATGTCGATGTCGCGGTTGCTGCCCAGAGGGCGAACCTTTCGCTCCTGCAGAACACGCAGCAGTTTAACCTGCAACGGCGCGGGCATATCGCCAATTTCGTCGAGGAAAAGCGTGCCCCCTTCCGCCGCCTGGAACAGCCCTTCACGGCTGCTCACCGCGCCGGTAAAGGCGCCGCGGGCATGGCCAAACAGTTCGGACTCCAGCAGTTGCTCCGGCAGCGCGCCGCAGTTAATGGCGATAAACGCATTTTTACTGCGCGGGCTGGCGTTGTGGATCGCCTGCGCAAGGATCTCTTTCCCGGTTCCGCTCTGGCCGTTAATGAGGACGCTGACGTCAGACTGCGCAACCATCCGCGCCTGTTCGAGCAGGCGCAGCATAATCGGGCTGCGCGTGACAATCGACTCCCGCCAGGCTTCGTCATTTGAGGGTGCGGCATGTTCCAGCGCGCTGTCGATCGCTTTATAGAGCGCGTCTTTATCCACCGGCTTGGTCAGGAAGCTGAACACGCCCTGCTGTGTCGCCGCGACCGCATCCGGGATAGAGCCATGGGCCGTGAGAATAATCACCGGCATGCCTGGCTGCTGCTTCTGGATCTCGGCAAACAGCTGCAATCCATCCATTTCATCCATCCGCAGGTCGCTGATGACCAGATCAATCTTCTCACGACTGAGCACCTTCAGCCCTTCCTGCCCACTTTCAGCGGTCACCACGCTGTAGCCTTCACTCACCAGGCGCATACCCAGCAGCTTTAACAGCCCCGGATCGTCATCCACCAGCAGGAGATGAGCGGGTTTACGGCTTGTCATGGCTTCTCTTCCTCTTGTTTCTGCGCATCAGCGTCCGGCGCCGAGGCCGGATTACTTTTCGTCGCGTCAGGCAGATAGTTTCCCGCCGGTTTACGCGTTGAGAGCTGCCTTTCGATATCGGTCAGGTTTTCCAGCTTGCGCGTGGTGGTATTGAGCTGCGTGCGCAAGGATTCCTGCTGCTGGCGCAGCATATCCAGCTCGCCATCCGTTGTCTGCTGCAATTTACTGTAGCGGGTTCGCTCTTCGGATAACTGCAGTTGCAATGCCTGCCCGTCCCGCCAGAGTTGATACACCGGGCGAACCTGTGCCGGAATATTGGCGCTTAAGGCATCCAGCCGTGCGGTATTGGCGCGGCGCTCAACGGGAGAAATTTTGGCATCCGCGAGTAATATCGCGCGCCTGAAGTTGTCCTGCCAGCGGTCCTCACTCCACGTTGCAGCTTGCGCTCGCGCATCAACGGGCGCCAGACGCTGCGCGCAATCAATGCCACGCAGCCAGAACAACGGGTTCATTTCGGCCTCATGGCTGGTTAAATGCCAGATCCCCTCACAGGGGATACTCAGAAAGTCAGCGAGTTGTTTTTCTGGCAATTTGTCTTCGGTTTTGTCGCTGATTGCACTTTTTGGCGCATGGGAAACACAGCCCACCAGAAGCAAACATGGCAGACTCAGGCGTAATTTTTTGCTGGAAAACACCGCGCGTGCGGCGCGGAAAAAGACGTGTGACATACTCACCAGACTTAGATTCATTTCATTGATTTTTCCGGCTCAGGGGGCAGTTCAATACGGAAGCAAACATCTGAACGTTCGTCCGTGACAATGTATAACTCACCCTGCATCCGTCGTATGCAGTCCCGGGCGATACTCAGGCCAAGGCCGCTTCCTTTCACCGCACCTTTGCGCTGATGACTCCCCTGGAAAAAGGGTTCAAAAATCATCGTTTTTTCGTCGTTTGGGATTGGGGTCCCGGTATTGGCGACATCGATTATTACCCGAGAACCATTGATATAGCTACGGATGTAAATGTTACCGGATTCAGTACCATAGTGCACCGCGTTAGAATAAAGATTATCCAGTACGCTCATTAACAGCATGGGTTCAGCCAGACAGGCGGGTTCACTGAGGTCCACCCCGGTATGCATCATTTTAGCTCTTGCCGGCAAGCTATGGGCGGAGACAACCATATCCACCAGCGGCTCAATGTCGACTTTTTCCAGCACCACCGCGCCATCGGCAAGCTTACGGTTGTAGTCCAGCAGTTGCTCAATCAGCTTTTGCAAGTTGCGGCTGCTGGCATCAAGGATATCGACAATTTCTTTCTGTTCAGGGGTTAATGGCCCCGCCACTTCGTCCGCCAGCAGTTCCGTTCCTTCACGCATGCTGGCAAGCGGCGTTTTAAGCTCATGGGAGATATGACGCAAGAACTGATGACGCTGCGATTCCAGCCATGCCAGGCGCTCGGAGAGCCAGATAATGCGCTGCCCGACGGAGCGCAGCTCGCGTGGGCCCGTAAAGACGACCGCGTCCCCGAGGGATTTCCCCTCTCCCAGGCGATTGATCATTCGCTGAATGCCCTTCACCGGGCCGATAATCATGCGGGTGAACAGCAGAACCAGCCCCAGGCTGACCAGGAAGAGCACTAACGCTTGCCAGCCAAAGAACTGACCGCGCTCGGCTATCTCCTGCTGTAGCTGCTGTCCGCGCGAGAAGATGACCGTGCGGGTGGACTGAACCATCTCCGTATTGGCATTGGCAAAGGCTTCAAGACGCGCGGCGGCGGCGGTATCGGGGCCGCTGTTCTTACACTGCAACTGGGCTAAATCATTAAGATCCTGACGTAACGCCTGATACAGTTTATCGTCCGGCAACACGCCCGCATGGGCGTCCAGCATTTCACTGTAGCGTTTACGCTGGTTCTGGTAGACCTTTTCCAGGGTAGGATCGTCAAGAACGCAATACTGACGATAGCTACGTTCCATCTCCAGCGCGGCGTTGGTCATCGCCTCGCTGCGTCTGGCATCAATCAGCGTCGTGCGGTTAGTTAATGCCGCCTGGGCACTGAGCGCATTCAGGCTCTGCCACGCCTGCCATGCCAGTATCAGCAAAGGCAGCAGGATCAGCAAAAATGCCATCATCACGAGCTGTCGCAGGGAGCGAGGAAAAACGGGCCAGCGTGTCAACGCAATACTCTCTTAGTGTGAAGGTAAGGAGAGCGTAACTGAGTCTGCCCTTCAGGTACAACAAAGCCGGGTAAAAACCCGGCTTTGTCATGGAATGAGGCGGTGCCTAACTCGACGTTTCGCCCTGGCCTGATAAAGCAACGCGATGATCAGTAGTTGGACGGCAGGCACCTTTTTGTGCGTCATTCGAAGTTTATGTAGCACGTCCCGAAGGGGCTGACATAAGAAGGTGAATGAGCCACTGGTTATTATTATGCAACGGCCGTGCCAGAATGCAAAACAAAATATTATCTTACTGATGTATATACTCTTTTAACATAAATAAGGTAAATGGTTAACCGGACAATTTTCAGCCGATGTGTCGCTAAATAGCAACACCTTAAGCAAAACATCTTAGGGATCAATAAAATCAACCGCTTAAATGTCTCCATTCGACGACACTGGCATCAGCCTGTTGTCGCGATTTTGCGACACACGTAAAAAAGCCCGGGGCGTTACCACTCACCGGGCTTATTTCGCTGACCTTAAAACTTAACCCAACTGCTTACGCGCGTTACGGAAGATCCGCATCCATGGGCTGTCTTCGCCCCAGTTTTCCGGGTGCCAGGAGTTGCTCACGGTACGGAATACGCGCTCCGGGTGCGGCATCATGATGGTTGCACGGCCGTTTTCGCTGGTCACCGCAGTGATGCCGTTCGTCGAGCCGTTCGGGTTCGCCGGATACGTTTGTGTTACGTTGCCAAAATTATCGACAAAGCGCAGCGCCACCAGGCCTTTGCTTTCAAGCTGGGCCAGATGCGCTGCATCACGCACTTCTACCTGACCTTCACCGTGAGAAACGGCAATTGGCATCCGTGAGCCGACCATTCCCTGCAGAAGCAGAGACGAGCTTTGGGTCACTTCAACCAGGCTGAAACGGGCTTCAAAGCGATCGGACTGGTTACGCACAAAGCGCGGCCAGGCTTCGCTGCCCGGGATCAGCTCGCGCAGGTTAGACATCATCTGGCAGCCGTTACAGACCCCCAGCGCCAGCGTCTGCGGACGGTGGAAGAAGGTTTCGAATTCATCACGCACGCGGGTGTTAAACAGGATGGATTTCGCCCAGCCTTCCCCTGCGCCCAGCACGTCGCCATAGGAGAAGCCGCCGCATGCCACCAGCGCCTGGAAATCATCCAGGCCGGTACGCCCGGCCAGCAGGTCGCTCATATGCACGTCGATAGCGTCAAAGCCCGCACGGTGGAAGGCAGCCGCCATCTCAACGTGGGAGTTAACGCCCTGCTCACGCAGCACGGCCACTTTCGGACGCGCGCCTCTCGCAATGTACGGCGCAGCAATGTCTTCGCTGATATCAAAAGAGAGTTTAACATTCAGGCCAGGGTCGTTGTCGTTAGCCTTGGCGTTGTGTTCCTGATCCGCGCATTCCGGGTTGTCACGCAGGCGCTGCATCTGCCAGGTGGTTTCAGCCCACCACATGCGCAGCGTGGTACGGCTTTCGCTGAATACCGCATGCCCATCGGCTGCGATGACAAAGCGGTCGCCCTGCACCGCTTTACCCAGATAATGCACGCAGTCGGCAAGTCCATGCTGGGCCAGCACGGCTTCAACCGCTTCGCGGTCGGCCGCACGGAGCTGGATCACCGCGCCCAGTTCTTCGTTAAACAGCGCCGCCAGACGATCGTCGCCAAGCGTTGCAATGTTTACTTCCACACCGCAGTGGCCTGTGAAGGCCATCTCCGCCAGGGTGACCAGCAGGCCGCCATCGGAGCGGTCGTGGTAGGCCAGCAGTTTGCGTTGCGCCACCAGCGCCTGAATGGCGTCGTAGAAGCCTTTAAGCTGCGCCACATCACGCACGTCTGCAGGTTTGTCGCCGAGCTGGCGGTAAACCTGCGCCAGAGCGGTCGCCCCTAGCGCGTTGTTGCCTTTTCCGAGATCGATCAGCAGCAGGGCATTATCATCGGTCGAAAGCTGCGGCGTGACGGTATGACGGACATCCTCCACCCGTGCAAACGCCGTAATAACCAGCGACAGCGGAGAGGTCATCTCGCGCTGCTCGTTACCTTCCTGCCAGCGGGTTTTCATCGACATGGAGTCTTTACCCACCGGGATGGTCAGACCGAGCGCAGGACACAACTCCTCACCCACCGCTTTGACCGCTTCGTACAGGCCCGCATCTTCCCCCGGATGACCGGCTGCAGCCATCCAGTTGGCGGAGAGTTTGATACGTTTGATATCACCAATCTGGGTGGCGGCGATGTTGGTCAGCGCTTCACCGACGGCCAGACGGGAGGAGGCCGCGAAATCCAGCAGCGCCACCGGCGTACGTTCTCCCAGCGCCATCGCTTCGCCATAATAGCTGTCGAGGCTCGCGGTGGTGACGGCGCAGTTTGCAACCGGGATCTGCCACGGGCCAACCATCTGATCGCGCGAGACCATACCGGTAACGCTACGGTCGCCGATGGTCACGAGGAACGTTTTCTCCGCCACAGTCGGCAGGTGCAGTACGCGATTGACCGCGTCTGCAACCGTCATCTCCTGACGATCCAGCGCGTTACCGGCCGCTTTACGGGTAGTTACGTCGCGGGTCATCTTCGGCGTTTTGCCGAGCAGGACGTCCAGCGGCAGATCGATAGGCTGGTTATCGAAATGGGTGTCGCTTAAGGAGAGATGCAACTCTGCGGTGGCTTCTCCGATAACGGCATACGGCGCGCGCTCGCGGCGGCACAGTTCGTCAAATAGCGGCAACTGGTCAGCGGCAACCGCCATTACGTAGCGCTCCTGAGATTCGTTACACCAGATCTCCAGCGGGCTCATGCCTGGCTCATCGTTGAGAATATCGCGCAGGTTAAAACGCCCGCCGCGCCCGCCATCACTCACTAGTTCAGGCATGGCGTTAGAGAGACCGCCCGCGCCCACGTCGTGGATAAAGAGGATCGGGTTGGCTTCGCCCAACTGCCAGCAGCGGTCGATCACCTCCTGGCAACGACGCTCCATTTCCGGGTTGTCACGCTGGACGGACGCGAAATCGAGATCGGCATCGGATTGACCAGAGGCCATAGAAGAAGCCGCCCCGCCCCCCAGGCCGATGTTCATCGCCGGGCCGCCCAGTACGATCAGCTTCGCCCCCACGACGATCTCGCCTTTTTGCACGTGATCGGCGCGAATGTTGCCGATCCCGCCCGCCAGCATGATCGGTTTGTGATAGCCGCGTAGCTCTTCGCCGTTATGGCTGTTCACTTTTTCTTCGTAGGTACGGAAATAACCGTTCAGCGCAGGACGACCAAATTCGTTGTTGAACGCAGCGCCGCCCAGCGGGCCTTCGGTCATGATATCCAGCGCGGTCACGATGCGTTCAGGCTTACCGAAATCTTCTTCCCATGGCTGTTCAAAGCCCGGGATACGCAGGTTAGAGACGGCGAAGCCGACCAGACCCGCTTTAGGCTTAGCCCCACGTCCGGTTGCGCCTTCATCGCGGATTTCACCGCCGGATCCGGTCGCCGCGCCCGGCCACGGAGAGATCGCCGTCGGGTGGTTGTGGGTTTCAACTTTCATCAGGATATGTGCTGGCTCCTGGTGGAAGTCATAGCGCCCTGCTTCGCGATCGGCGAAGAAGCGGCCCACCTCGGAACCTTCCATCACCGCAGCGTTGTCTTTATAGGCAGACAGCACGTGGTCCGGGGTGTGCTCCATGGTATTTTTAATCATTTTAAACAGCGATTTCGGCTGCTGCACGCCGTCGATAATCCAGTCGGCGTTAAAGATCTTATGGCGGCAGTGCTCGGAGTTGGCCTGCGCGAACATATAGAGTTCGATGTCGTTCGGGTTGCGGTTGAGCGTGATGAACGCATTCTGCAGGTAGTCAATTTCATCTTCTGCCAGCGCCAGACCAAGACGCAGGTTGGCGTCAATCAGCGCCTGACGGCCCTGCCCGAGCAGGTCCACGCTCTGTACTGGCGCAGGCTGATGATGAGCAAAAAGCTTCTGCGCGTCGTCAAGAGAGGTAAACACGCTCTCCATCATGCGATCGTGCAGCTCAGCGGCGACCACCCGCCACTGTTCATCACAGAGGGTAGAGGCTTCAACGTAGTACGCCACGCCGCGTTCCAGACGGTTGATCGCCTTCAGGCCACAGTTGTGGGCGATGTCGGTGGCTTTGGAAGACCAGGGGGAGATGGTGCCCGGGCGCGGCGTAACAAGGATCAGTTTGCCGGTTGGCGTGTGGTTGCTCAGACTCGGACCATATTTGAGCAGGCATTCCAGCTGTACGCGCTCCTCTGCATTCAGGGGGGCATTCAGGTCAGCAAAATGGACATACTCAGCGTAAATATTGCTTACCGGAAGGTCGGCTGCCTGGAAACGTGCCAGCAGTTTAGTAATTCGGAAGGCAGACAGTGCAGGCGAACCACGCAGAATTTCCATCATTAGTCTCTCGTCTTCGAAGCGCCGGGGCGCTTACAGTGTGCGCAAGGGGAAAACGGGCGTCATTATAGAGAATCCTGAGCGTCGACGAAACCGTTTGCGTCGAAATAAAATCATCGTTTACGTTTAATAATAGAGGGTGCCTGTCGCGCTAATTTGTTGCCAAGTCGCTTATCTTTACGCAAAATGCCGCTCATCCACTGGCAAACCTTATTTTTTAACATGGCTACAGCATACTGAGGCAACCGGCGTCGCAGAGAATTAACTAATTGAATAAATTAAAGATTAATTATCTGCTCATCGGCATTGTTACGTTGCTGCTGGCAGTGGCCCTCTGGCCTTCAATCCCCTGGTTCGGTAAAGCCGAAAACCGTATCGCCGCCATTCAGGAGCGGGGGGAATTGCGCGTCAGTACCTTAAACTCTCCCTTGATTTACAGCGACATCAACGGCAAAACCATTGGTCTGGATTATGAACTGGCCCAGCAGTTTGCCGACTATCTCGGCGTAAAACTCCACATTACCGTGCGTCAGAACATCAGCCAACTGTTTGACGACCTTGATAACAACGCTGCCGATATCCTCGCCGCCGGGCTGGTGTACAACAGCGAGCGTAGTAAGAACTATCAGCAAGGTCCTACCTACTATTCCGTGTCGCAGCAGCTGGTTTATCGCGTCGGGAGTGTACGTCCACGCACGCTGGCCGGGATTGGCGAGCAGCAGCTGACGATTGCGCCTGGCCACGTGGTTATTGACGATTTGCGCGAGCTGAAAGCGAAGAAATACCCGGATCTCGGCTGGAAGGTGGATCCGAAACTCGGCACGACAGAACTGCTCGAACAGGTAAAAGACAAAAAACTGGCCTTCACCATTGCCGATTCGGTTGCGATTAACCTTTTCCAGCGTGTGCATCCTGAAATCGCCGTGGCGCTTGACGTCACTGACGAACAGCCGGTCGCCTGGTTTACCCATCGGGATAACGATCAGACCCTCTCTGCGGCCATGCTTGATTTCTTCAACACCATCAATGAAGACGGCACTCTCGCCCGCCTGGAAGAGAAGTATCTCGGTCATGGCGAGGATTTTGATTATGTGGATACCCGCAGTTTCCTGCGCGCAGTGGATAACGTGCTGCCAGACCTTAAACCTTTATTTGAGAAATACGCCCAGGAAATCGACTGGAAACTGCTGGCAGCCATCTCTTATCAGGAGTCGCACTGGGATACCCAGGCCACCTCGCCCACTGGCGTGCGTGGCCTGATGATGCTAACCAAAAATACCGCGCAAAGCCTCGGCGTTAACGACCGAACGGATGCGGAACAGAGCATCAGCGGGGGCGCGAAGTATTTGCAGGATATGATGGCGAAAGTGCCGGAAACGGTGCCGGAAGAAGAGCGTATCTGGTTTGCCCTCGCCGCCTACAACATGGGTTATGCGCATATGCTGGACGCCCGGGCGCTGACAGCGAAAACCAAAGGCAACCCGGACAGTTGGTCTGACGTCAAACAGCGTCTGCCGCTGCTGAGCCAAAAAACCTGGTATAAAAAGCTGACTTACGGCTACGCGCGCGGGCATGAAGCTTACGCCTACGTAGAGAATATTCGTAAGTATCAGATTAGCCTGGTAGGGTATCTGCTGGAGAAAGAAAAAAAGGCCGCCGAGGCGCGACAGCTGGCGCAAAGCTATCCGATTGTCGCGCCGGAGGAGCTCACGCGTCCAGTGACTTCAATTCTGCCTTTTGCTGCTTTTTCTGCTGACGGCGTAATCGGAAGAAGTCACTTAATAGACCCGAACACTCCGGTGCAAGTACCCCACCGATAGTCTTTACCTGGTGGTTCATTCCCGGGTGTCCAAGCACGTCCATCAGCGAACCGGCTGCGCCGGTCTTTTCATCCCGTGCGCCAAAGACCAGAGTGCCGATACGGCTGTGGACCATTGCGCCGGAACACATTACGCAGGGTTCAAGCGTGACATACAGCGTGGTTTCAAGCAGACGGTAGTTTTGCAGCACCAGCCCGCCCTGTCGCAGCGCCATGATTTCAGCGTGCGCGGTAGGGTCGTGGCGGCCAATTGGGCGATTCCACCCTTCCCCAATCACCTGATGGTTATGGACGAGAACCGCGCCTACGGGCACTTCACCCTCTTCCCAGGCGCGTTTTGCCAGCGTTAGCGCATGGCGCATCCAGTATTCGTGATCGTGTTCGAGAGTGGACAACGGTTGATACTCCAGTCTAAAAGCGGGCGGCATTATACACACCCGCTAGAGATAAGACTATTCGAGTTGCTGAAGTTCACCCACCGGCGTGACGCGCCAGCGATGCTGGCAAAAATAGAGCAGCGGGTTATCCTGCTTACTGTCGCTGTAACCGCTGTACAGGCGCAACGGCGTGCCAATTTTCTTCTCGAGCTGTACGACCTTTTCATGGCCCAGACAGCGCATCGTCAACACCCACCCGCCATACCCCCGGGCAATCTGCGTGGCGATAAGATTCACCCGAGGTAACCAGGGCGTATCACAATAGACCTGTTCCACCAGCGGCTGCGGCGAGCCAGTGATAAGCCAGATATCGGCATCGTTCGCATCCAGATAGCTGGTGAGCCTGTCCTGAACCACCGGAAACGCGTTCACGTGACTGCGGAACCAGCGCACAAAATCCCGTTCCAGCTGTTTTAACCGCGCCTCGCTATGGCCAAAGGTGCAGCCCCATAATAACAGGCTCATCGGCCAGCGCGCCGCCCGGCCTTTTATCAGCAGGGCGAGGCCGATAACGGGTAAGAGAGGTAAAACAAGCAACGCATTCAGGGGCTGACGCCGGAGCAGGTAGCGCATAAAGGTACCGAACATATCCTCCTGATGCAGCGTTCCATCCAGGTCGAAAAAGACAACACGACGCTCGTGATTTGCCAAACCTTACTCCTCAGGGTCATTGAATCCTAATAGCCAGGTAAACAGGAACCCGGCAATCGTTGCTACTAAATAGCCTAACAGATAGAGCATGACTTTTCCGGTCACGATCGTCAGCGCCAGAGGCAGGCCAGAGATCCCAAAGGTGATCACCGTCGCGACTTTCCAGTAGCTGATGAGCGCGCCGCCTACCGCGCCGCCGAGACAGGCGGCAAGGAAAGGTTTACCGAGCGGCAGCGTGACGCCAAAAATTAATGGCTCGCCGATGCCGAGTAATCCGACCGGCAGGGCGCCTTTAATCACCTTTTTCAGCCGGTCATTACGGGTTTTCATCAGCACCGCAATGGCGGCGCCCACCTGTCCTACACCCGCCATAGAAAGAATGGGCAACAACGCGTTATAGCCATGCGCCTGCACCAGCTCGACGTGGATGGGGACCAGCCCCTGATGCAGGCCGGTGAGCACCAGCGGCAGGAACGTGCCGGAAAGCGCCGCGCCCACCAGCAGGCCACCGCGGTCGATAGCCACCGAGGCCCCGTGGGCAATCGCTTCGGAGATCCATCCTCCCAACGGCTGCAAAGCGACGATCGCCACGCTCCCCGTGATTAGCGTGGTAAGCAACGGATTGAGGATCAGTTCGATCGCGCCAGGCAACAGGTTGCGCAGCCTCTTTTCAATCCAGCACATCAACATCACCACCAGCAATACCGCAATGACCCCGCCGCGCCCCGGCTGTAACGCCTCGCCAAATAGCGTAATGTGCGCCAGCTGCGGGCTGGAGAGAATACCCGCCATTACCCCGCCCATCGCCAGTGAGCCGCCAAACACTTTGGCGGTGTTTACCCCAACTAAAATGTTCATGATGGCAAACACAGCGCTGCCGAAGATGCCGAGGATCCCCAGCAGGTTCGGATAATGAGTCGCAAAATCGCCGACAATATCCGGACGCTTAAGGATATTGATAATCCCGGTGATAAGCCCGGAGGCAATGAACGCCGGGATCAGCGGAATAAAGACGTTTGCCAGCTGTCGCAGCGCATCGCTCATCGGAGCTTTGTATTTGGCTTTTACCTGGGCTTTAGTGCGTTCGGCATCCTCAAACGACGCGGTTGTTTCACCGCGCATCTGCGCCCGCATGGCATCGACAACCTGCGCCGCCTTGCCCGGCCCGACAATTAGCTGGTGCTGTTGCCCCTGTTTGACGTATCCACTCACGCCGGGGAGTTGCTTTAATCCGGGCACGTCAAGCTGGTCGTCATCATGCACTTCGACGCGCACGCGCGTCATGCAGTTTTCCAGACGCTGAATATTCTTCTCTCCGCCGATCCCCTGCAAAATATGGCTGGCAAGCGCTGCTGTTTTTTCCATACACGCCTCGTGTTAGTTTTGTAATGCCGCCCGCAAGAACCCCTCATGGGCAGCCAGTCTGGCGCGCGCGGCGGTGGCATCCAGCCCGCTCAGGATCATCAGAATGGCCGGTTTTACGTCATGTCCGGTTTGTTCGAGTACCTTTTCCGCCTCTTCCCGGCTTGCCCCCGTAGCTTCCACCACCATCCGGCAGGCTCTGTCCACCAGCTTGACGTTGGTGGCTTGCATATCCACCATCAGGTTCTGATAGACCTTGCCGAACTTGACCATCGCCCCGGTGGAGATCATATTGAGCACCAGCTTTTGCGCCGTCCCTGATTTCAGACGCGTGGAGCCGGTCAAGGCTTCTGGCCCGACAACCGGTGAGATGGCAATTACCGCCTCCTGCGCAATCGGCGATCCGGGGTTACAAGAGATGGCGACCGTCGTGCAGCCGGTCTGGTTTGCGTATTGCAGGCCGCCAATCACGTATGGCGTGCGCCCGGATGCCGCCAGCCCGACCACCAGATCTCGCCCGGTCAGGTTCTGCGCCTTCAGATCATCTTCACCAAGCTGTGGGTTATCTTCCGCGCCTTCTACCGCTTTGAGCAGCGCGCCAGGGCCGCCGGCAATCAGCCCAATGACCAGGCCGTGCGGCACGCCAAAGGTTGGCGGACACTCTGACGCATCCAGCACGCCAAGACGTCCGCTGGTCCCTGCCCCCATATAAATAATGCGTCCTCCGGCCTTTAGCGACGCCGCCGCCGCGTTCACTGCTTTGGCAACCTCAGGTAATGTCGCTTTCACTGCCTGAGCGACCAGCGTATCCTGTTGATTAAAACGGTTAACCAGCTCCAGGGTGGAAAGCGCATCCAGATCCATGGTTTGCGGGTTACGGGTTTCAGAAACGAGTGAGCCCAGGTTCATTTTTTGCACCTCAAGAATTTTTAATTCGTAATAATCATACTACGATGGAATATTAAATTCATTCAGGCGAGTAAAACGTTTATTTGCGCAGATATTCACACTTTCGCCAGGAGAATCTATGAACTGTTTAATCCGCATCCGCCAGCGCTACGCAGGCTTTGCACAAAGCGACAAAAAGCTGGCGGATTTTTTACTGTCTCAGCCCGACCGCGCGCGCCATCTCAGCTCGCAGCAGTTGGCGAGCGAAGCCGGAGTGAGCCAGTCAAGCGTGGTAAAGTTTGCGCAGAAGATCGGCTTTAAGGGATTTCCGGCGCTAAAACTGGCGATTAGCGAAGCGCTGGTGAGCAATCCTAATCCGCAGTCGATGCCGGTACATAATCAGATCCGTGGCGATGATCCGATGCGTCTGGTGGGCGAAAAGCTGATCAAAGAGAACGTGGCTGCTATGCATGCGACGCTGGACGTGAATCCCGAAGAGAAGCTGCTGGAAAGCGTGGCGTTGCTGCGGGGAGCGCGTCGTATCATTCTAACCGGAATTGGCGCTTCCGGGCTCGTCGCGCGTAATTTTGGCTGGAAACTGACGAAGATCGGATATAACGCGATAGTTGAGCAGGACATGCACGCCCTGCTGGCGACGGTGCAGGCGATGGATCCTGAGGATCTGCTGCTGGCCATCTCCTATTCCGGTGAACGTCGCGAGATCAATATAGCCACCGATGAAGTCTTACGCGTAGGCGGTAAAGTTCTGGCCATCACCGGATTTACGCCAAATTCTCTGCAGCAGCGGGCAACACGCTGTTTGTATACCATTGCGGAAGAGCAGGCCACGCGCAGTGCGGCTATCTCATCGACGAGCGCACAAATGATGCTGACAGACCTGCTGTTCATGGCATTGGTCCAACAGGATCTGGAGAACGCGCCAGAACATATTCGTCACAGCGAGGAGTTGGTAAAGAGACTGGTTTGAGCAGGGAATAATTGTATAATGCCCGCCCTGTTTGTGTTGTTTCTGAGAATTTCCTGATGGCGCTGTTAATCACCAAAAAATGCATCAATTGCGATATGTGCGAACCCGAATGCCCAAACCAGGCGATTTCGATGGGCGACAGCATTTATGAGATTAACAGCGATCGCTGTACCGAGTGCATCGGCCATTACGAAACGCCGACCTGCCAGAAAGTGTGCCCAATCCCCAATACTATTCTTAAGGATCCGGCACACCTCGAAAACGAAGAGCAGCTGTGGGATAAGTTTGTTCTGATCCACCACGCGGACAAACTTTAACTTTCTATAATTACCGTCGCACTGGCGTAGTGGCGCTCATCCGCAATCGTCACATGCAGGTGTGACACGCCAAGTTTCTCAGCCAGTTTTTGCGCCTCCCCCCATAAGCGCAGACGCGGTTTCCCCAGCTCATCGTTGTAAACTTCAAACTGGTTAAATGCCAGGCCGTTACGAATTCCGGTCCCGAAGGCTTTGGCCGCCGCCTCTTTGACTGCAAAACGTTTTGCCAGAAAACGCACTGGCTGTTGATGCGCTTCCCAGATGGCCCATTCGTTATCGCTCAGCACGCGTCTTGCGAGGCGATCGCCGCTGCGGGCGATCACCGCTTCTATGCGGGCTATTTCAACGATATCAGTGCCTAAGCCCAGAATAGCCATTACTGACGCGCTTCCAGCATCAGGCGTTTCATCTCTGATACCGCCTCTTTCAGGCCGCTCATTACCGCACGGCCAATTATAGCGTGCCCAATGTTCAGCTCATGCATTTCCGGCAGCGCGGCAATCGCTTTGACATTGTGATAGGTCAGGCCGTGACCAGCGTTAACCTTGAGGCCGAGGCTGGCAGCGTAGGTGGCCGCGCTGGCAATACGCTCCAGCTCTTTGGCCTGCTCAGCATCGTTTTTGGCATCGGCATAGCAGCCGGTATGAATTTCAATATAGGGCGCGCCCACGTCAGCGGCGGCTGTGATCTGCTCAAAATCGGCGTCGATAAACAGTGAAACCAGGATACCGGCATCGGCCAGACGTTTGCAGGCGTCGCGCATTTTGTCGCGTTGCCCCGCCACGTCAAGCCCGCCTTCGGTGGTCACCTCCTGACGCTTTTCCGGCACCAGGCAGCAGAAATACGGTTGGGTATCGCAGGCAATCGTCAGCATCTCTTCCGTTACCGCCATCTCGAGATTCATGCGCGTGTCCAGCGTCTGACGCAGGATCCGCACGTCACGGTCGGTGATGTGGCGGCGGTCTTCCCGCAGGTGCACGGTAATGCCGTCAGCGCCTGCCTGCTCAGCGATAAAAGCCGCCTGAACCGGATCCGGATAAGCCGTTCCGCGCGCATTACGCAGCGTGGCGATGTGATCGATGTTGACGCCTAACAGTAATTCAGCCATGACAATCCTCGTGTTCTTTTGATCCGTTTCCTCTCTCCCTCAGGGAGAGGGGGAATTCGTTAACGTTTTGGCACAAACTGCCTGAATAATTCGCGGCTCTTCAAGGGTTTGCCCCCAAGATACGGTTTAAGCGCAATGCGGGTAAAGCGTTTTGCCGCGCGCAGGGTATCTGCATCCGGGAATTCCCGCTCATACAGCGCCCGAAGGTGTCGTCCGGTAAAGGTACGGTTATCCACCACAATGCTGGCAATAAAGCCTTTTTCCTCGCGATAGCGGTAGGTCATGGAGTCTTCGACCTCATCTCCACTGCCCGCACAATGCAAAAAATCGACGCCGTAGCCAAGATACCCCAACAAAGCCAGCTCAAACCGGCGTAGCGCGGGTTCAGGCGTGCCGGTTGCGCCAGCAAGCGCCTGGATACAGTGCAGATAATCGAAGAAAAGTTCAGAGAAGCGCGTCTCATGTTCAAGAACACGTGAGATGAGCTCATTGACATACAGGCCGCTGTAGAGCGTGATACCGGAAAGGGGAAGCGCCAGAGAGACGGCTTCGGCACTGCGCAGGGTTTTGACTTCCCCTCGCCCACCAAAGCGAACCAGCAGCGGCGTGAAAGGCTGCAATGCACCCTTCAGATTAGAACGTTTGGAACGAGCGCCTTTTGCAACAAGGCGCACGCGGCCCGACTCTTCCGTGAAGACGTCCAGCATTAAGCTGGTTTCGCTCCAGGGACGGCTATGCAGGACAAAGGCACGCTGCCATCCATCCATCATACTCGTCGTCTTTGGCTACTGATCTTCGCCGTAACCGAGGCTGCGCAGAGCACGCTCATCGTCGGCCCAGCCAGATTTGACTTTCACCCACAGCTCCAGGTGAACCGGTGCTTCGAACATCTCCTGCATGTCTTTACGGGCTTCGATACCGATGGTTTTGATCTTAGAACCTTTGTTGCCAATCACCATCTTCTTCTGCCCTTCTCGCTCAACGAGAATCAGACCGTTAATGTCATAACCGCCGCGTTCATTAGTCTGAAAACGCTCAATCTCGACCGTCACGGAGTACGGCAGTTCCGCACCCAGGAAACGCATCAGCTTTTCACGGATGATCTCAGACGCCATAAAGCGCTGGGAGCGATCGGTGACGTACTCTTCCGGGAAGTGATGAATCGCTTCCGGCAGATGCTTGCGCACGATGCCCGCGATGGTATCCACGTTCAGACCGGTCTCTGCAGAGAGCGGGACGATATCGAGGAAATTCATCTGGCTGCCCAGCCACTGTAGATGCGGCAGCAGGTCCGCTTTTTCCTGCACGTTATCCACTTTGTTAACGGCCAGAATCACCGGCGTTTTACCATCGCGCAGCTTATTGAGCACCATCTCGTCGTCCGGCGTCCAGCGCGTGCCTTCAACAACGAAAATCACCAGCTCGACGTCGCCGATTGAGCTGCTCGCCGCTTTGTTCATCAGGCGGTTAATGGCACGCTTCTCTTCCATGTGCAGGCCCGGCGTATCGACGTAGATCGCCTGATACTCGCCTTCAGTATGGATACCGACGATGCGGTGGCGCGTGGTCTGCGCCTTACGCGAGGTGATAGAAATCTTCTGCCCAAGCAGATTATTCAACAAGGTGGATTTGCCAACGTTCGGGCGTCCGACAATGGCAATAAATCCGCAATACGTTTTTTCTTCGCTCATTCCAGCTCCAGCATTTTTAACGCCTGTTCGGCGGCAGCCTGTTCCGCCTTGCGACGGCTAGAACCTGTCCCCATCACCGGTTCACTCAGGCCACTGACCTGGCAATGTATGGTAAATTCCTGATCGTGCGCTTCGCCACGCACCTGCACCACAAGGTAAGATGGCAGCGGGAGATGACGACCCTGCAGATACTCCTGCAGACGCGTTTTCGGATCTTTTTGTTTATCGCCCGGGCTGATGTCATCCAGGCGAGTCTGATACCAGTTCAGGATCAGTTTTTCAACGGTCTGGATATCGCTGTCCAGGAACACGCCACCGATTAATGCTTCAACCGTATCGGCAAGAATTGATTCACGACGGAAGCCGCCGCTTTTCAGTTCACCCGGCCCAAGACGCAGACATTCGCCCAGCTCAAATTCGCGGGCAATTTCCGCAAGAGTGTTACCCCGCACCAGCGTGGCACGCATGCGACTCATATCACCTTCGTCCACGCGGGGGGAAACGATGATAAAGCGCATTCGCAATCACGAAACTTAATATGGAGTCGCCTAAAAACTCGAGACGCTCATTATGTTTGCTGCTGGCACTGCGATGGGTTAATGCCTGCTGCAACAGCTCCTGATGAACAAAAGTGTAGCCCAGCTTCCGTTGAAGCCGATTAATTACGATGGGGTTCATGCGATACCAATAAATGAATGCGTCAAAAATGCAGCACACGAAACCGACCTGAGAAAACCAACGCGGTTTCGTGTGCCGTGGCACCCTTACAGGGCCAACCTAAAACTTCGGGGGAATATTCTATACACAACAGCAGGGGATGTCGTTAGTTCACGGAGATTTATCGCCGAAATAATTCGCGTAGCCGCAAATAACTGCGGCTACGCGTTCAATTACTGAGATTTAATGGATTCCGCCAATGCGACTCAGACGAACGCCAGTCGGCCACTCGCCTTCCTGCTTCTCAAAACTCATCCAGATTGCCGTCGCTTTACCCACCAGATTCGCTTCCGGTACAAAGCCCCAGTAACGACTGTCCGCGGAGTTATCGCGGTTATCACCCATCATGAAGTAATGTCCTGGCGGAACGACCCAGCTGGCAAGCTGTTGACCCGGCTGCTGGTAGTACATACCGAGCTGATCCTGGGCAACGGGCACGGTCAGAATACGGTGCGTGACATCACCCAGCGTCTCTTTACGCTCAACCAGACGAATACCGTTTTCTTTGGTTTCACCTTGCGGCACCTGGAAGAAACCGCTGGTCGCCTCGCCGCCATTACGCCGGGCAAAGGTCTGCACAAAATCACTCGGCTCAACGTTTGAGTAGGTGATTGGCAGCGCGTTTTCACACGCCGTACCGGAACTGCATCCAGGCTGAATGGTCACTTCTTTAGAAACCGGATCGTAGGTGACTTTATCACCCGGCAGGCCGACCGCACGCTTGATGTAGTCGAGACGCGGATCCTCAGGGTATTTAAACACCACAATGTCGCCACGTTTTGGGTGCCCGGTCGCAATCAGTGTTTTCTGGTAGATGGGATCTTTAATGCCGTAGGCAAACTTCTCGACCAGAATGAAATCACCAATCAGCAGCGTTGGCATCATCGAACCTGATGGGATCTGAAACGGCTCGTAAATAAATGAGCGAACCACCAGCACGATCGCCAGCACCGGGAAGACGGATGCTCCCGTCTCCAGCCAGCCCGGTTTCGGACCGGCTTTCTTCAGGGTTTTCGCATCCAGCCCATCGTCAGTAGTTACCCGACGTTCGCGGCGTTTCGGGGCGAAGATAAACTTATCCAGACACCACAGTACACCTGTCGCCAGGGTAGCAATGACCAGGATCAGGGCAAACATGTTCGCCATGCCAACTCCTTAAGGGTTATTTACCGTCTTTGCCAACGTGAAGGATGGCAAGGAATGCTTCCTGCGGCAGCTCTACGTTACCGACCTGCTTCATACGCTTCTTACCGTCTTTCTGCTTCTGCAGCAGTTTTTTCTTACGGCTGACGTCACCGCCGTAGCATTTAGCCAGAACGTTTTTACGCAGCTGTTTCACCGTCGAACGAGCAATAATGTGGTTACCAATGGCCGCCTGAATCGCGATGTCGAACTGCTGACGCGGGATCAGCTCTTTCATCTTCTCAACCAGCTCACGACCGCGGTACGGCGCATTGTCGTTGTGGGTGATCAGCGCCAGGGCATCAACACGCTCACTGTTGATCAGCACGTCCACACGCACCATGTTTGAGGCCTGGAAGCGTTTGAAGTTGTAATCCAGGGATGCATAGCCACGACTGGTTGACTTCAGACGGTCGAAGAAGTCCAGCACCACTTCCGCCATCGGAATTTCGTAGGTCAGTGCCACCTGGTTACCGTGGTACACCATATTGGTCTGCACGCCACGTTTCTCGATACACAGGGTGATCACGTTGCCGAGGAACTCTTGCGGCAGCAGCATGTGACACTCGGCGATAGGCTCGCGCAGTTCATGAATATTGTTGAGCGGCGGGAGCTTGGACGGGCTATCGACATAGATAACCTCTTTCGAGGTCGTTTCTACTTCATACACGACGGTCGGCGCGGTGGTGATCAGATCCAGATCGTATTCACGTTCCAGACGCTCCTGGATAATTTCCATGTGCAACAGGCCGAGGAAGCCGCAGCGGAAGCCGAAGCCCAGCGCCGTTGAACTTTCTGGCTCGTAGAACAGAGAAGCATCGTTAAGGCTCAGCTTGCCAAGCGCATCACGGAAGTTTTCGTAATCGTCAGAACTCACCGGGAACAGGCCCGCATAGACCTGAGGCTTCACTTTTTTAAAGCCAGGCAACGCTTTGTCCGCCGGGTTGCGCGCCAGCGTCAGCGTATCGCCTACCGGGGCGCCGAGGATATCTTTGATGGCGCAGACCAGCCAGCCTACTTCGCCACACTTCAGCTCGGTACGGTCAAGCTGTTTTGGCGTGAAAATACCCAGACGGTCTGCGTTATAGGCCTGACCGGTACTCATCACCTTAATTTTGTCGCCTTTACGCATGGTGCCGTTTTTAATACGGACCAGCGAGACAACGCCGAGATAGTTGTCAAACCACGAGTCGATGATAAGCGCCTGCAGCGGCGCATCCGGGTCACCTTCCGGTGGGGGAATATCACGCACCAGACGTTCCAGTACATCAGGCACGCCCACGCCGGTTTTTGCCGAGCAGCGTACGGCATCTGTTGCATCGATACCGACGATATCTTCAATCTCTTCCGCCACGCGCTCGGGATCGGCGGCTGGCAGGTCGATTTTGTTAAGTACCGGCACAACCTCGAGATCCATTTCCATCGCCGTATAGCAGTTTGCCAGGGTCTGGGCTTCTACGCCCTGTCCGGCATCCACCACCAGCAGCGCGCCTTCACAGGCCGCCAGCGAGCGTGACACTTCATATGAGAAGTCAACGTGGCCCGGGGTGTCGATAAAGTTCAGTTGATAGGTCTCACCATCGTTGGCTTTATAGTCGAGCGTAACGCTCTGCGCCTTGATGGTAATACCGCGTTCGCGTTCCAGGTCCATGGAGTCCAGTACCTGGGCTGCCATTTCACGATCAGACAGGCCACCGCAAATCTGGATAATACGGTCAGACAGCGTCGACTTACCGTGGTCGATGTGAGCAATAATCGAAAAGTTACGTATGTTCTTCATATAGTTAAATAATTATGCCTTACGAATTCCTGGAGGCCGCTATTCTTCTTAGCCTGACGTTTTTCAGTGCGAAAACGCAGCATTCTACACTACATCCCCGTAACCTGGAAATGCACTTAGAGCCAGGCATGGCGCGAAGAGATGGCGTTTTCTGTATTCAGCTGTAAATAATGATAAAGCCCGGTGGATCACCGGGCCTCAGAAGAGAGCGTTTCCACGCGAAGCTGGTCTGGCGCCAGCGCGACGCTAAGAATTACGGGCTGCCACGCTTCGCGAGCGGCAAGCTTCGCAGAGAAGCCTTTGGCGAGCCAAAAACCGCCAACGCCTCCCAGTGCGGCACCACACATGGCGGCCACATCGGTGCCGAATAACATCTGGAAAAGACCGCCCATCACGAACAGCCCCACCAGTGGCGAAAGATAAACCAGCATAGCGGAGCTTAGCAGGCTGCCTTCCGCGATCCCCAACTCAACTTTCTGCCCTGCTACCAGCGGTTGTTCGCTAGGGACGGAGATCGTATGGGATGTTTGCGGACCCAGCTTATTCAGCACGCGGCTCCCGCAACCCGCCCGGGATGCACAGCTGTTACATGAGGCTTTCACGTCACAGCTAACCCGCGCAACGCCATTCTGCCATGAGACGACCGTAGCCCATTCTTTAATCATTGTGCTGCCTTGAATTTGATGCTGTCGGAGATACGCTTCGCAGTTTGTGGCGGAAGTTCGCCGACAATGGTGATCTCAGCGTTATCGCGTACCGTCGTGCTGACCGTCCGGCGTCCGGTTCGAAGCATTTGTTCAGCACTGTTTGCCGTGGCGCGATTGATGTTTACCGAGAAGCTGAATAACCCATCGGAATAGAGGCGCGATTCTACCGGCGTTTCAATGGTTGGCAACTGGCGACGGCTGCTGGAGACTTCGCTAAACCCTTGGGGGATCCAGGACGGTACCCAGTTGAAATTCACGGAGTCGCCCGCTGGAACGGAAAGCAGCGGCGGCAGGTTGGCTTTTGCCAGATTCTGCATGCTGTTACCGACCTGACTGTTAACGCTAAAGGAGATGACGCGGAACTGTTCCAGCGTCTCTCCGTCACGATCAAGGAGATCAACGCGCATTGGCAGCTTAGTTTCTGCATCTATCCAGACGATGTAGCTGTAGCGCGTCCCGTCCCGGGCAACAACGCGGATCACTTCACACAGCCTGTCGGCAATGCGTGTACGCCCGACCGATATGAAATCGTAGTAAGGCGCAAGACGCCTGAAGTCGGTATAGATAAGCGACGGAAGAGAATCAACGATATAGTCGCCATTGAGCGTGAAAGGCTCCAGCCCTGGCTCAAAATAGCTAATTTCGTTTCCACGCTGGACAACTTCCCGACGCGGGCCATCCATCTGTAAAAGCTGGGCAAGTGGCTGTTTATCAAGACGCGCATGGCGATAGCGTAACGACTCAACGCCCTGCTTGTTAATGCTGATAAATGCCAACTCGTAATTGAGTGACTGGCTGGCCAGATTCATTTGCTGCAACAACGCCCCGGATGAAACATCAGCCGAGGCGTTGGCAGAGAAGAACAGGCTACCCGCCATCAGAGACATGGCGAACCAAAGTTGCTTCATTACTGCGATTGCGTTCCTAACGTTTGGGTTCCGGGCACTTGCACAGCAGCCTGCTGGGTTTGTGCCTGCTCAAACTGAAGCTGTTCAGAGTGCAGACGACGCTGCAGCTCGTAATCCTGCAACATTGCATTGATGCGGCGACGCTGCTCCTGAACCTGCTGCTGCTGACCGCCGCTTGCGGAAGCATCAGCCGGTACGCCCAGACTTACCGGGCTGGCTTTGCCCATCATCGGCAGTGTGTTGAACACTGGCGCCTCTGGCTGCTGAGTAGTTTCAGGCTGGCTATTATACTGCTGGACGCCAACAATAACTGCAAGCGATACACAAGCCGCCACCCCCATTTGGGTAAGCTGGCTGGCCCACGGACGCACCTTTTGCCAGAACGGCATTTTCAGCCACTGGTGAGGTGCTGGCTGAGCTTCAGGAATCAGCGATGTGGTCTGATGAACGGGCTCGCTTTCAATGGCCGCCATAATGCGGGCTGAGATATCGAAATGGAGAACCTCGCCGGTGTCACCGCGCAGGGTGTCACGGATGAGATGGTAACTCTCCCAGGTCTCTTGCATTTCAGGAGAATGAGCAAGCTCTTCGAGCAACTCATCATCCAGCGTTTCACCATCCATTAAAGCGGAAAGTTTTTCTTTCTGCATGCCTAATACCTTTTCCAGTATTCCGCTATCGTCAACGCCTGATAAGCGGTTGAACTTTATTATCAATAGCTTCTCGCGCACGGAAAATTCGTGAACGAACCGTGCCGACCGGACAATCCATGATAGCCGCTATCTCTTCATAGCTAAGACCATCCAACTCCCGTAACGTAATTGCCATGCGTAAATCTTCCGGGAGCGACTCGATCGTGCGAAAAACGATTTGTCTCAGTTCTTCTGACAACATTAAGTTCTCAGGGTTCGAAATTTCTTTCAATGCCCCGCCGCTTTCAAAGTTTTCAGCATCGATAGCATCGACATCACTAGAAGGCGGACGACGGCCCTGAGCGACCAGATAATTCTTTGCTGTATTCACCGCAATACGGTACAGCCAGGTGTAAAAAGCACTGTCTCCCCGGAACGAATCCAGCGCGCGATAGGCCTTGATAAAAGACTCTTGTACGACATCAGGTACATCACCTGACGGTACATAGCGGGAAACCAGGCTCGCCACCTTATGCTGGTAGCGCACCACCAGTAGGTTAAAGGCTTTCTGATCTCCCTGCTGGACCCGTTCAACCAGGACCTGGTCCGTTAACTGCTCGCTCATCCGAGGTAATGTCTCCCCAAACCTAAATTCCACGCGTTATCGAAACGCCACTCTAAAAGTACGTACTTTGAGCAAGCACCCAGTTAGAATGTCTGTTCTTCAATAAGTTCCGTAACGCCTTTGTTTTTGTTCAATGCGTCGCAGACCGATCATTTTCTATCATTATACGTCTGTTCACGATACGTATCCGCTTTGTGACAAGAAACATCTATTTTCCCGTCAGAAGAGTAACGCAACACAAGCTATATTTCACCACAAAATCTGACGCTAACGATCTGCTTCGCAAAATATTTTCGTTCTTTTACGTCGTTTTATCTTCCCAGCGTACGTTTAGTCATTGCAACAAAAAGCAAATAAAACGTGCGATATCTCGCATTACGATGCTATTGTGACTCAACACTGTTTAGTAAATTAAACAACACGAATGAACACAACACCTGATCTTGATTGTGATGTACTGATTATTGGTAGCGGTGCTGCCGGTCTCTCTCTCGCGCTGCGTCTGGCTGAAAAGCAGAACGTGATCGTTCTGAGTAAAGGGCTAATGAGCGAAGGTTCCACTTTTTATGCCCAGGGCGGCATTGCCGCCGTGTTTGATGAAGCAGATACTGTCGCCTCGCACGTTGAAGATACGTTGATTGCCGGAGCGGGGATCGTGGACAAACACGCCGCTGAGTTTGTCGCCAGCAATGCCCGACACTGCGTCCAGTGGCTTATCGACCAGGGCGTGCTGTTCGATACCGAGATTCAGCCAAACGGTGAAGAGAGCTATCACCTGACACGGGAAGGTGGCCACAGCCATCGGCGTATTCTGCATGCCGCGGATGCCACCGGGAAAGTGGTTGAAACCACGCTGGTCAGTAAGGCGCTTAGTCACCCCAACATCCGGGTACTGGAGCGCTGTAACGCCGTTGACTTGATAATCTCCGATAAAATCGGCCTGCCGGGTGCACGTCGCGTTGTGGGTGCCTGGGTGTGGAACCGCAATATAGAGAAGGTCGAAACCTGCAGGGCTAAAGCGGTTGTGCTGGCCACGGGGGGCGCCTCGAAAGTGTATCAATACACCACCAATCCGGATATCGCCTCTGGTGATGGTATCGCTATGGCCTGGCGCGCCGGTTGTCGGGTAGCGAATCTCGAATTCAATCAGTTCCATCCTACTGCGCTTTTCCACCCTCAGGCGCGTAACTTCTTATTGACCGAAGCCCTGCGCGGGGAAGGCGCTTATCTGAAGCGCCCGGACGGCTCGCGCTTTATGCCCGACGTTGACCCCAGAGGCGAGCTTGCACCGCGTGATATCGTTGCCCGTGCCATCGACCACGAGATGAAACGCCTGGGGGTGGATTGCATGTACCTGGATATCAGCCATAAACCGGTAGAATTCATTCGCCAGCACTTTCCAATGATTTACGACAAGCTGTTGGGCCTGGGGATTGATTTGACCCGCGACCCGGTGCCGATTGTGCCCGCCGCCCACTATACCTGTGGTGGAGTGATAGTTGACGACAACGGCCGTACTGATGTCGAGGGTCTGTACGCCATTGGTGAGGTGAGTTACACCGGGCTGCATGGCGCTAACCGCATGGCGTCTAACTCACTGCTGGAATGTCTGGTTTACGGCTGGTCTGCGGCAGAAGATATCACTAAACGCCTGCCCAATGCCCGTCAGACTGAAGATCTACCGGCATGGGATGAGAGCCGCGTTGAGGATCCGGATGAGCTGGTCGTCATTCAGCATAACTGGCACGAACTGCGATTGTTTATGTGGGACTACGTTGGGATTGTACGGACCACGAAGCGGCTTGAGCGGGCATTGCGCCGAATCCTCATGCTACAGCACGAGATTGATGACTATTATGCCAATTTCAGGGTGTCTAACAACCTGCTGGAGCTGCGTAACCTGGTGCAGGTTGCCGAGCTGATTGTCCGCTGTGCGCTGATGCGTAAAGAGAGCCGCGGCCTGCATTATACCCTGGACTATCCGGATCTTCTTGCTGGATCCGGCCCCTCAGTGCTCTCCCCGCAGGTTCACATAAACAGATAAAACGCCTGGGTCAGCGCAGTGTAACTTTCAGAATAAAGCTGGTCTGGCCCACGGATCACCATCCTGTCGTTAAAGCACTCCCCTTCTTTCGGCGAAAGCGCCAGCAGCACCCGGTGCGGCAACCGACCTTCGGTATCCGAAATGTCGGTACGCAGGCGTAAATTCCAGCCGATGTCGCGCGCAATCCCGATAAATGTATTGCCGATACTTTCAGGCAGGACCACGCAGAAAAACCCCTCTTCGGAAATTAACTCTGCCGCACAGCTTAACAGCGCTTTGTGATCGAGCGAACCGGTAGATCGAGCCTGCTCACGCTCCGGCGTGGCGCATTCGACACCCGGCTCGTAATAGGGTGGATTACTGACAATCAGGTCATAGCGGGCGGTTTGTTCAGGCGCCCACGCCAGTATATCGGCACATTCGACCTTAATCCGGTCCGCCCACGGGGAGCCCGCGGCATTTTCGCGCGCCTGCCCTGCAGCCTGGACATCTAACTCCACGGCATCGAGGGTAACGTGTTCGTCCGTGCGCTGTGCCAGCATCAGCGCCAGCAGTCCGCTGCCGGTACCGATATCCAGAATACGCTTAACACCTGCTACAGGCGCCCAGGCCCCAAGTAAAATACCGTCTGTACCGACTTTCATTGCACAGCGATCGTGCGCAATAAAGAACTGTTTAAAGGTGAAACCATCGCGGCGCAACTGCGCTTTGAGTTGAGACATGTCAGAGCAACCTTCTAAGTGAAACTGGGGTAGCATAGGGGAAAGCGAAGTGGCCGCAAAGCGATATCCATACAAACAGATGAAGATTACAGCCGTAACGTCTATAATCAGCGCCCCACACAGAGGTAGAACATGACTGTAACGACTTTTTCCGAACTTGAACTCGATGAAAGCCTGCTCAATGCACTTGAGAGCAAAGGCTTTACACGCCCGACCGCCATTCAGGCCGCGGCCATTCCGCCTGCGCTTGAGGGCCGCGATGTGCTCGGTTCTGCGCCAACCGGCACGGGGAAAACAGCAGCCTACCTGCTGCCTGTCTTGCAGCATCTGCTCGATTTCCCACGCAAAAAATCTGGCCCGCCGCGGGTATTGATCCTGACGCCAACGCGCGAACTGGCCACCCAGGTCGCAGAGCACGCGCGTGAACTGGCTGCGAACACCCATCTGGATATCGCCACCATTACAGGCGGTGTGGCGTATATGAACCACGCCGAAGTGTTTAGCGAAAACCAGGATATCGTCGTCGCGACGACGGGCCGCCTGCTGCAATATATTAAAGAAGAGAACTTCGACTGCCGCGCGGTTGAGACCCTGATCCTCGACGAAGCTGATCGCATGCTGGACATGGGCTTTGCTCAGGATATTGAACACATCGCAGGTGAGACCCGCTGGCGCAACCATACAATGTTGTTCTCTGCCACCCTTGAGGGGGAGGCGATTAAAGACTTTGCAGAGCGTCTGCTGGAAGATCCGGCTGAAGTGTCGGCTACGCCTTCCACCCGTGAGCGCAAGAAGATCCACCAGTGGTACTACCGTGCAGATAACCTTGAGCACAAAGTTGAGTTACTCAAGCATCTGCTCAAGCAGGAAGACGCCCTGCGCACCATCGTGTTTGTGCGCAAGCGTGAGCGCGTGCATGAGCTAGCCGAAATGCTGCGTAATGCCGGAATCAATAACTGCTATCTTGAAGGCGAGATGGCGCAGGTTAAGCGTACCGAAGGCATTAAGCGTCTGACCGAAGGTCGTGTAAATGTTCTGGTCGCTACCGACGTTGCGGCACGCGGGATCGATATTCCTGACGTGAGCCATGTTATTAACTTCGATATGCCACGCAGCGGCGATACCTATCTGCACCGTATTGGCCGTACCGCTCGAGCGGGCCGTAAAGGTACTGCGATTTCGCTGGTCGAAGCGCACGACCACCTGCTCCTGCAGAAAATTGGCCGTTATGTAGACGAGCCGCTGAAATCGCGTGTTATTGATGAGCTTCGTCCGACCACGCGCGCTCCGAGCGAAAAAATGACGGGCAAACCGTCTAAAAAAGCGCTCGCAAAACGTGCTGAGAAGAAAGAGAAAGAAAAAGAGAAGCCGCGCGTTAAGCAACGCCACCGCGACACAAAAAATATCGGTAAGCGCCGTAAGCCAAGTGGCTCTACGCCTGAGTCGCAAACCGAAGAGTAAGCAAAAAGCCGGGAAATCCCGGCTTTTTTACGCCACCCCGTGGCTGAAACGCTTACAGGCTTTCAGTAAAGGTACGCGCGATGACGTCACGCTGCTGTTCTGGGGTCAGAGAGTTGAAACGCACCGCGTAGCCAGAGACACGGATGGTCAACTGCGGGTATTTTTCCGGATGCTCAACAGCATCCATCAATGTTTCACGACGCAGAACGTTAACGTTCAGGTGCTGACCGCCTTCAACGCGTACTTCTGGCTTCACTTCCATTGGAATTTCACGGTATTCAATTTCGCCCAGCTTGCTTACTGGAACGATTTCGTCTTCATTAAAACCGGCTTTTGCTGCTACACAGCGTGCTTCACCTTTCTCGCTGTCCAGCAGCCAGAAAGAGTTGAGCAGATCGTCATTCGCAGCTTTGGTAATCTGGATACCTGTAATCATGTGGTGCCTCCTGGGCTACATTAATTTGTGTCGACCGCTGGCGGCCAATTGGTAAAACCATTGTTTCTTGCGTGTATATATATCACTCAGGCTGCGGGGTTTTATTGACTTAAATCAACAAAAACACCAACCACACAAAGAGTGTGGTTTGATTTTATTGCTTTAGATCAATTTCCCCACCAGACACATTCGAGCCCATTCGTATAATTTCAAATTAAATTTAAGGGGTTAGGTTCATTTTCTGCGGGGTATTTTGCTCACCGGGATTAAACGGGTAAGCTAGGCGCAGTTTAGATTTGCAGGAGAGCGAAATGACTACCCCTTTAACATGGCATGACGTGCTGGCGGAAGAGAAGCAGCAACCCTATTTTGTGAATACTCTCACCACCGTCGCGGCAGAGCGGCAATCTGGCCAGACGATCTATCCGCCGCAGAAAGATGTGTTTAACGCATTTCGTTACACCGGGTTGAGCGATGTAAAGGTGGTTATTCTCGGTCAGGATCCCTATCACGGCCCCGGTCAGGCCCATGGTCTGGCATTTTCGGTACGACCCGGTATTGCTATTCCCCCTTCGCTGCTGAATATGTATAAAGAGCTTGAAGGGACCCTTCCCGGGTTTACGCGCCCGCAGCATGGTTATCTGGAAAGCTGGGCGCGCCAGGGCGTGTTATTGCTGAACACTGTATTGACGGTACGTGCAGGCCAGGCGCATTCCCACGCCAGTCTCGGCTGGGAAACCTTTACCGATAAGGTGATTAGCCTGATCAACGAGCATCGTGAAGGGGTGGTCTTTTTACTTTGGGGATCGCACGCGCAGAAGAAAGGAGCGATTATCGACCGCCAGCGCCATCACGTATTAAAAGCTCCGCACCCGTCTCCGCTGTCAGCGCATCGCGGTTTCTTTGGCAGTAATCACTTTGTTCTGGCGAATGAATGGCTGGAGAAACGTGGCGAGACACCAATCGACTGGATGCCAGTGTTACCGGCAGAAAGCGAGGGATGAGGGTTGTCTGCCCGGTACGCCGGGCAGACAAAAAGCGTGGGGATTAAGCTTTATTCTGACGCCACCATTCAGCCAGCAGTACGCCAGTTGCAACGGAAACGTTCAGACTTTCTACATTGCCTGTGCCATCAATAGAGACGCTGAGATCCGCACTGGACATCGCAGCATCAGACAGACCGTCACGCTCCTGACCCAGCACCAGTACCATTTTACGTGGTAACGTCGCTTTAAATAACGGCGTACCCGCGTGGCTGGAGGTGGTCACGATGGAGTAGCCCGCTTTACGGAACTGCTCGAGTGCCTCCAGAACGCTGTCACCGGTAATAGGCTGCACGTGCTCGGCTCCTCCCTCTGCCGTACGGATCGCCGCGCCGGACTCCAGCAGGGCAGCATCCTGCAACAGTACACCCTTCACGCCAAAGTGGGCGCAGCTACGCATCATTGCCCCCAGATTATGCGGGTTGCCCACATCTTCCAGCGCCAGCACACAGTCATCGGCATCCGCCTGGCTGACCCACTGCTGAACGGTGGTGCCGTTACGTTTCTTGATCAGGAAGCAGACGCCACCGTGGTGTTCGGTACCGGAGGCTTTTGTTAGCTCTGCATCATCCACCACATGGTAGGCTTTGCGGTTTGCCGCCATCCAGCGCAGGGCTTCTTTGAAGCGTGGCGTCACACTCTGAATAAACCAGGCGCGAACGATACACTCAGGACGGCTCTGGAACAGGGCCTGACACGCGTTCTCGCCATACACGCGCGTCTCTTCAGCACGCTGGCGACGCAGGACCTCAGGATCGATAAAGCTTTTACCGCTAATACCGCCGTGGTCAGCCTTCTCTGGCGTCTCGTCGCCAGGGGCGCGAGAAACGGTACGCCACGGGGAGGAATCACGTGAGAAATCATCGCGTTTGCGGTCATCACGTTTGCGGTCATCGCCGCGGTTATTTCTGTCATCGCGGGCGGGGCGACGGCCACCGTCTGCACGAGAGGACGCCGGACGCCCGCCACCTTTTCCGGTACGCGGATTTTGGGTGCGTTTATCAGAGTCATCATCACTGCGGACATACATCACTTTGACCTTGCCGCTTTTGTTTTTCATTTCGTCGTTCATGCTTTTCTCCACCAGCGCTGCGCGAAGCGCGCAGATTACCCGATGTGTCTGCCCATAGCCATAATTTCGTACAAAAGCCTGTGACTATTGTTCTCATTGAATAAAACGCATTGTCGTTTCAAACAGGCTTACTGATAATATGTAACATATAAGAAACATTATCGGCGATTTGCCGCTGTCCCACGGCTCTATCAGAGGTTAGTTATGAATACCGTATGTGCCAACTGTCAGGCTCTTAATCGCATTCCGGACGATCGGATTGAAGATGGTGCGAAATGCGGACGTTGTGGTCATGAACTGTTTGATGGCGATGTCATTAACGCTACAGGTGCTACGCTGGACAAACTGCTCAAGGACGATCTTCCCGTAGTGGTCGATTTCTGGGCCCCCTGGTGCGGTCCGTGCCGTAACTTTGCGCCGATCTTCGAAGATGTGGCCGAAGAGCGCAGCGCTCAGATGCGTTTCGTGAAGGTGAATACCGAAGCCGAACGCGAACTTAGCGCCCGTTTTCGCATTCGCAGCATTCCGACGATCATGATTTTTAAAA
Source organism: unidentified bacterial endosymbiont (assembly GCF_918797525.1). NCBI lineage: Bacteria > unidentified bacterial endosymbiont. The sequence continues at coordinate 1,363,709 of NZ_OU963893.1, read as the reverse complement.
AGGGTGAAGTCGTCGATATGCTCAACGGTGCGGTGCCGAAAGCCCCTTTCGAAAGCTGGTTGAACGAATCACTGTAACAATCACGGGGTACATCTTGTGCCCCGTTCCTGCCTCTGCGAAAATAGGGTTTTTCCTGCATTTCGCCTATGACTGATAACGCTGTTCTTCAATTGCGCGCCGAACGCCTTGCGCGTGCCACTCGCCCGTTTCTTGCCCGGGGCAATCGTATCCGCCGTTGCCAGCGTTGCCTGCTGCCGCTCAAGGTGTGTTTATGTGAGACCCTTACCCCGAGCACGGCGGAAAGCCGCTTTTGTCTGGTGATGTTCGACACCGAACCGATGAAGCCCAGCAATACGGGACGTCTTATTGCCGATATTTTGCCGGATACCGCCGCGTTTCAGTGGTCTCGCACGCAACCGCCTCAGGGATTGTTGGATTTAGTCGCTGACCCAAATTATCAGCCGATGGTCGTGTTTCCCGCCTCCTATGCCAGTGCGCCGCGCCAGGTCCTTTTCTCTCCGCCATCCGGCAAACCGCCCCTGTTTATTATGCTGGACGGCACCTGGACCGAAGCACGAAAAATGTTTCGCAAAAGCCCGTATCTCGATGCGCTGCCGGTGATTTCCGTCGATCTGTCTCGCGTGTCGGCTTATCGCTTACGTGAAGCCCATGCCGACGGGCAATATTGCACCGCAGAAGTGGCCATCGCACTGCTTGATTTAGCCGGCGATACCCTTGCCGCCAGCGCGCTGGGCAGCCATTTCTCTTGTTTTCGCGAGCGCTATCTGGCGGGAAAAACCGTTCATCAGGGCAACATCACAGCAACAGAGGCAGAAAGCGTTTAAAATCATCAGGTCGCTTGCATTCACAGGAGAATTGCATGAGCCAGCGAGGGTTAGAAGCGCTATTACGTCCCAAATCCATTGCCGTTATCGGCGCCTCAATGAAACCGGATCGCGCAGGCTATCTGATGATGCGTAACCTGCTGGCTGGTGGATTTCATGGCCCCGTCATCCCCGTCACTCCGGCGTATAAAGCCGTGCAGGGTGTACTTGCATGGCCGGATGTCCAGAGTCTGCCCTTCGTGCCCGATCTTGCCGTGCTCTGCACCCATGCGAAACGTAATCCGGAACTCCTGGCGTCGCTCGGGGAAAAAGGCTGTAAAACCTGCATTATTCTCTCTTCTCCTCCTGAACAGCATTCTGAACTGTTGGCCTGTGCCAGTCGCTATCAGATGCGCCTGCTTGGGCCAAACAGTCTCGGGCTGCTCGCCCCGTGGCAGGGGCTGAACGCCAGTTTTTCCCCGGTGCCGATCCGTAAGGGCAAACTGGCATTTATCTCGCAATCGGCCGCAGTTTCGAACACCATTCTCGACTGGGCGCAACAGCGGGAGATGGGATTTTCCTATTTTATCGCGCTGGGTGATAGCCTGGATATTGATGCAGACGAACTCCTGGATTTTCTGGCACGTGACAGCAAAACCAGCGCTATCCTCCTTTACCTTGAGCATCTCAGTGACGCCCGTCGTTTCGTCTCGGCTTCGCGCAGCGCATCCCGCAATAAGCCCATTCTGGTTATTAAAAGCGGGCGCAGTCCCGCGGCTCAACGCCTGCTGCATTCGCATTCGGGTATGGACGCCGCCTGGGATGCCGCGATCCAGCGTGCGGGCTTGCTGCGTGTACAGGATACGCACGAATTATTTTCCGCCGTCGAGACGCTAAGCCACATGCGCCCGCTGCGCGGTGAGAAGTTAATGATTATCAGTAACGGCGCGGCCCCTGCAGCGCTGGCGCTGGACGAACTGTGGCGGCGCAATGGCAAGCTGGCCGCGCTGGGGGAAGAGACGCTTCAGCGCCTGCAAGAGGCTTTGCCAGACAGCGTCACGCCCGACAATCCACTCGATTTACGCGATGATGCCAGCAGCGAGCGTTACATCAAGGCAATATCCATTTTGCTGGACAGCCGGGATTTCGATGCGTTGATGATCATTCACTCGCCCAGCGCAGCCGCCCCCGGTAGCGAAAGTGGGCGGGCGCTGATTGAAACAGTTCGTGATCATCCTCGCGGGAAATTCGTCACCCTGTTAACCAACTGGTGCGGAGAGTTCTCTTCGCAGGAAGCGCGGCGTCTGTTCAGTGAAGCCGGGCTACCGACCTATCGCACGCCGGAAGGTACTATTACCGCGTTTATGCATATGGTGGAGTATCGCCGTAACCAGAAACAACTTCGTGAAACCCCGGCATTGCCCAATAACCTGACGGCCAATTCCGTCGACGTGCATCGTCAGTTGCAGCAGGCTATTGAGGAGGGGGCGACGTCCCTTGATACTCACGAGGTTCGGCCTGTTCTGGGAAGTTATGGCATCCACACCTTGCCAACCTGGATCGCCAGCGATAGCGCTGAGGCGGTGCATATTGCCGAGCAGATCGGTTATCCGGTTGCCCTGAAGTTGCGCTCACCCGATATTCCGCATAAGTCAGATATTCAGGGTGTGATGTTGTACCTGCGCACGGCCGCGGAAGTGCAGCAAGCGGCAGATGCCATTATCGATCGCGTTAAAATGACCTGGCCGCAGGCAAGGATCCACGGACTGCTGGTACAAAGCATGGCGAATCGAGCGGGTGCTCAGGAATTGCGGGTGGTGGTGGAGCACGATCCGGTCTTTGGCCCACTCATTATGCTGGGAGAAGGCGGCGTTGAGTGGCGACCCGAGGAGCAGGCGGTTGTCGCGCTACCGCCGTTGAATATGAACCTGGCTCGCTACCTGGTGATTCAGGCGATTAAGAGCAAAAAAATTCGTGGCCGCAGCGCATTGCGTCCGCTCGACATTGCCGGGTTGAGTCAGTTTCTGGTCCAGGTTTCTAACCTGATTGTCGATTGTGCACAGATCCAGCGCCTGGACATTCATCCCCTGCTCGCCTCTGGCAATGAGTTTACTGCGCTAGACGTTACGCTGGAGATTGCTCCTTTTGTCGGTGACAAAGAGAGTCGACTTGCGATTCGCCCTTATCCTCTGCAACTGGAAGAGTGGGTTGAGATGAAGAATGGCGAGCGGGCGCTGTTTCGGCCTATCCTGCCGGAAGATGAACCTCAGTTGCGCGTGTTTATCGCTCAGGTGACCAAAGAAGATCTTTACTATCGCTACTTTAGCGAAATCAATGAATTTACCCATGATGATTTAGCCAATATGACCCAGATCGACTACGATCGAGAAATGGCGTTTGTGGCCGTTCGGCGTTCCGACCAGGGGGATGAGATCCTCGGTGTTACGCGTGCTATTTCGGATCCGGATAATATCGATGCTGAATTCGCTGTGCTGGTGCGATCCGATCTTAAAGGTTTTGGCCTGGGGAGGCGGTTACTGGAAAAACTCATCAGCTACACCCGCGATCACGGATTACTGCGCCTGAATGGCATTACTATGCCTGACAATCGCGGCATGGTGACCCTGGCGCGAAAGCTTGGATTCGATGTTGATATTCAGCTTGACGAGGGGATTGTTGCCCTTTCCCTTAGCCTGACTTCAGCAGATAATCAAAAGTAAGCTGCTGGAAATGTTAACCACTTTAAAGGGTACTGGTGGTATCATTGTCCGCTTATGTTGTTTGCATGGTACAGACAACCCTTCAATGAACAGAGAAGAATCGCACTGTGATGTTGTCAAAATTTAAGCGTAATAAACATCAACAACACCTTGCTCAACTACCGAAGATTTCTCAGTCAGTTGATGATGTAGAGTTCTTTTATGCTCCCGCGCATTTCCGGGAGACGCTTCTGGAAAAGATTGCCAGCGCCACGCGACGTATCTGCATCGTGGCGCTGTATCTTGAACAAGATGAAGGTGGGCGCGCGATACTGAACGCGCTCTATGATGCTAAGCGCCAACGTCCGGAACTGGATGTACGCGTACTGGTTGACTGGCACCGTGGCCAGCGCGGCCGCATTGGCGCCGCCGCGTCTAACACGAATGCGGACTGGTACTGCCGCACGGCGCAGGAAAATCCTGGCGTCGATGTGCCTGTTTATGGCGTGCCAGTGAATACCCGCGAAGCGCTCGGGGTCCTGCATTACAAGGGTTTTATCATTGATGACAGCGTCCTCTACAGCGGTGCCAGTCTGAATGATGTTTATCTCCATCAGCTCGATAAATATCGATATGACCGCTACCATCTGATTCGCAATCCGCAAATGGCTGACATCATGTTTCACTGGGTGGATAAGAACCTGGTTCATGGTCGCGGTGTAAACCGTCTTGACGATCCGCATCGTCCCAAAAGCCCGGAAATTAAAAACGATGTTCGCACGTTCCGTCAGGAACTTCGTGATGCGGCCTATCACTTCCAGGGCGATGCCAGTAACGAAGAATTATCCGTTACGCCGCTGGTGGGTTTGGGTAAATCCAGCCTGCTGAATAAAACCATTTCTCATCTTATGCCATGTGCGGAGCACAAGCTCACCATTTGCACGCCATATTTCAACCTTCCCGCAGTGCTGGTGCGTAATATCATTCAGCTGCTGCGAGAAGGTAAAAAAGTGGAAATCATCGTCGGTGATAAAACAGCAAACGACTTCTTCATTCCGGAAGATCAGCCGTTTAAGATAATCGGCGCGTTGCCTTATCTTTATGAGATTAATCTGCGCCGTTTCCTGAGCCGTCTACAGTACTATGTGAACACCGACCAGCTAGTGGTTCGCCTGTGGAAAGATGAAGACAATTCGTACCACCTTAAAGGGATGTGGGTCGATGACGAGTGGATGCTGCTGACCGGTAATAATCTAAACCCTCGTGCCTGGCGCCTCGATCTGGAAAATGCCATTTTGATCCACGATCCGCTGCATGAGCTGACTGAAAAACGCGATCGCGAGCTGGAACTTATCCGCACACATACGACGGTGGTCCGTCATTATCGCGATCTGCAAAGCATCGCCGACTATCCGGTGAAGGTCCGCAAGCTTATTCGTCGGTTACGCCGGATCCGTATTGACCGTCTTATCAGCCGCATACTTTAATATCCCGGCCCTGTTATCGACAGGGCTTTTTTATGGAGCGTGTCGATGCGTATCCCTCTCCTGCTGGCGACCCTTTTTTTGACGGGATGCAGCCATATGGCAAACGATAGCTGGTCCGGTCAGGATAAGGCGCAACACTTTATCGCATCAGCTATGTTATCTGCTGCCGGAAACGAGTATGCGCAGCGCCAGGGCTATAGTCAGGATCGGAGCGCGGCAATCGGCGTGATGTTCTCAGTGAGCCTCGGCGCGTCTAAGGAACTTTGGGACAGCCGCCCCTCGGGGAGCGGCTGGAGCTGGAAAGATTTTACCTGGGATGTCGCCGGTGCAACGACCGGGTATGCCGTCTGGCAAATGGCGCACTACTAAAGACGAATGCCTTTACCCCTGCGATGCAGCATCAGGGATACCACAAATGCAAGCGCCCCCATCACCGTGACGTACCAGAAAAAGGTTGTTTCGCTTCCTGACGATTTGAGTGATAAAGCGACATATTCTGCCGATCCGCCAAACAGCGCGTTTGCTACCGCATAAGAAAGCCCGACGCCCAGGGCACGTACCTGCGCAGGAAACATCTCTGCTTTCAATATTCCACTGATTGCTGTGTAAAAACTGATAATGACCAGTGCTACCATAATTAAGGCGAAAGCCGCATACGGTGAGGTGGTGTGTTGCAGAGCGGTCAACAGCGGCACGGTCCCTAACGTGAGTAAGCCGCTAAAAATCATCATTGAGGTGCGGCGACCTATTTTGTCCGAAAGTGCTCCGATAACCGGCTGGATAAGCATGAACATCAGCAACGCAACCGTCATGACGACACTTGCAATATTGGCATGCATGCCGGTGGTGTTAACCAGATATTTTTGCATATACGTGGTGAAGGTATAGAAGCTCAGCGATCCCGCGGCGGTGAATCCTAAAACCATCAAAAAAGCTTTACGGTTTCGCCAAAGCCCTTTCATCGATCCCGCTTCTTTTAGCGCCCTGACCTCCTGATGAGACGTTTCGTCAAGCTGGCGGCGCAGCCAGAGAGCCACAACGGCCAGGGCTGCTCCCATTGCAAACGGGATGCGCCAGCCCCAGGCACGCAAATCTTCATCGCTCAAAATTTGTTGCAGGATCACTACCACGAGTAAAGCGAGCAGTTGCCCACCGATTAACGTTACATACTGGAATGATGCGTAAAAACCTTTTCGCCCCTCAACGGCCACTTCACTCATATATGTCGCACTTGTGCCATACTCACCCCCCACGGAAAGGCCCTGGAACAGACGTGCCAGCAGTAAGAGTGCGGGAGCCCATGTTCCGATAACGTCGTATCCGGGTAAGCAGGCAATCACCAGCGAGCCGACGCACATCATGCATACAGATATGAGCATTGATGTCTTGCGCCCTCTTCTGTCTGCGATCCTGCCGAACACCCATCCTCCGATAGGACGCATTAAAAAACCGGCGGCAAAGACACCTGCAGTTTGCAGAAGTTGCGTTGTGGGATTTCCGGCTGGAAAAAAGATATGAGCAAAGTAGAGCGAACAGAATGAATAGACGTAAAAATCAAACCACTCTACAAGATTGCCCGATGAAGCCCCAACGATTGCCCAGACGCGACGGCGGGTATCCTGTCCGGTTAAGGTTGCGTTTTCCGTATCTGTACTTGCTACGGTTTCTGTCATTTTAAATCCCCTGTCTCACATTGCGGGCAGTTGCCCACACCAGTAGAACCGGATTTAAAACCAATCGTTAGGTAAATAGAATGTTTCTGATATGTTTCATTTATTTTTGTGAAGTCGATCGGATATTGAATTATAAGCGAACATAGTATTTATCCCCACCGGCATTGATGTGCTTTTTTTCTGTGCAAATAATCATCATCCGCACGGATTTTATCCCACCACTCTTTAAATACTGCGGCGGCTTCCGCTTTTACCGGGTCATGATCGAGGGGCTTGACCTGGCGATCCTGATCGTACTTTTTACCGCCTTTATGATTTGCATACCGACGGGCACGTGTATAGCCCATCTGTATGAATTTTCTGGCCATATCCATACCCACAAAGTCGTTTTGTCGGCGGTATTCTTCAAACAGGGCATAGATTTCTTTCGCAGAACGCGCAGCGACTTCAGCATTTTTATACCGCCAGTGTGGGAGAATTTCGCTCTTATATGGCTCAACCATTAAAACGCCCTGTTCTCCCCTACCGACCTGATATCGCTCGGGATCATCGCGAAAATTAATGTTGGCAAAGTCTTGCTGATAATCGAATGGACGTCTCAAAGCGGCACCATTGTTCAAATTAATTTAACAATTGTAGACAGGGTAAGTCGAAGCCGCCAGCGAACGTTTATAGCGCACCCAAGCAAAAAACCCCGGACCTTACGGTACGGGGTTCTTCTTTATTGATGCCTGGCAGTTCCCTACTCTCACATGGGGAGACCCCACACTACCATCGGCGCTACGGCGTTTCACTTCTGAGTTCGGCATGGGATCAGGTGGGACCACCGCGCTACAGCCGCCAGGCAAATTCTGTATCTGTATCAGGCTGAAAATCGTCTCAAATCCGCCAAAACAGCTTCGGCGTTGTAAGGTTAAGCCTCACGGTTCATTAGTATCGGTTAGCTCAACGTATCGCTACGCTTACACACCCGACCTATCAACGTCGTCGTCTTCAACGTTCCTTCAGGACTCTCAGAGAGTCAGGGAGAACTCATCTCGGGGCAAGTTTCGTGCTTAGATGCTTTCAGCACTTATCTTTTCCGCATTTAGCTACCGGGCAGTGCCATTGGCATGACAACCCGAACACCAGTGATGCGTCCACTCCGGTCCTCTCGTACTAGGAGCAGCCCCCCTCAATTCTCCAGCGCCCACGGCAGATAGGGACCGAACTGTCTCACGACGTTCTAAACCCAGCTCGCGTACCACTTTAAACGGCGAACAGCCGTACCCTTGGGACCTACTTCAGCCCCAGGATGTGATGAGCCGACATCGAGGTGCCAAACACCGCCGTCGATATGAACTCTTGGGCGGTATCAGCCTGTTATCCCCGGAGTACCTTTTATCCGTTGAGCGATGGCCCTTCCATTCAGAACCACCGGATCACTATGACCTGCTTTCGCACCTGCTCGCGCCGTCACGCTCGCAGTCAAGCCAGCTTATGCCATTGCACTAACCTCCTGATGTCCGACCAGGATTAGCTGACCTTCGTGCTCCTCCGTTACTCTTTGGGAGGAGACCGCCCCAGTCAAACTACCCACCAGACACTGTCCGCAACCCGGATTACGGGTCTACGTTAGAACACCAGCCATTAAAGGGTGGTATTTCAAGGATGGCTCCACGCAGACTGGCGTCCACGCTTCAAAGCCTCCCACCTATCCTGCACATCAAGGACCAGTGTTCAGTGTCAAGCTATAGTAAAGGTTCACGGGGTCTTTCCGTCTTGCCGCGGGTACACTGCATCTTCACAGCGAGTTCAATTTCACTGAGTCTCGGGTGGAGACAGCCTGGCCATCATTACGCCATTCGTGCAGGTCGGAACTTACCCGACAAGGAATTTCGCTACCTTAGGACCGTTATAGTTACGGCCGCCGTTTACCGGGGCTTCGATCAGGAGCTTCGCCTTACAGCTAACCCCATCAATTAACCTTCCGGCACCGGGCAGGCGTCACACCGTATACGTCCACTTTCGTGTTTGCACAGTGCTGTGTTTTTAATAAACAGTTGCAGCCAGCTGGTATCTTCGACTGGCTTCAGCTCCGTGAGCAAGTCACTTCACCTACGCGCCAGCGTGCCTTCTCCCGAAGTTACGGCACCATTTTGCCTAGTTCCTTCACCCGAGTTCTCTCAAGCGCCTTGGTATTCTCTACCTGACCACCTGTGTCGGTTTGGGGTACGATTTCGTGTTACCTGATGCTTAGAGGCTTTTCCTGGAAGCAGGGCATTTGTTACTTCAGCACCGTAGTGCCTCGTCATCACACCTCAGCGTTAATAAGGTTCCGGATTTACCTGGAACCTCCGCCTGCATGCTTAAACCGGGACAACCGTCGCCCGGCTAACATAGCCTTCTCCGTCCCCCCTTCGCAGTAACACCAAGTACAGGAATATTAACCTGTTTCCCATCGACTACGCCTTTCGGCCTCGCCTTAGGGGTCGACTCACCCTGCCCCGATTAACGTTGGACAGGAACCCTTGGTCTTCCGGCGAGCGGGCTTTTCACCCGCTTTATCGTTACTTATGTCAGCATTCGCACTTCTGATACCTCCAGCACCCCTCACAGGCCACCTTCAACGGCTTACAGAACGCTCCCCTACCCAACAACGCATACGCGTCGCTGCCGCAGCTTCGGTGCATGGTTTAGCCCCGTTACATCTTCCGCGCAGGCCGACTCGACCAGTGAGCTATTACGCTTTCTTTAAATGATGGCTGCTTCTAAGCCAACATCCTGGCTGTCTGGGCCTTCCCACATCGTTTCCCACTTAACCATGACTTTGGGACCTTAGCTGGCGGTCTGGGTTGTTTCCCTCTTCACGACGGACGTTAGCACCCGCCGTGTGTCTCCCGTGATAACATTCTTCGGTATTCGTAGTTTGCATCGGGTTGGTAAGCCGGGATGGCCCCCTAGCCGAAACAGTGCTCTACCCCCGAAGATGAGTTCACGAGGCGCTACCTAAATAGCTTTCGGGGAGAACCAGCTATCTCCCGGTTTGATTGGCCTTTCACCCCCAGCCACAGGTCATCCGCTAATTTTTCAACATTAGTCGGTTCGGTCCTCCAGTTAGTGTTACCCAACCTTCAACCTGCCCATGGCTAGATCACCGGGTTTCGGGTCTATACCCTGCAACTTAACGCCCGGTTAAGACTCGGTTTCCCTTCGGCTCCCCTATACGGTTAACCTTGCTACAGAATATAAGTCGCTGACCCATTATACAAAAGGTACGCAGTCACCCCATAAAGAGGCTCCCACTGCTTGTACGTACACGGTTTCAGGTTCTTTTTCACTCCCCTCGCCGGGGTTCTTTTCGCCTTTCCCTCACGGTACTGGTTCACTATCGGTCAGTCAGGAGTATTTAGCCTTGGAGGATGGTCCCCCCATATTCAGACAGGATACCACGTGTCCCGCCCTACTCTTCGAGTTCACAGCAAGTGTGCTTTCGTGTACGGGAGTATCACCCTGTACCCTGCGACTTTCCAGACGCTTCCACTAACACACAAGCTGATTCAGACTCCGGGCTGCTCCCCGTTCGCTCGCCGCTACTGGGGGAATCTCGGTTGATTTCTTTTCCTCGGGGTACTTAGATGTTTCAGTTCCCCCGGTTCGCTTCATTACGCTATGTATTCACATAATGATAGTGTGACGAATCACACTGGGTTTCCCCATTCGGACATCGCCGGGTCAAAGGTTCATATCACCTCGCCGGCGCTTATCGCAGATTAGCACGTCCTTCATCGCCTCTGACTGCCAGGGCATCCACCGTGTACGCTTAGTCGCTTAACCTCACAACCCGAAGCTGTTTCGCCTCTGATTGTGAAAATTTGAGAGACCCGAACACACATAACTGTGTGTCGTTTCAATTTTCAGCTTGATCCAGATTTTTAAAGAGCAACTATCTCAAACGTGACTCACTGAGTCAGTTTTGAGATATCGGTTGGTTGTGCCTTTCACTCACACCCAGCAAGTGGCGTCCCCTAGGGGATTCGAACCCCTGTTACCGCCGTGAAAGGGCGGTGTCCTGGGCCTCTAGACGAAGGGGACACTAAAGTCTCAATCGCAAGACGCCTTGCTATTTATTTTTCATCAGACAATCTGTGTGAGCACTACAAAGGCAGGTTCTTTAAGGTAAGGAGGTGATCCAACCGCAGGTTCCCCTACGGTTACCTTGTTACGACTTCACCCCAGTCATGAATCACAAAGTGGTAAGCGCCCTCCCGAAGGTTAAGCTACCTACTTCTTTTGCAACCCACTCCCATGGTGTGACGGGCGGTGTGTACAAGGCCCGGGAACGTATTCACCGTAGCATTCTGATCCACGATTACTAGCGATTCCGACTTCATGGAGTCGAGTTGCAGACTCCAATCCGGACTACGACGCACTTTATGAGGTCCGCTTGCTCTCGCGAGGTCGCTTCTCTTTGTATGCGCCATTGTAGCACGTGTGTAGCCCTGGTCGTAAGGGCCATGATGACTTGACGTCATCCCCACCTTCCTCCAGTTTATCACTGGCAGTCTCCTTTGAGTTCCCGGCCTAACCGCTGGCAACAAAGGATAAGGGTTGCGCTCGTTGCGGGACTTAACCCAACATTTCACAACACGAGCTGACGACAGCCATGCAGCACCTGTCTCACAGTTCCCGAAGGCACTTCAGCATCTCTGCTGAATTCTGTGGATGTCAAGACCAGGTAAGGTTCTTCGCGTTGCATCGAATTAAACCACATGCTCCACCGCTTGTGCGGGCCCCCGTCAATTCATTTGAGTTTTAACCTTGCGGCCGTACTCCCCAGGCGGTCGACTTAACGCGTTAGCTCCGGAAGCCACGCCTCAAGGGCACAACTTCCAAGTCGACATCGTTTACGGCGTGGACTACCAGGGTATCTAATCCTGTTTGCTCCCCACGCTTTCGCACCTGAGCGTCAGTCTTTGTCCAGGGGGCCGCCTTCGCCACCGGTATTCCTCCAGATCTCTACGCATTTCACCGCTACACCTGGAATTCTACCCCCCTCTACAAGACTCTAGCCTGCCAGTTTCGAATGCAGTTCCCAGGTTGAGCCCGGGGATTTCACATCCGACTTGGCAGACCGCCTGCGTGCGCTTTACGCCCAGTAATTCCGATTAACGCTTGCACCCTCCGTATTACCGCGGCTGCTGGCACGGAGTTAGCCGGTGCTTCTTCTGCGGGTAACGTCAATCGGTGAGCTTATTAAACTCACCGCCTTCCTCCCCGCTGAAAGTGCTTTACAACCCGAAGGCCTTCTTCACACACGCGGCATGGCTGCATCAGGCTTGCGCCCATTGTGCAATATTCCCCACTGCTGCCTCCCGTAGGAGTCTGGACCGTGTCTCAGTTCCAGTGTGGCTGGTCATCCTCTCAGACCAGCTAGGGATCGTCGCCTTGGTGAGCCTTTACCTCACCAACAAGCTAATCCCATCTGGGCACATCCGATGGCAAGAGGCCCGAAGGTCCCCCTCTTTGGTCTTGCGACATTATGCGGTATTAGCTACCGTTTCCAGTAGTTATCCCCCTCCATCAGGCAGTTTCCCAGACATTACTCACCCGTCCGCCACTCGTCACCTGAGAGCAAGCTCTCTGTGCTACCGTTCGACTTGCATGTGTTAGGCCTGCCGCCAGCGTTCAATCTGAGCCATGATCAAACTCTTCAATTTAAGTTTGATGCTCGTGAATTAAACTTCGTAATGAATTACGTATGTTCACTCAGAGACTTGGTATTCATTTATTGTCCGAAGACATTAAGAATCCATGTCACTTTGAGTGCCCACACAGATTGTCTGATAAATTGTTAAAGAGCAGTGCCGCTTCGCTTTTTGCTGCGGCGCGGGGTGTGCATATTACGCTTTCCCGCTACAGAGTCAAGCGTTTATTTCGCTTTTCTCTGCGAGAGTTCATCGCTGAACCCCGCTAACCCGGCGGCCTGTAAGCCGTTGTTCCGTGTCAGTGGAGGCGCATTATAGGGGGTAATTCTTAAGTCGCAAGAATAAATTGAAAATTATTTATCGATCGCTCACTTTCCAGGCAAATTTCGTTTGCGGCCTTAATTTCGCCTGGTTTTTAAACAAAAACGAGCCACAAGGGGCTCGTTTTTGATGTTTTGTGACTTACTGCACGGCCACAATGCGATTGTCGTTGGCTTCCAGTCGGATAGCTTTGCCCGGAATAAGCTCTCCGGAGAGAATTTGCTGCGCCAGCGGGTTCTCGATCTGCTGCTGAATCGCTCGTTTAAGTGGGCGCGCACCGTAAACCGGATCGTAACCATTCTCGCTCAACAGTTTCAGCGCCTCATCGGAGATGTGAATTTCATATCCACGCTCTTCCAGACGTTTATAAAGACGCTGCAACTGGATTTGTGCAATAGACGCAATGTGTTTCTCACCCAGAGGATGGAAGACCACCACTTCATCAATACGGTTGATAAATTCCGGACGGAAATTTTGGCTGACCACACCCAGCACCAGATCTTTCATATGGCTGTAATCCAGGTCCCCGAAACGTTCCTGAATCAAATCAGAACCCAGGTTCGAGGTCATGATCACTACCGTATTGCGGAAGTCGACCGTTCTTCCCTGCCCGTCTGTCAGACGACCATCATCCAGCACTTGCAGAAGAATGTTGAATACATCCGGGTGAGCTTTTTCCACTTCATCCAGAAGGATGACAGAATAAGGACGACGACGAACCGCTTCCGTCAGGTAGCCCCCCTCTTCATAACCGACATATCCAGGAGGTGCCCCGACAAGGCGCGAAACGGAGTGTTTCTCCATAAATTCGGACATATCGATACGCACCATTGCGTCATCGCTGTCGAACATAAAGTTAGCCAGCGCTTTACACAACTCGGTTTTACCGACACCGGTTGGCCCCAGAAACAGGAACGAACCAATGGGGCGATTGGGATCGGACAGTCCCGCACGGCTACGACGAATGGCGTTGGAGACCGCTTCGACCGCCTCGTTCTGACCAATCACGCGATTATGCAGTTCCTGCTCCATACGCAGCAGTTTTTCGCGCTCGCCTTCCAGCATGCGTGCTACGGGGATACCTGTCCAGCGGGCCAATACCTCAGCGATTTCCGCATCCGTCACTCTGTTACGTAACAGACGCATCGTTTTACCTTCAGACTGCGTTGCGGCCTCAAGCTGTTTTTCCAGCTCAGGAATTTTGCCGTACTGCAGCTCAGACATCCGAGCCAGATCGCCGACGCGACGCGCCTGCTCAATGGCAATTTTTGCCTGCTCCAGTTCAGCTTTAATCGTCTGCGTACCAGAGAGCGACGCTTTCTCCGCTTTCCACTCTTCTTCTAGAACGGAATACTGGCGCTCTTTATCGTCCAGCTCCTCGTTAAGCATATCCAGCCGTTTTTTACTGGCTTCATCAGACTCTTTCTTTAGTGCCTGCTGTTCCAGCTTGAGCTGGATGATACGGCGATCGAGCCTGTCGAGTTCTTCCGGCTTCGAGTCAATCTGCATACGAATGCTGGATGCCGCTTCATCAATCAGGTCAATGGCTTTGTCTGGCAGCTGACGGTCAGCGATATAGCGATGCGACAGCGTAGCCGCAGCAACTATTGCCGGGTCGGTTATCTGCACATGGTGGTGCAGTTCATAACGTTCTTTCAGACCACGCAGGATGGCAATGGTATCTTCAACACTTGGCTCGGCAACAAACACTTTCTGGAAACGACGCTCCAGCGCAGCATCTTTTTCAATATATTGACGATACTCGTCCAGCGTAGTCGCACCCACGCAATGAAGTTCACCACGTGCCAGAGCAGGTTTCAGCATATTCCCGGCATCCATGGCACCGTCTGCTTTACCCGCGCCGACCATAGTGTGCAGTTCGTCGATAAACAGAATGACGTTACCTTCCTGTTTCGCCAGATCGTTAAGCACACCTTTGAGGCGCTCTTCGAACTCACCGCGGTATTTCGCCCCCGCCACCAGCGCGCCCATATCCAGCGCCAGAACGCGGCGACCTTTCAGCCCTTCTGGCACTTCGCCGTTAACAATACGCTGCGCCAGTCCTTCAACGATGGCGGTTTTACCGACACCGGGTTCACCAATCAGTACCGGGTTGTTTTTGGTACGACGCTGCAGCACCTGGATGGTACGCCGAATCTCTTCATCACGGCCGATCACCGGGTCAAGTTTGCCCTGTTCAGCACGCTCGGTCAGATCGACCGTAAATTTCTTCAACGCCTGACGTTGGTCTTCGGCTCCCTGATCGTTCACGCTTTCACCCCCACGCATTTTTTCAATCGCCTGAGTCACATTGGCGGTGGTCGCGCCGGCAGTTTTCAGCAGGTCGGTCAAGGTACCGCGTGATTCAAGCGCCGCCAGAACAAACAGTTCCGACGAAATAAAGTTGTCCCCACGTTTTTGCGCCAGCTTGTCGCAAAGGTTCAGTATACGCACCAAATCCTGAGAAGGCTGTACATCACCCCCGGTACCTTCTACCTGCGGTAAACGGCTTAGCGCCTGCTCGATGGCGGTACGCAACTGGCCAGCATTAATGCCAGCGGACGTTAATAATGGACGTATCGATCCCCCTTCCTGATTCAGCAAGGCGCTCATTAAATGAAGAGGTTCGATGAATTGGTTGTCGTGCCCCAGCGCGAGAGACTGGGCATCGGCGAGAGCAAGCTGGAATTTATTAGTAAGACGATCCAGACGCATAACTCCTCCCATAACAGGTCAAATTTGCTACTGGAGATTAAATGAGGTCATCCCTCAATTATTCAAGGTTAGTGACCTGAATTAAGTGAAAAGAAAACGGCACGTGCCGGATCGTCTTGATTCTTTAGGTTATATCAGCCAAATGAAACTTGCCATACGACCTGTCGTCTTGTCACGGCGATACGAGAAAAAATCGCCCTTTTCACTGAAGGTGCAGCGATCGCCGCCAAAGATCTGCGTCACGCCGACGTGATTTAGCCGCTGGCGGGCGAGTTGATAAATATCGGCCAGATATTTTTCCCCCACGGGCATGAAGGCGTTCGCCGCGTGGGGATCTTTTGCCATAAATGCTTCGCGCACTTCAGGACCCACCTCAAACGCGCGCGGACCAATCGCCGGACCGAGCCAGGCAATGACATTGGCAGGAGAATCCTTGAAGCAAGCGACGGTCTCTTCAAGCACGCCTTCGCAGAGCCCTCTCCAGCCCGCATGCGCGGCAGCTACCTCTGTTCCCGCCTGATTGCAGAACAATACAGGCAGACAATCAGCGGTCATCACGGCACAAACGGTTCCCGGCGTATTACTATAAGAGGCATCGGCACGTTTAGACGCGTAGGGTTCACCCGACAATTTAAGCACCGCTTTACCGTGTACCTGTTCGAGCCATACCGGTTTAGACGGTAACTTCCCCGCTGCAAACAAGCGCGTGCGGTTCTCTTCAACGTTTTTCAGGTTGTCGCCACAGTGCGCGCCAAGATTTAAAGACTCCCACGCGCCCTGGCTCACACCGCCAATACGGGTCGAACTGCAGGCAGCCACTCCCGCAGGCAGTGGCCACTCCGGGACAATCAGTTTGGTCATAACCAGTTCACTTGATCCTTATGCTCTTCAAAATCAGCACGCAGTGCGTCGATAAGTTCCACCATATCCTGTGGGATTGGCGCATGCCATTCCATCTGAATACCGGTAATCGGATGGTAAAGACGCAGCATGGTGGCATGCAGCGCCTGGCGATCGAATTTACGCAGCACGCTGATAAATTCTTCCGAGGCCCCTTTTGGCGGACGCGGACGGCCACCGTATACCTGATCCCCCACCAGCGGATGGGTAATATGTGCCATGTGAACACGGATCTGGTGAGTACGCCCGGTTTCCAGACGCAGACGCAGACGCGTGTGAATACGGAAATGTTCCATGATGCGGTAGTGCGTTACCGCGGGTTTGCCCATTGGGTGTACTGACATATGGGTACGCTTGGTGGGATGGCGACTAATCGGCTCTTCAACCGTACCACCAGAGGTCATATGTCCAATCGCTACCGCTTCATACTCGCGGGTAATTTCGCGCAGCTGCAGTGATTCCACCAGGCGAGTCTGAGCCGGAACAGTCTTCGCGACAACCATCAAACCGGTGGTGTCTTTGTCCAGACGGTGAACGATACCAGCGCGGGGAACGTCAATAATCGGCGGATAATAATGAAGAAGTGCGTTAAGTACCGTACCGTCAGGATTACCCGCGCCCGGATGAACAACAAAGCCACGCGGTTTGTTGATAACCAGAATGTCGTCGTCTTCATAGACGATGTCCAGCGGGATATCCTGTGGCTCAAAGCGGATTTCCTCTTCGATTTCAGCATTGATGGCGACAGCTTCTCCGCCTAACACTTTCTCTTTCGGTTTGTCCCAGATCTTGCCGTTTACCAGCACGCGCTGGTCGAGGATCCACTCTTTTATACGTGAACGCGAATAATCAGGGAACAATTCGGCCAAAGCCTGATCTAAGCGTTGACCTAGCTGATTTTCAAAGACTGTTGCGGTGAGTTCTACTCGTTGTGCCATAAACTGCTTCTTCGTTTAACGTTGGGTTTTACGGCTTCGCCGTTTAATATAGTGTGCTATTGTAGCTGGTCTTAATCGGGAGCAGGAACAGAGTTTCTCCCGGACAAACATTTGAGGAAAGTCAAAACGTCATGACGCGCATGAAATATCTGGTGGCAGCGGCCACGTTGAGCCTGGCTTTGGTGGGCTGCTCCGGTTCTAATGAACAGGTCCCTGACAATCCGCCGAATGAAATCTATGCGACTGCACAACAAAAGTTGCAGGACGGTAACTGGAAACAGGCGATAACGCAACTGGAAGCGTTGGATAATCGTTATCCATTTGGGCCGTATTCCCAGCAGGTACAGTTAGATCTGATCTATGCCTATTATAAAAATGCCGATCTGCCGCTGGCTCAGGCAGCGATCGACCGTTTTATGCGTCTGAACCCAACTCATCCTAACATTGATTACGTGATGTACATGCGCGGTTTAACGAACATGGCGCTGGATGACAGTGCCCTGCAGGGCTTCTTCGGCGTGGATCGCTCCGACCGTGATCCACAACACGCACGCAATGCATTCAACGACTTTTCCAAATTGGTGCGCGGCTACCCGAACAGCCAATACGTGACCGATGCGACCAAACGCCTGGTGTTCCTGAAAGATCGTCTGGCGAAATACGAATATTCAGTTGCTGAATACTATACCCGCCGTGGTGCATGGGTCGCCGTGGTAAACCGTGTAGAAGGTATGCTGCGCGATTATCCCGATACGCAGGCAACACGCGATGGCCTGAAGCTGATGGAAAATGCGTATCGTCAGATGCAAATGACGACCCAGGCTGAAAAAGTGGCGAAAATCATCGCCGCGAACAGCAGTAACACCTGATCCTGATGCTAATACATAACGGCAGTCCATAGACTGCCGTTTTTTTATACATTTTAGTTATACACTGAAGCGCTTTAGCTTCGGCACATCCTATCAACTATGGCCACAAATATTGATGAGGACAAGGTAAAAATTACCTCTTCCCGTGCTTCCTCACAAAAAACATTCCCTGACAAAACCCGACAAAATAACGTGATCTAAATCACACATTTTGACATTGGGTCGGGTATGCTGGAATTACCAAGACGGAAAGACAAGAGGTAAAATTTATGCCAATGAACATTACCAGTAAACAAATGGAAATTACTCCGGCAATTCGCCAGCACGTCGCAGACCGTCTCGCCAAACTGGATAAATGGCAAACACATTTGATTAACCCACATATCATTCTGTCCAAGGAGCCGCAAGGCTTCATCGCTGACGCAACTATCAATACTCCAAACGGCCATCTGGTCGCCAGCGCCAAGCACGAAGATATGTATACTGCTATTAACGATTTGATCAACAAGCTGGAACGGCAGCTCAATAAAGTGCAACACAAAGGTGAAGCCCGTCGCGCCGCAACATCGGTGAAAGACGCCAGCTTCGCGGAAGAAGTTGAAGAAGAGTAATCCTTTAAATTGAGTATACCGCCAACGCGCCTTCGGGCGCGTTTTTTATTGACAGGGTCAAAACAGTACAGGTACTTTAACAATATCAACGACAGGAAAAATTCATGATGCCAGGACCGTTTTTCTTCGCATTCTTTTTTACCTTCCCCTGAACGGGAGGCGTTTCGTCGTGTGATAAAGAATGCGAAGACGAACAACAGGGCCTCCCAAACCGGGGGGCCTTTTTTATTGATAACGATAATATGAGACAAGCAACCCTATGACACCGGAAAACCCGTTACTTGACCTGCGCGTTAAGATCAGCGCCCTGGATGAAAAATTACTGGCCCTGCTGGCAGAACGCCGCTTGCTCGCCGTCGAAGTGGGCAAAGCCAAGCTGGCCTCTCATCGCCAAGTACGCGATATCGATCGCGAACGCGATCTGCTGGAACGTCTGATTCAGTTAGGTAGAGCGCATCACCTGGATGCTCATTACATCACCCGCCTGTTCCAGCTCATCATCGAAGACTCCGTCCTGACCCAGCAGGCGCTACTGCAGCAGCATTTGAATAAAACCAACCCATACTCTGCGCGTATCGCCTTCCTTGGCCCGAAAGGTTCGTACTCTCATCTCGCCGCACGGCAGTACGCAGCCCGTCATTTCGAAGAGTTTATTGAGAGCGGTTGCGCGAAATTTGCCGATATTTTCAACCAGGTTGAAACAGGCCAGGCCGATTACGCCGTGGTGCCGATTGAAAATACCAGCTCAGGGGCCATTAATGACGTATACGATCTGCTGCAGCACACCAGCCTGTCACTGGTTGGCGAAATGACAATTCCTATCGATCACTGCGTGCTGGTGTCTGGTTCAACCGATTTAAGTAAAATCGAGACCGTTTACAGCCACCCACAGCCCTTCCAGCAGTGCAGCCAGTTCCTGAACCGCTATCCGAACTGGAAAATTAAGTACACCGAAAGTACCTCCGCGGCGATGGAAAAAGTGGCTCAGGCAAACACCCCTACCGTTGCCGCACTTGGCAGCGAGGCGGGGGGCGCGCTTTATGGCTTGCAGGTACTGGAACGTAACCTGGCAAACCAGACGCAAAACATCACCCGTTTCGTAGTACTGGCGCGTAAAGCCATTGATGTCTCCGACCAGGTACCCGCCAAAACAACCCTGCTGATGGCCACCGGCCAACAAGCGGGCGCGCTGGTTGAAGCTCTGCTGGTTATGCGTAACCACAACCTGATTATGACCAAACTGGAATCTCGTCCGATCCACGGTAACCCCTGGGAAGAGATGTTCTACCTCGATATTCAGGCCAACCTGGAGTCTGTATCGATGCAGAAAGCCCTGCGCGAACTGGGTAAAATCACCCGTTCTATGAAAGTGCTTGGCTGCTATCCGAGCGAAAACGTCGTCCCGGTCGATCCCGTTTAGCCCTCGATAAAGCGGCTTTTTTTCATCCCTGCCACGCTAACTGGCAGGGTGAAGATGGCACCAGAAAGCGGGTATTGCGCCAGCTCCTCAGCATCCATATTTTCCCGCGTGGTGGTAACAAACAGTGTTTTCATATCGTCACCGCCAAAACAGACCATCGTCGGGCAGCGAACCGGCAGACGATACTCCTCAAGCTGCTCCCCTTGCGGTGAGTACCGTGCAATGCGCCAGCCATCAAACAGCGCGCTCCAGTAGCAGCCTTCTGCATCCATCGCCGCACCGTCAGGTATGCCTTCACCCTCTTTAAAGCGGCGAAATACCTCGCGTTTGCCTGGTTCAGCCTGTTCATCAAGCGGCGTACGGTAGATAACAGCGTTGGGCGTGTCCGAGGTGAACATCCACTGTTGATCGGGGCTAAACGCTAAACCGTTATGCCCGTGGATATCACACTGGATAACTTTCGGTGTCAGATCGTTGTCGATGCGCATCAGCAATGCGCCATTGTAATCCCCCGGCCCCCAGAAAGTACCGGCATAAAAACGCCCCTGAGCATCGGTGCCGCCATCGTTGAAACGCGCGAGCTGCGGGTTTGACGGATTATCACATACCTTACGCTGCAGCAGACCGTGTTTATCGCTAAGCCAGATGCCCGTTCGCATCGCGACGATAAAACCGCCGCTCTCTCGCAGCGCGAAACAGCCTACTTCTTCGTGAAAGGACAATACGGTGTGTTCTGCCGTAGGCAGATGATACCGGTGGATCTCGCCCTGCAGGATGTCTGCCCAGTAGAGTGCATTTTCGTTCACACTCCACGTCGGGCACTCTGGCAGATGTCCCGTATAGTCAAATAACACGCGCAACTGAGTCATGACAAATCCCTAAAAAAGTCAGCGGAGATCCCGCAGGCTTTTTAGTATATACACCAATGCGCTAATGCATTTGAAAAACAATACGATATTTCCCTGAGGGTGTTTCAGCCTGCCAGCAACCATTGTCGCAGGCGATCCTGAAGGCTTATCAGAACGACCAGAACCTAACCATATCATTATTGTTAGTTTATAAACTGGTATCCTTAATAAAATTGCCCTATGCGGTCTTGACTAACCTGGCTTGCGGTAACACTGGCCCCGGAATTTATCCTACTCACATTATTTAATGTATTCGGCCCTGAACGAATAACATTAGGCTGTGTCCCTTAATTATATAGTCGTTGATAAAAGAGCCGGATGCAGCCCAGCTTCACCATCGCCAGATAATTTCTCGCCGTTTTGTCGTAACGCGTCGCTATGCGACGGTATTCTTTCAGGCGACCAAAACATCGCTCAACAACGTTGCGATTGCGGTACGCATTACGATCGAGCTGTGAACGCCCATCCAATGCCATTTTCTCATTTGATTTTCGGGGAATGACTGCTTTTATACCTTTGCTTTTCAGTTCGTTGCGTAACGCATGCCCGGAGTACGCTTTGTCGGCCAGTACCGCATGGCCACGGCGTTTCATGCTGCCGTTCTGGCGCTGAACACCAATACCGTCGAGAAGACGTTGCGCGAACTGGCTTTCGTGAGCCTGTCCGGGACTCAGCACTATGTTTAACGGAAGACCGTTTCCGTCTGTCGCCAGATGGATTTTGGTGCCAAAACCACCGCGAGAGCGACCCAGCCCATTATCTCCGGCGATATCGGGATGTTTTTTTGAGCCCCGGCAGCACATTTCAACGCCCGGATATTGCTGCCATCCAGCGCCGTAGCAGACCAGTCAACAAGATTGCTGGCATCAAGTAGCGAAAGCAACCTGTTGAAAATAATGTTAATAACACCTGATTTTGACCACCGGTTAAAGCGGTTATAAACCGTTTTCCATGGTCCATATCGTTCAGGTAAATCACGCCACGGAGCCCCGGAACACAACACCCAGAACATACCGTTGATAATTTTACGATGCTCAGCCCATGGGCGTCCGGCCCGTGGAGATACGGGTTCAGCAGGCAATAAAGGCTGGATGATAATCCATGCTTCATCAGGAAGGTCGTAGCGAGCCATAGTTCAATATGTTGTGGAAACAGACAGTTACTATAGCTCAAACGATTAAGGGACACAGCCTAATATCACGGGCGATAAAAATATCTTTTTCTGTACCCTCAATAATTTCAACCCTCGCACCGTATGATAAATCGTCCTCAGAAGAACCGCTCGCGAAGATCCCGAGCATTAACCCCCTCTACATATTGTCCGATGGACGCAACTGACCCTATCCCTTGTACTGAAGCTTGAACAATTTTTAAATCACTTGCGACGAGCGTGAAATAGACATTCATGGACTGAGTATTATTGTTGATGCTGGATATCATAACTGTAATTGTCCCGTCTTCGCCGATGATGCCGCTTGTATTAATAGTTGCCCCATTACTGGCATTGAAGCTAACCGTCTGGCCTGAAAAAATATTGCCGTTTGCGTCCATAACTATCGTCAGGTTCGTGTCGGGGATGTGTACATTTCCGACGTGAAGTAAAACCACGATGCCCGGGAAAAAGATATCATACAGACGAGTACAGTTGGCTATGATAATTGACAAACCGCTGCGCATGCGGTATCTGCATCTTTATCCTTTATATCTTTCGTTATGTAAAAGTTGGCAAAGTTATGTCTCTGGCGGAAAATCTTGAGTGAGGGGTGAAGGCACTATTGCAAAAGATGTGAGATGTTAAAATAATCATCCCTTTATGCTGATGAAGAAGTACATGACCTCATTTAAAGGTCGGCATGTACCATGCATAACCTGAATCAAAGTGCAACCGCCGTTAAATATGTGAGGATTATCGGGCTGTGCATTGCTGTACAAGAAAAATATAATCGAAATTTGATAGTATCATCGAGTTAATTATTTGTAAGATATTGAAATAAGCTCTAATCATCAAGCAGATTAGTCGACCCTCGTGCGATAAAACGTGCGAACTGACCAGAGATAATGCGATGACTTTTTCTGAACTCTTACAATCACTTAATGCAGATGCGCATTTTAATATTAACGATGCATTGCAAAGTGGCGGCTGCACTATGCGTTTCGACGATAACATCGATATTACGTTTGAAAATCATGACAGCTATGTGTATCTCTTTTCGCCGGTGATGCAAATTACCCAACCGCTGTCGGATGATTTTTTTGCCTCTCTTTTGCAGATCCATTTATTCGGTATCGCCACGCATCGCTGCTGGTTTGGCTACGACGCTGGCGGCCAGCGAATCATCCTCTTTTGCTTGATGGATTTAGCTCTGTTATCGACCGAAGCCGCCCTTAAGGGCGTTGAAACGCTAGTTGATCAAGCGCAATACTGGAAAGAGAATTTACCCAAAATAGGCCAGGCAGCCCAGCCACCCTTATTGGATACTTCAGCCAGCCAGCATCTTAAAAAGACCTTGAAACCATGAATAATATGGCCATCGCCAAATTTCGCCTTCGAGTCCTCACTTATCACTGTATGGATAGCAATAGCATATTCAATGCCTTAACCAAATGCATCACCTTGGGTTCAATTACACGAGATAAGCTGGCTAAAAATATTATTTCCGATACATTCACGCTGACGCAGCATTATATCATAAATAATAAAAGTTTAGGAAAACGTAGCGCAGAAATTGTTAATCAGGGCAGATCGGCGCTGTTTAATAATACCAAAGAACAGGCCGAAAATGGATTAGGGTCATGGGTTGATCTCATTTTACAATCCAGAGGACAGAGTGGACTGGTACGGAAAATAGCTACCGGTATTACAGACTATATCGGGCCGACAATAATCCAGGATCATAGCGTGGAACGCGTACTGGCCGCATTAACCAAATTTGACGGCGGCGAAAATGTTTTGCGTCTGGCGCTGGACAATGTTTTTACCGGCGTTACCGGCGGTAAAATGATTTCCGCCACATTCATGTCAGCGCTGAAACGCGCCATCCTGGACCGACCTGAATTCCGGCAAAGTTCCCATCTGCATGATATGGCCGCCTGGAAACTGTATCAGGCGTTGGCTCCTGAATCGAGTACATTACCGCCGCCACCAACGGGTTTGCAGACTTTGGACTTTGTGGTAACTCAGGCTCCCAAAATGGTGACTTCCGCATTCCAGCAGATCGATAATATTCAGCAATACTTGCAGTTGCCCTATAGCGAAAAAGATCTGTCAGCCGTGTTCACCGAATGGTGGCCGGACAATCTGGCGGTGGCGGAAGACATCTCACCAAAAGATTTTGCCAGGGTGGTATTGATGGGCCACGCCACCGAACAAAGCGCTATTGTTAATCAAAATATCAATGCATTACCCAAGGGTATCCGCGAAACACTGCAGCAGGATGCCGCCTCCATCGGGTCCTTTTTGACCCGGCTGCCCACTCCGAAAATTAAAGTGGCGCAGAATTGGTCTGGCAACATTGAAGCGGTATCAGTACAGCTTGCGAGTGCACATCCACCGTCGGCGCAATTGCAGAATTATATTGATACCGAATTTCGCGTCCCGGTACACCATCCTCAAGAAGTCAATACCCTGGTAGTGGACAGCGAATTCATCAAATCATTGGATAAAGGCATTAATTTAAAAATAGATAACACCTACCTGAATTACTACACCAGAC
The DNA here is from genome assembly GCF_918797525.1 of unidentified bacterial endosymbiont. Taxonomy (NCBI): domain Bacteria; species unidentified bacterial endosymbiont. The sequence goes on along the minus strand of NZ_OU963893.1, from coordinate 1,338,944 downwards.
TCATCAACATGGGTAGTCAATTTCTCGCTCAGGCAAAAACCAGCTGGATGGGTGAAACTGGGCTATCGCCACTAAAACAGCGGCAACTAGAACAATTATCCAGTTTGGTAGACAACAATCCCATGAGTCTGCTGGCATTGAGCCGTTACTTAATTCCTGAAAGCATTAATCCAGGTGTGCAGGAGCAGATTTTCGATCAATTTAAGCACCAACCGCCGGATCTTATCTGTGTGGATAACATATGGATGAAGGTGGGCAAACCAGATATCAGTTTTACGGTGAGTAAGCGTCAGGGTGTAGATATTGCTATTGACTTGAAATGGCCTGTGGTGAAATTTGGCAATGCAGTCGATACCATATCAGCCGCTAACCCGCAGCAAAGCTATTTATCATCTACGATTAACGTCCACATGTTGTTTAATAAAAACGGCCTTGAAAAAGAACGGTTAACTATTTCCGATACCCATCTTCTGTTGCAGGATAGATTAGTCTTCGGTTCACCTCACGAACACGAAATCCCCCCCACTGCGTTCCCTTTGTAGACCCCAGGCAGGTTGCAAAAGTTGTGAGGAGTGTCTCCCACCAGTTAAAGCATCAGCCCCCTTCATTCTCAGAAAACAGTAGGTGTAGCGGCCCGCCATTGAAATTCTTCCGACTCGCAATTAATGCCTGCTTCGAGCCAATTTTCCATCTTTTTGTATGATATTCAGTGCAGCCAGACCGGCCTCATTACATACAACAGGTTATTGGTAACGATTTTCTGACGGCATATAGTGCATATACCCTAAATAATTCGAGTTGCAGGAAGGCAGCAAGAGAGTGAATCCCCGGGAGCGTACATAAGTATGTGACTGGGGTGAACGAGTGCAGCCAACGCACATGCAACTAGAAGTATGGCGGAGTTCACCTTTTACTGAGTTTGTTTTTTTAAGTTGCTAAACGAAGAGTATTTTGATGAACAAGCCCGGTCATGCCCGGGCCTTCTTTATTACTGACGACTGTCATTTGCCAGACGCAGCAGCGTGCGGCTCTCACTCTGAAAACGGGTCGCGTAATCACCGAACCAGTGCTCCACTTTACGGAAGCTGTCGATAAAAGCCTGTTTATCCCCCTGTTCCAGCAAAGTAATTGCCTCGCCAAAACGCTGATAGTAACGCTTAATCAGCGCCAGGTTGTTGCCAGAGGACATGATAATATCAGCATAAAGCTGCGGATCCTGGGCAAACAGACGCCCTACCATCGCCAGCTCCAGGCGATAGATGGGGGAGGAAAGTGCCAGCAACTGTTCAAGCTGAACATTCTCTTCCGCCAGGTGAAGTCCATAGGCAAAGGTTGTAAAATGGCGCAGCGCCTGAATAAACGCCATGTTCTGGTCGTGCTCAACGGCGCTAATGCGGTGTAAACGCGCACCCCAGACCTGAATTTGTTCCAGGAACCACTGGTAGGCTTCAGGCTGGCGGCCATCACAGTATACCACCACCTGCTTAGCCAGGCTGCCGCTGTCCGGACCAAACATCGGGTGCAGGCCCAGCACCGGACCGGCATGGGCTGCCAGCATGGCCTGCAGCGGGCCGTTTTTAACCGACGCCAGATCGACCAGAATGCAATCTTCCGGCAGGGGGGGAAGTGTCCCGATGACCTGCTCCGTGACGTGGATAGGAACGCTGACGATAACCATACCCGCATCTTTCATCCGTTCTGGCGCATGTGCCCAGTCCTCTTTTTCAAGAATGCGCACCTGGTAGCCAGAAAGCGTCAGCATTTTTTCAAACAGACGGCCCATTTGTCCGCCACCGCCTACAATAACCACCGGACGTAGCGACGGGCAAAGCGTTTTAAAGCCTTTGTCGTTCTCGCTGGAATATGATTCTCGCATCACGCGACGCAAAACATCCTCAATTAAATCCGGCGAGACGCCCAGCGACTGCGCTTCATTACGACGTGAAGCCAGCATGGAGGCTTCGCGCTCCGGGACGTAAATCGGCAGGCCGTATTTGCTTTTTACCTCGCCGACCTCGGCTACCAGCGCCATGCGGCGCGCCAGCAAATCCAGCAGCGCCTTATCCACATCATCAATTTGATCGCGTAATACGGTCAATTCAGCAACCATAACTAACCTCTTAAGCCAGACGCGTCGCCAGCTGGCCGTTTAAATCTTTATGGATCTCACGCAGCAGCGCATCGGTGGCTTCCCAACTGATGCAGGCATCGGTCACGGATACACCCGGCTTTATCGCGCTACGCGGTTGTTCCGATGACTGATTGCCTTCATGAATGTTGCTCTCAATCATCAGGCCGATAATAGACCTGTTGCCATCTTTTATCTGTGCCACGACCGATTCCGCAACCGCAGGCTGACGACGGTAATCTTTATTGGAGTTACCATGACTGCAATCTACCATCAGAGCCGGTCGCAGTCCCGCTTGCTGCATCTCTTTTTCACATTGAGCCACATCTGCCGGGCTGTAATTTGGCGCTTTCCCCCCGCGCAGGATCACGTGACCATCCGGGTTGCCCTGCGTTTGCAGCAGGCAAACCTGGCCCGCCTGGTTAATCCCGACAAAGCGGTGCGGCATTGCCGCGGCGCGCATGGCGTTAATCGCCGTTGCCAGGCTCCCGTCGGTACCGTTTTTGAAACCGACCGGCATTGACAGGCCAGACGCCATCTCACGGTGAGTTTGCGATTCAGTGGTACGCGCACCAATCGCAGACCAGCTAAACAGATCGCCCAGGTACTGCGGGCTGTTTGGATCCAGCGCTTCTGTTGCCAGCGGCAGCCCCATGCTCACCAGCTCGACCAGTAGTTGACGCGCAATCTTCAGGCCTGCTTCCACATCAAACGAGCCATCCATATGCGGGTCATTAATCAACCCTTTCCAGCCAACGGTAGTACGTGGCTTTTCAAAATAGACGCGCATCACCAGATAGAGGCTATCGCTGACCTCCTCCGCTAATGTTTTAAACCGACGAGCGTACTCAATAGCCGTTTCAGGATCGTGAATCGAGCAGGGACCACATACCACCAGCAGACGCGGATCGCGACCAGCGATAATATTTGAAATGGTCTGGCGAGAGCGCTCAATTTGAGCCTCCTGCGCAATGCTCAGCGGGAATTCCGCTTTCAGTTGTTCCGGGGTGATCAGAACCTGTTCGTCGGTAATGTGTACGTTGTTCAGCGCGTCTTTTTGCATGATGGCAATCCTGTCTGGCTCGTTTGCGATAGTTGTTTCCTCGATGAGGTAAGATTACGATACCACATTCAGTAAAGATTTCAATCCAAAATACGTACACATTAGTTTACATGTCGCGATTATATGCAAATAAAAGCCGCTTTAATCGTAAACTTAAAATTACACCCTACAGAAATCCTGCCACGCTATGCTGAAGGGAAAAGGGATGGAGGAAAGGTTGAACGCCAGCGCAGCCAGTCAACAATAATGAATACTACCAGGCTGGTCCCCATCACCGGCAGCGCCAGTCCCAGCATTACGCTAACCAGCAGCGTGATTCCCCTTCCCCATCGCGACAAGGCCAGCCAGCTTTGAAAAAGCGTCTGAACGGGGTTTGCTGCAGACTGCGCCGGACGGCGTATCCACCACATCCGGTATCCCCAGACAATCAGCACGCTCAGGGCAACGCCAAACGCGATCAGCAGCAGTTGGTTAACCACGCCAAACAAAATCCCCATATGGAAATCCACGCCCCAGCGGGTCAGCTTTGCCATGAGCGGAAAATCGTCAAAGCGTATGCGGTCCACAATCTGTAAGGCGTGCGGATCAACGGCTACAGTATCAACCTGGGTCGGCCAGCCGCGATCGATTTCCGCTACCGTCCAGGCCTGATTAGCCCTCCTTGCCGGGCGGATCTCAAGTTTGTTCGCATCAATTCCCGCATCACGGGCGGCATGAAACACACCATCAAACAGGCTCAGATCCCGGGTTATTTCCGGCCTCTCCATTGCGCCGTGATGGCTGCGATGTTCTGCGTGCTCATGGGTAATGACTGGCGTACCCGATAGCGTTGTATTCACCTGCGGCGTTAGCCAGTTCATCTCTGCGCGGAGCTTATCAACATTGCCGCCTGCCCATTTTGACCACGTCAGCCCGGTGGCGGAGAACAGCAACATCCCGCCCAGCAGGGTCCAGCCCAGGATGACGTGCAGGCGACGACGATTCTGGAAGCGATTAACGATCCGCCGCTTTGGTCGGGTGGAAAACCACAGGGCTATCCCGCCCAGCGCAGATACCCACATCCAGGATGCCGCCAGCTCGCTATACAGCCGGCCGAAATCGCCCATCATGAGTGAATTATGCAAATAATCGATTTTCTGACGCAGCGGTAAAATCCCGCTGGTGCCATATACCGTCATATCCCCACGCACCTCAAGAGTTAGCGGATCAATGAAGATAGCGCGATGTTCCGATGGCCCAAGTTCCGCATCGGCAAACATCACGCGGGTGGTTTCGCCGTAAGCCAGGCCCGGACGCACGGCATGCAATTGCAACGCCGGGCCAACGATTTTTTCCGCCGCCGCAATTTGTTGCGCCAGCGCCAGTGGTTCGCCGACGGTGTTAGTGTAAAGCGCGTGCCGGTAGAGTGCGCTTTCCAGCTGCGGCGTGGCCACATACAGCGTGCCGGTTAGCGCGGCAAAGAAGATAAACGGGCCGACAAACAGCCCGACATAGAAATGGAGTCGACGCAGCAGGTTTCCCCATGCCGCGCGCGGTGTGCAGGTAGTCATACTTTTCCTTTTAAGGCAAAAAGTGAGCAATTTTGTTTTTAAAGGTAAAAAGCAGATCTCTGCGGTGGCGCGCGGGTATCAGGATAGAGCCAGGGAAAAAAGTGCCAGTGGTTTACCACCTGACGAGGCGGCTTTACGCGAAGCCGTTGCAGCACGACGCTGAGCAGCACGATCAGCGCAAGCATCACACCCGGCATATGCGCTAACAGCACACAGTAGCCACAGGCCGGGGCATGATCGACGGGCCCGGAATGCTGCATATTGCTCTGGTGCTCATCCATCGACATCATGCTCATGTCATGATGCATGCCCGGCATGGCACCCATGGGATCGTTTTGCAGAGAGAGTGAGATAAGCGGCGCGACCACGATCATCAGGATCGCAAACAGCGCGGTCAGTGCCGCTGCGCGTTTCCGGTTATGATGATGCCGTTCGTTATCCACTTATCCTCCACGTAAGAGGTGAGCATTGTAAATGATTTATGAAGAAAGGGTTAATGTGAGCAAGAAAAAGCATGTTTACGCAGTAAAAACTGCGTGACGGACTGGCGCGAGCAGAAGCGCCGCACCCGCGAATTTCTGAAAGGGCTGGAGCTTGAGGACGAAGAGGGGAACCGCATCAGCCTCATCGATGAATATGACGGCTCGGTCGCTAACCAGAGGCGAGACGTAAATTTACCCACGGAGCGATAGTCAGAACAATTGACGAGATCCAATTTTTACCGGAATTACTTTGAGCCGGGGTGAGGTGCTGCACCATATAGCGCACGGAAAAAGTCGCATCAAGTGAAAGTGGTATCGTGGATCTGTTAACGGGGATATTTTCCCAGCCTCGCCTGCGCACGACGAACGTTCAAAAGAGATTTTAGGACGCATTAATTCTTTAGCTCGCAACCGCCTCAACGCGCAATAACATGCTATTTCAAGTACCCAGGAAAACAATCGAAAATTAATTTTACTTCGCAATTTTTCAGATTGCATACACACTGCATATACATACAGAAAATGAATTTTGTGGGGGTTGGATGTTTAGTGTGCAAAGCAGCCGGGCGGAGTTGAAATGGACTTTTGTGCAATTTATTGCGGATGTGGCAATAAATGCAGATTGCCGCCCGGCAGACTTAAAGCTTGCGCTTGCTCTCTTTGCTGAATTAGCGAACGACGAACACAGCAAACGAGAAGAAGATATTTTTTATAATGCTGAATAACTTATGTTTGGACGATGCTGAAATATCACGAGGGTTAAACGAAATTGTTAACGCTGCAATGCGATAATTTTTATCATGTTGCAGGGTTGGGCAACGAGCATAGCGAGGCGGCAGGAGGAAAGTATGGGCGTGAAAGATAGTAATTATCAGGTAGTGAAACGGGGTGAGAGCCTGCCGCGATTCGTCGAGGGTGGCTGGTTTTTTTTCAGAGGCTGAAAGAGTATGGCGGCGGATTTTGGGTCGGTCGAACTTATACGAATGCTTCCATTTCTGGCGTAGAAAGGCCGGTTTCGCTCATTGAGGGCATGCAGTTTATGATTGCAGTCAATTCAGTTGAATCAAGATATATGGAATTTTTAACAGCGGAGGAAGATCCAAATTTAACATTATTCTACCCCCCCAAAAAAACTAAAATTCAAAGAGATAACCTTTTATAACGGGCTATCGATACCATCGATTATATTTTAGATATAAATAAGAAACGACCAAAAACCATATAAAAGTAAGAACGCCAGAATAGTCGGGGATCGAAATAATAAACAAAAAGGCACCTGCCATTATAAGGCGCCACCGATAACCTCTTCATTATTTCCGCCGGATTGAAACTCGTAAATCACTTTCGACACCTGAGGTTCGATAAGGAAATACAGTATCTCCATCTTTTCTTAAAAAAGTATTTGATAATATTCCGAACCCTGAAATTTCAATTTTCTTGCTGCCTATGCCGCAACTTTAGCCTTTGAATAAAATATCGTGAGTTGCACAAACCATGTAGACATTTGATTCACTTTTCGAATAAATGACCCCTGAATATTACCACTACTAATGATCAACCTGGCAATAGCTAACGAAATGGCGAGTTTGCTTGAGCGGTCAACTGCATCATATGCTTTCTCTCTAATTTTCTCCTTTAAGTAAGAAACAAGCATATTACTTTTATTTTCTCCAGGGCGCCTGAAAGCTTTACGAAAGTAAAGTTCGACCATATCAAGCACGACATCATTTCTTTTGTATATCTCTAACAATGACAAATACAAGCGCTTATCTTCGCTCCATTGCTCATAACAGGTGCTTGTGTAGTATTCATTAGTCACGAAGCATGAGCCCTATTTCTGTCTGTTTCTGCTTTCCACTTAAGATAGTTATGTGCCATTTCCATGTGCCTTGTTGTAACATTATTGGCTAATGATTGATCATGGCCGCTCGCAGGGGCAAGGTTGAAGATGAAAAAAAGTCGAAAAATACTCATTTACATTATAGCGGCAATTATTTTTTTCTAATAATTCCTGTAATTATACTAAGGAAGGTTCCTAATGATATTCTTGCCAGGCTTAGCGATTTTACGAGCCTTGGCGGTTTATTCAGTCCCTTCCTGTCATCGATTGTTTTTTTTGCGGTTTCGTCGATATTATTCGGCATTCTGGCCGTGTATGTATGTAGTGGGTAAAATTTATCATGCTATAACGCGTGAGAAGCATTGATAAAAGCGCTTTTATAATACGAGACAAACTGATGATCTCCTCCCCCGCCCACTCGTTAAGCTCCTGAAAGCGCGCCTGTAACGGTATCAGCTCATTGCGCACAAACACCTTTGCCGCCTTCTCAACATCCCCGATTGAGCCCGCATTCTCGGGCCTTGCGCCGCGTCGGTCACATACATGATGTAACTGGCGTGCGCGCCGTTCTGGTAATACTTGCGGCAAAACAGCGTGGCGTGCGCATTCAGCCATGCCAAGTTTAATGCGCTCAGGTATTCCAGCATCCCGTATAGCTCCTGGTTGATATCCGGCTCCAGCAGGTGAAACATCGAGCCCGGTGCAAACTGGTGCTACTTCGTGAAGTTCTGGATATATCAGCAGGTGTCCTGTTCCAGGCCACGCCGGGTGTATTTGGCCGGTGAGGTTTCATATTTTATCGGCTTACTGGTTATGCTCAAGCGCTCCTTAATAAACGCATTCCCGAACACCATGTAATCGAGAGCAAAGCGGCTTAAGTCCTGCCGGGACAGCCGCGGGGGCGGGATGTTAGTCGGCACCAGAATGTTACGCTTCACCTAAATCGGCGAGCTGTTGTATCACCACCTCCACAGGAGATGGTTTAAGATTGACAAAAAAAGGGCCAGCCTTTCGGCCAGCCCTTTTTATCAGGATGTTGCTTAAGCGAATCTTAGTTCAGACGCTCTTTAATACGAGCAGACTTACCAGTGCGCTCACGCAGGTAGTACAGTTTAGCTTTACGTACAGCACCACGACGTTTAACAGCAATGCTGTCAACTACCGGAGAGTGAGTCTGGAAGACACGCTCAACGCCTTCGCCGTTGGAAATTTTACGAACAGTGAATGCAGAGTGCAGACCGCGGTTACGAATAGCGATAACCACGCCCTCGAATGCCTGCAGACGTTTTTTGGAACCTTCAACAACCCATACTTTCACTTCCACGGTGTCACCTGGACGGAAGGAAGGTACGTCCTGCTTCATCTGCTCTTGTTCAATTTGCTTAATGATGTTGCTCATAATTTAATCTCTTATCCTGGGTAAACTGATATTCGGGAGCGTATTACGCTTTCCCATCATGTTCATGCTGCTGGTGCACGTGTTCAGTTTTGAACGCGGCCAACAACTTTGCTTGCTCTTCAGTCAGAGCCAGGTTTTCCAGAAGTTCAGGTCTTCTAAGCCAGGTTCGGCCCAGCGACTGTTTCAAACGCCAGCGACGTATCTCGGCATGGTTTCCGGACAGCAACACTGCCGGGACGTCCATTCCTTCTAACACTTCAGGACGCGTATAGTGTGGGCAGTCCAGCAATCCATCAGCAAATGAATCTTCAATTGCTGATGCTTCATGGCCCAGTACCCCCGGAATAAACCGGGCAACGGAGTCAATCAGCGTCATTGCGGGTAACTCACCACCGCTGAGAACGTAATCGCCGATAGACCATTCTTCGTCAATCTCGGTTTGAATTACGCGCTCATCTATCCCTTCGTAGCGACCACAGACCAGAATCAGCTTTTGATTCGTCGCCAGTTCGCAAACGCCAGCTTGATCAAGCTTGCGTCCCTGAGGTGACAGATAAATCACCTTTGCGCCTTCACCTGCCGCGGCTTTTGCTGTGTGAATGGCGTCCCGTAAGGGTTGCACCATCATTAACATCCCCGGTCCGCCGCCGTAAGGACGATCGTCCACGGTACGGTGCCGGTCATGAGCAAAGTCACGAGGACTCCAGCTCTGGATGTTCAGCAGGCCATTTTTTACTGCCCGGCCAGTTACCCCGTAATCGGTAATCGCGCGGAACATTTCAGGAAACAGGCTAACGATACCTATAAACACAAGCCAATCCCCATAGCGCCGTCTTTTACCGTTTATCCGGAGAATTTAAAAACCAGGATCCCAATCTACTTCAATGGTTTGAGTAGTGAGATCGACATTCTTGATAACCTGTCCATCGAGGAACGGAACCAACCGCTCCTTGATGCCAAATGCATCTTTCAGGTTTGCCTTAATGACGAGAACGTCATTTGACCCGGTTTCCATCATATCAATGACTTTCCCCAGGCTGTAACCTTCAGTAGTAACCACCTGGCAGCCCATCAGGTCTTTCCAGTAGTAGTCGCCCGCTTCCAGCTGTGGCAACTGCGACGAATCCACGATAATTTCACAATTAGTCAGCGCATTCGCGGCATCGCGATCGTCAACACCTTTCAGCTTGATGACGATATCCTGATTGTGGTGACGCCAGCTTTCCAGCTCGACCTCTTCCCACTTACCGGCCTTCTGTATAAACCAGGGCTGATAATTAAAAATGCTTTCAGCCTCTTCAGTGGAGGAAAACACTCTGAGCCAACCACGGATCCCGTAGCAAGAACCCATTTTTCCCAATACGATCGGTTCAACAGGTGCTTTATTGCTCATCATGACCACCGTGACAGATTAAGCTGCTTTGTTTGCTGCTTTGATAAGCGTAGCAACGCGATCGGAAACAGTAGCGCCCTGGCCAACCCAGTGAGCGATACGATCCAGATCCAGGCGAGTTTCTTCTTCTGCGCCAGAGGCCAGTGGGTTGAAGAAACCAACGCGCTCGATGAAGCGACCGTTGCGTGCATTACGGCTGTCAGTCACAACAACCTGGTAGAACGGACGCTTTTTAGCGCCGTGACGAGCTAAACGAATAGTAACCATAACATCCTCTTGTGTGAATAAAACAACCGGGCCCCATCGAGGAACGGAGCCCGGGTGTCATATTAAAAGCCCGAAAATTTTACTGATTTTTGGGGGAAATGCAATCAGCATCTTGATGCTGAGCGCAAAACACGATTTATCTACCAGGGAATCCTGGTGGCATCATGCCCTTCATGCCGCGCATCATCTTCGCCATGCCGCCTTTCTTCATTTTCTTCATCATGCGCTGCATGTCATCGAACTGTTTCAGAAGACGGTTAACGTCCTGCACCTGCATGCCGCAACCAGCGGCAATGCGGCGTTTACGCGAACCTTTGATGATTTCTGGCTTCGCACGCTCCTTCAGCGTCATAGAGTTGATGATCGCCTCCATACGCACCAGCACATTGTCATCCATCTGCGATTTCACGTTGTCAGGAATTTGCCCCATGCCGGGCAGTTTGCCCATCAGGCTTGCCATACCACCCATATTTTTCATCTGACGCAACTGTTCAAGGAAGTCGGTCAAATCGAAACCGTCGCCTTTTTTCAGCTTGCTGGCCAGCTTCTCAGCCTGGGCGCGGTCAACTTTGCTCTCAATATCTTCGATAAGCGAGAGCACATCGCCCATGCCGAGGATACGCGAGGCAATACGATCCGGATGGAATGGCTCCAGCGCATCGGTTTTCTCGCCCACGCCGAGGAATTTGATCGGCTTACCGGTGATATGACGAATAGAAAGGGCCGCACCGCCGCGGGCGTCACCGTCCACTTTGGTCAGCACCACGCCGGTTAACGGCAGGGCTTCGTTGAATGCTTTTGCGGTATTCGCCGCATCCTGACCGGTCATGGCGTCCACAACGAACAGGGTCTCTACCGGGTTGATAGAGGCATGCACCTGCTTGATTTCGTCCATCATCGCTTCGTCGACGTGCAGACGACCGGCGGTATCCACCAGCAGCACATCGTAGAATTTCAGCTTCGCTTCTTTCAGCGCCGCGTTAACGATATCGACAGGCTTTTGAGCCACGTCGGACGGGAAGAAATCTACACCAACCTGTTCCGCCAGCGTTTCCAGCTGTTTGATTGCCGCCGGACGATAGACGTCGGCAGAAACCACCAGCACTTTTTTCTTGTGCTTTTCGGTCAGGAATTTACCCAGCTTACCCACGCTTGTGGTTTTACCCGCACCCTGCAGGCCCGCCATCAGTACAACCGCCGGTGGCTGGGCCGCCAGGTTGAGCACCTGGTTCTCATCGCCCATTGCCGAAACCAGTTCGCTACGGACGATCTTGACGAACTCCTGGCCCGGGGTCAGGCTTTTGTTCACTTCGTGACCAACCGCTTTCTCTTTTACGCGGCTGATAAAATCACGCACGACCGGCAGTGCCACGTCGGCTTCGAGTAGCGCCATGCGAACTTCGCGCAGCGTCTCTTTAACATTTTCTTCAGTGAGGCGTCCGCGGCCGCTGATGTTACGCAGCGTGCGCGACAAACGATCGGTTAAATTATCAAACATTGTCTCTCGCCTGGGGTAAAAACGTTGTGTCGCCATAGCGACACATACACAGAATTTTGCCGGAGTATAACATGAAGGCGCCTTTGTTGTTATGCAACGGTTGGAGCAGGCGTCACGTAACGTTATACTGATTCTCTTTACTTACTTAAGACGACTGTCGACGCCTATATGCCTGTTTTCGCACTGATCGCCCTAGTTGCCTACTCTTTCAGCCTTGCGTTGATCATTCCTGGCCTGTTGCAAAAAAACAGCGGCTGGCGGCGCATGGCGATGCTTTCGGCGGTTATCGCATTGATAAGCCATGCATTTGCGCTAGAATCACGTATTATCCCTGGCGACGGAAGCGTGCAAAATCTGAGCGCACTGAACGTTGGCTCGCTGGTCAGCCTGATGATCTGTACGGTCATGACCATTGTCGCCTCTAAAAATCGTGGCTGGCTGCTGCTGCCGATTATTTACGCCTTCGCGCTGATCAACCTGGCGCTGGCCACCTTCATGCCCAATGAGTTTATTACTCATCTGGAGGCGACGCCGGGCATGCTGGTGCACATCGGCCTGTCGCTGTTCGCTTACGCGACGCTTATCATTGCCGCCCTCTACGCCATGCAGCTCGCATGGATTGACTACCAGCTAAAAAACAAAAAGCTGGCTTTCAACCATGAAATGCCGCCGCTGATGGTCATTGAGCGTAAGATGTTCCACATCACCCAGGTGGGTGTGGTGCTTCTGACATTAACGCTTTGCACTGGCTTGTTTTATATGAAGAACCTGTTCAGCGTGGAGAATATCGATAAAGCGGTCCTCTCTATCATCGCGTGGTTTGTCTATATTGTCCTGTTATGGGGCCATTATCATGAAGGCTGGCGCGGTCGCCGCGTGGTCTGGTTCAACGTGGCGGGTGCGGGCATTCTCACCCTTGCCTATTTTGGCAGCCGCTTCATACAGCAATTTGCCGCCTAAGTAACAAAGGAGTTCCCCCTGGAACACATCTCTACCACCACGCTGATCGTTACGCTGATCGTCATGGTGGTCATCTCCGCCTATTTCTCGGGTTCGGAAACCAGCATGATGACGCTTAACCGCTACCGGTTACGCCATCGAGCGAAACAAGGTAACCGTTCCGCGCGTCGCGTTGAAAAGCTTTTGCGCAAACCGGACCGCCTGATTAGCCTGGTGCTTATCGGCAACAACCTCGTCAATATTCTCGCCTCGGCGCTGGGAACCATTGTCGGGATGCGTCTGTACGGCAACGCTGGCGTTGCAATCGCCACCGGCGTGCTGACGTTTGTGATACTGGTGTTTGCCGAAGTTCTGCCTAAAACCGTTGCCGCGCTTTACCCGGAGAAAGTCGCCTATCCCGTCAGTTTTCTGCTGGTACCGCTGCTTGTACTGATGATGCCGCTGGTCTGGCTGCTAAATGTCGTCACGCGCCTGTTAATGCGCATGGTCGGTATTAAAGCGGATGTGACCATCAGCAGTGCGCTCAGTAAAGATGAACTGCGCACCATCGTCAACGAATCACGCTCGCAGATCTCCCGCCGTAACCAGGACATGCTGTTATCGGTGCTGGATCTGGAAAAGGTCAGCGTGGACGACATTATGGTGCCGCGCAATGAAATCGTCGGCATTGATATCAATGACGACTGGAAGGCTATCGTCCGCCAGCTAACGCACTCTCCGCACGGACGCATTGTGTTGTATCGCGACTCCCTTGACGACGCCATCAGCATGCTGCGCGTGCGTGAAGCCTATCGCCTGATGACCGAGAAAAAGGAGTTCACCAAAGAGGTACTACTGCGCGCCTCCGATGAGATTTACTACGTGCCGGAAGGAACGCCGCTCAGCACACAGCTGGTGAAATTTCAGCGTAATAAAAAGAAAGTCGGCCTGGTGGTGGATGAATACGGCGATATCCAGGGGCTGGTGACGGTGGAAGATATCCTGGAAGAGATTGTCGGTGACTTCACGACATCCATGTCCCCTTCCCTTGCCGAAGAGGTTACGCCACAAAACGACGGTTCAGTACTGATTGACGGTAGCGCGAACATTCGTGAACTCAACAAAGCCTTCAACTGGCATCTGCCGGAAGATGATGCTCGTACTATCAACGGTATGATCCTGGAAGCGCTGGAGGAGATCCCGGCGGTAGGTACGCGGGTACGCATTGAGCAATACGATATTGATATTCTGGACGTGCAGGACAATATGATTAAGCAGGTGAGAGTCCTGCCCGTTACGCCTCTACGCGAAAGTATTGCCGAATAACGTTGTAGGCCGGGTCAGGCGAAACCGCCACCCGGCACTACGAGAGCAGCAAATTAGGCTTTCGCTTTCGCCACGGTGACCATTGCAGCACGGATGGTACGGCCGTTCAGAGTATAACCTTTCTGCATCACGCCCAGCACTTTACCGGCTTCAATGTCTTCAGACTCCACCATCGCAATCGCCTGGTGAACGTTAGGATCCAGCGGTACGTCGGTATCGGCAATCACTTCCACACCAAATTTACCCACCACATCCAACATGGATTTCAGCGTCAGTTCGATACCTTCAATCATCGCCGCGTTGTCCGGGTTAGCTTTATCAGCCACTTCCAGCGCACGATCCAGACTGTCAATCACCGGCAGCAGCTCGTTGATGAATTTCTCCAGCGCAAATTTATGCGCTTTTTCAACGTCCAGCTCGGTACGACGACGCAGGTTTTCCATTTCCGCTTTGATGCGCAGCACGCCATCGCGTTCGCGATTCTGTGCTTCTACCAACTGAGCTTCCAGATTGGCAATTTTTTCATCGCGCGGGTCCACCCGATCAGCAGACGCATCTGGCTCTACGGCTTCAACGTTGTCGTGCTGTTCCGTGATAATTTCTTCAGGGGCTTGCCCCTCAGGCGTTTTCTGTTCTTTACTACTCATGAATTTCTCCGCGTTTTTCTGCATTTATCTCGCTAACTTCGCTTATTATGGGGATCAGTTTCCGGGATTCAAGGGAACAAGGCAGATTGTCATCATTCATCCGGCACAAGGACCTCCAGAAAATGAATAATCATTTCAGGTGTATTGGGATCGTAGGGCATCCGCGCCATCCTACCGCATTGACAACACATGAAATGTTGTATCACTGGCTGTCTGGCAAAGGCTATGAAGTGATGGTCGAACAGCAGATTGCGCAGGAGCTGCAGCTTAAGGGTGTCAAAACCGGCACTCTGGCGGAAATTGGCCAACAGGCCGATCTCGCCGTCGTCGTCGGCGGCGATGGTAACATGCTGGGGGCAGCGCGCACTCTGGCCCGTTACGATATCAAAGTCATCGGCGTTAACCGCGGCAATCTTGGCTTTCTGACGGACCTCGACCCGGATAATGCGCAACAGCAGTTGGCCGACGTGCTGGAAGGTCACTACATCAGCGAAAAGCGTTTTTTGCTGGAAGCCCAGGTATGTCAGCAGGACTGTCAGAAACGTATCAGTACCGCCATTAACGAGGTGGTTCTCCACCCCGGTAAAGTGGCGCACATGATTGAGTTCGAAGTCTATATCGATGAAATTTTCGCCTTCTCGCAGCGCTCTGACGGGTTGATTATCTCAACGCCGACGGGCTCTACCGCCTATTCGTTGTCGGCAGGTGGCCCGATCCTCACGCCATCGCTGGATGCCATTACCCTGGTGCCGATGTTCCCGCACACGCTCTCAGCGCGCCCGCTGGTGATTAACACTAGTAGCACTATACGTCTGCGCTTCTCTCACCGCCGCAATGACCTTGAGATCAGCTGTGATAGCCAGATCGCACTGCCGATTCAGGAAGGTGAAGATGTGCTCATTCGTCGCTGTGATTATCATCTGAACCTGATTCATCCAAAAGATTACAGCTATTTCAACACATTAAGCTCAAAGCTAGGCTGGTCAAAAAAATTGTTCTGATTTTGCATCCAGTACTTTACTGTATAAAAAACCAGTCTATACTGTATGTAAACACAGTCATGGTTTTTCATACAGGAAAACAATTATGCTGGCACAACTGACCATCAGCAACTTTGCCATTGTTCGTGAGCTTGAGATCGATTTCAACAGCGGCATGACGGCGATCACCGGCGAAACCGGTGCAGGTAAATCTATTGCCATAGATGCCCTCGGCTTGTGCCTCGGCGGTCGTGCAGAGGGCGATATGGTGCGTACAGGCGCGACCCGTGCCGATCTCTGCGCCCGCTTCTCGCTGAAAGACACACCGGCGGCCCAGCGCTGGCTGGAGCATAACCAGCTGGAAGATGGGCGTGAGTGTTTACTTCGCCGCGTGATCAGCTGCGATGGCCGTTCTCGGGGTTTTATCAACGGAACAGCCGTCCCGCTCTCTCAGTTGCGCGAACTTGGCCAGTTGCTTATTCAAATCCATGGCCAGCACGCGCACCAGCAATTGATTAAACCTGAGCAGCAGAAAGCCCTGCTTGATGGCTACGCGGGTGAGTATGCACTTACTCAACTTATGGCAGAGCACTATCGTCAGTGGCACCATAGCTGTCGTGAGCTGGCTCAACACCAGCAGCAAAGCCTGGAGCGCACCGCGCGTGCCGAACTGCTCGAATACCAGCTGAAAGAGCTGAATGAGTTCAACCCGCAGGCAGGTGAGTTTGAGCAAATCGACGAAGAGTACAAACGTCTAGCCAACAGCGGTCACCTGCTCTCAACCAGCCAGAATGCGCTTACTATGCTGGCGGATGGCGAAGAGGTGAATCTGCAGAGCCAGCTGTATAACGTGCGTCAGTTGATTACTGAACTGGCTGGCCTTGATAACAAACTGTCCGGCGTGCTGAATATGCTGGAAGAGGCTGCGATCCAAATCTCCGAAGCTGGTGACGAACTGCGCCACTACTGCGAGCGCCTGGATCTTGACCCGAACCGCCTGTTTGAACTTGAGCAACGCATTTCGCGGCAGATTTCCCTGGCGCGTAAGCACCACGTCACACCGGAAGAGTTGCCCACTTACTATCAGTCCCTGCTTGATGAACAACAGCAGCTTGACGACCAGGCTGACTCGCTGGAAACCTTATCCCTGGCGGTGAATCTGCATCATCAGCAGGCGCTGGACACAGCGAAACACCTGCATGATATTCGTCAGCACTACGCTCTGGAATTAAGCCAGCACATCACTGACAGCATGCACACGCTGGCGATGCCGCATGGCGTGTTCACTATCGATGTTCGTTTCGAAGAGAACCACCTGACGGCAGAAGGCGCGGATCGTATCGAATTTCGCGTTACCACTAACCCGGGCCAGCCCTTACAGCCCATTTCCAAAGTGGCCTCCGGCGGTGAGCTTTCGCGTATAGCCCTGTCGATTCAGGTGATCACGGCCCGTAAAATGGATACACCGGCACTGATTTTTGATGAAGTGGACGTGGGTATCAGCGGCCCGACCGCAGCCGTTGTCGGTAAACTGTTACGTCAGTTGGGCGAATCCACTCAGGTCATGTGCGTCACCCACCTGCCGCAGGTAGCGGGCTGCGGCCATCATCACTTTATTGTGAGTAAAGAAACCGACGGCGAAATGACCGAAACGCACATGAAACCGCTGGATAAACGCGCCCGGTTGCAGGAGCTGGCACGCCTGCTGGGTGGCAGTGAAGTCACCCGCAATACGCTCGCAAACGCGAAAGAACTGCTGGCGGCATAAACTTTTTCGGGAACTCAGGGTCATAGAGAACAACAAAAACGCCGCCAGACCGGTTTCAAAGTGGGGCAAGGTCTATTATCATCGGCATATTACATATGAGCCGCGTTCTGCTCGGGCCCGAAAAGGAATCAAATCACTATGCGTTGTAAAATGCTGACCGCTGCCGCAGCGGTTCTTCTGATGTTGACCGCAGGCTGTTCCACTCTGGAGAAAGTGGTTTACCGTCCTGACATCAACCAGGGGAACTATCTTACTCCTAACGATGTGTCCAAAATCCGGGTGGGTATGACACAACAGCAGGTCGCTTATGCACTGGGAACGCCAATGATGTCCGATCCATTCGGTACAAATACCTGGTTCTATGTATTCCGTCAGCAGCCTGGCCACGAAGGCGTGACCCAGCAAACCCTGACCCTGACCTTCAGCAGCGCCGGTGTATTGACCAACATCGACAACAAGCCTGCTCTGACCAAATAGTCAGCTCTCAGAAATGCAAAAAGGTGCTCATTAGGCACCTTTTTTGCTTTCATCTATTTTTCGCCCATCTGAGGAGTGAGCCAGGATTCAGGGCTAATTACTTAGCCGATTTCTCCGCTCGCTGACGACGCAGCTCTTTAGGATCGGCAATAAGCGGGCGATAAATCTCGACTCTGTCACCGTCTTTAAGCTCGTCCGCCAGCTTAACCGGGCGGCTGTAAATCCCGACTTTATTTTTAGCCAGGTCAATATCAGCGCGCAGTTCAAGTAAGCCGGAAGCACGGATAGCCACTTCAACGGTCGCGCCCTCATCCAGAGCGACGCGCTGCAGATATTGCTTCTCTGGCAGCGCATACACCACTTCCACAGATATTTTAAGCGACACTGTAAACCTCTTTGGCGCGGGTGGTGAACGCCTGAACCATATTCGAGGCCAGCTCTTTAAAGATGCGGCCGAACGCCAGCTCAATCAGCTTATTGGTAAACTCGAAATCCAGATGGAACTCAATACGGCAAGCGTTAGCGCTCAGCGGGGTAAACTTCCAGCCCCCCATCAGGGACTTGAACGGTCCATCCACCAGATGCATCAAAATACTCTGATTATCGTTCAGCGTATTACGGGTGGTGAACGTCTTGCTGATCCCCGCTTTGGAGACATCCACCGCCGCCGTCATCTGCGTTGGGCCGGACTCCAGCACCCGACTACCGGTGCACCCCGGAATGAACTGCGGATAGGAGTTAACGTCGTTCACTAACTGATACATTTGTTCCACGCTGTAGGGTACAAGCGCAGTACGGCTAATCTGAGGCATAGCATTTTCCATGGTCACACAACGGACAAATAATAGCATTTATCACCTGTTAAAAAAACGCTAAGCCTTAACTCGTGCTAATATAGCGCGTTAGGCCTCACAGGACGCGATGAGGTGACTTTTTGAAATCAGATTACCGACGGTTTTACGACACCTATGACGAAGAAAAAAGCACATAAACCAGGCTCGGCGACCATTGCGCAAAACAAGCGTGCTCGCCATGAGTATTTCATCGAAGAAGAATTCGAAGCGGGTCTTGCATTGCAGGGCTGGGAAGTAAAATCGCTGCGTGCCGGAAAAGCAAACATCGGCGACAGCTATGTGATCCTTAAAGATGGCGAAGCCTTTCTGTTCGGCGCGAACTTTACGCCGCTGACCGTCGCCTCTTCACATTACGTGTGCGATCCAACGCGTACCCGTAAGCTGCTGCTTAACAAGCGCGAGCTGGAATCCCTCTACGGACGTATCAACCGCGAAGGCTTCACCGTGGTCGCGCTCTCCATGTACTGGAAAAATGCCTGGTGCAAAGTAAAAATCGGCGTTGCAAAAGGCAAAAAACAGCACGACAAACGTACTGACCTGAAAGCGCGCGAATGGCAGCTCGACAAAGCACGGATTATGAAAAACGCAGGACGTTGATTCTGCGCACTTATTGTACTATTCAATAAGTTAGCGTTTCTGGCTGGTAACCAGGAAGAGAAGTCTGGTATACTCAGTTCAACACTATGGGGCTGATTCTGGATTCGACGGGATTTGCGAAACCCAAGGTGCATGCCGAGGGGCGGTTTGCCTCGTAAAAAGCCGCAAAAAAATAGTCGCAAACGACGAAAACTACGCTTTAGCAGCTTAATAACCTGCTAAGAGCCCTCTCTCCCTAGCTTCCGCTCTTAAGACGGGGATCAAGAGAGGTCAAACCCAAAAGAGATCGCGCGGATGCCCTGCCTGGGGTTGAAGTGCTAAAACTAATCAGGCTAGTTCGTTAGTGGCGTGTCTGTCCGCAGCTGGCGTGCGAATGTAAAGACAAACTAAGCATGTAGTACCGAGGATGTAGAAATTTCGGACGCGGGTTCAACTCCCGCCAGCTCCACCACTTGCTCTTCCGGATACGTCCGGGGAAATCCTGAAAGCCCGCACGGCACAAGCCCTGTGGGCTTTTTTGTGTCTGTCGTTGTCCGAGAACATCCGGCTAAATCCGGTGATTATTGGTATACGTTTAGGTATACGGTAGGATGTATACCTAAAAGCGTATACCAATTCATGAAGGAGCGGCCATAGTGGCACGGACAACACGCCCCCTGACCAACACCGAAGTTCTGCGCGCAAAAGCGTTAGAGAAGGATCTAACGCTGCATGATGGCGATGGGCTTTTCCTGATAGTGAAAACCAGCGGGAAGAAGCTCTGGCGTTTCCGTTATCAACGTCCGACAACAAAGCAACGGACAATGATGGGGCTCGGTGCCTTCCCTGCCCTTTCGCTTGCTGATGCCCGAGGTTTAAGAGCGGATTACCTTGCCCTATTAGCCAACGGAATCGACCCGCAAATTCAAGCTGAAGTTGCAGAGGAAGAACAGCAAATCGCACTGGACAGTATTTTTTCAACGGTCGCCGCTAACTGGTTCCAGCTCAAAAGCAAAAGCGTTACCCCTGATTACGCAAAAGATATTTGGCGTTCGCTAGAGAAAGATGTATTCCCTGCCATCGGTGAGATCCCCGTCCAGCAAATCAAAGCCCGGACACTGGTTGAAGCTCTTGAGCCAATCAAAGCTCGTGGGGCGCTTGAAACTGTACGTCGACTGGTGCAGCGCATTAACGAGATAATGATTTATGCTGTAAACACTGGCCTGATCGATGCTAATCCAGCATCAGGTGTTGGGATGGCCTTTGAGAAGCCCAAAAAACAAAACATGCCGACGCTCCGGCCAGAAGAATTACCAAAGCTGATGCGTTCTTTGGTTATGTCTAATCTGTCTGTTCCGACGCGTTGTCTTATTGAGTGGCAACTTCTGACTCTTGTGCGCCCTTCTGAAGCCTCCGGTACTCGGTGGGCAGAGATCGATCTCGATGCAAAGCTCTGGACGATTCCAGC
Organism: unidentified bacterial endosymbiont; assembly: GCF_918797525.1. Lineage (NCBI taxonomy): Bacteria > unidentified bacterial endosymbiont. Next base: position 1,318,289 of record NZ_OU963893.1, on the reverse strand, counting down.
AGAACGTATGAAGGCCAAGCGTGAACACATCATACCTCTATCTCCTCAAGCATTAGATATTCTGGAAGTGATGAAACCAATCAGTGCTCACCGTGAACATGTTTTTCCCAGTAGAAATGACCCTAAGCAGCCAATGAATAGTCAGACAACTAATGCCGCTTTAAAACGGATTGGATTCGGAGGTAAGCTTGTGGCACATGGGTTACGTTCAATTGCAAGTACGGCTATGAATGAAGAAGGTTTTAGCCCTGACGTAATTGAAGCAGCTTTAGCGCATAGCGATAAAAATGAGGTAAGACGCGCATATAATCGTTCAACCTATTTAGGACAACGAAAAGATTTGATGTCTTGGTGGGGAACTTATTGTCACTCCGCTTTTGCCAAAAGCCTTTCTTAAATCATACTTCCAAATTGATTTTCATTAATATTAATGAATAAGAAAGTTGATAGTTCTTCTATTCCCTATCAACTTCCCTGATTCATTATAGCAACCAGAAATAGAACCGACGCATTACAAAAGAATAATCAAAACTTATGATAATGGATTTTCGATATCAACATCTGCTCCCTGCAAAACTTTTTCTGCGACATGCAATGGAATAAAAGACTGAATATAAAAAATGAATAATCTAAAATGTAAGAATGCTAAAAGAGATAGAACCACAATAAAACCTAGTAATTCCAGTACCCCATTTTTCATTACGCCTATAACAATAGATAAAACAATTGCAGTTAAATATTCTATATTAATGGTTAAACATCTTAACCTTATTTTCTTTTTATCAAGATCAGATGTAATATCCTTAGAAAGATAGTAGTTAACTAACTCATTGTTTGTTTTTATCTTTTCATATCTAGCCTTCAAGTCTTGAGTAAGCTTCGCTATATCATATCTTTTTATTAGTTTATTAAAAATAATTCCACTAGTCTTTTCAAAAACTACAGTATTTATTGCTGTCAGGGCAACACAAAAAATTAGCTGTAAAAGCGTAACTTTACTTATAAGCCCATCTTTAAAATCAAATAAATCGCCTACTTTGACGCTTCTCAACTCAGTTAACAAAGAATGTTCGGTAACATTGTATGCATATGTAGATATAATAAACACAAACAGTATGACGAATCTATGCAAGGGGTACTTAGACACAATTTCATCAATATATTTCTGCTGAACTGTTTTCGCTAACTCTTCCATCATAACAACCTAATAAAGTAAATATCACCAGACATTGGATCAAATGCGCCATATTCAATATAAGGACACCCTATAAACTCCATTTCTGTCTGATATTCAAAAAAAGGAACTGCCCCTTGGAAATCAGCAGGGTTTGTGAAATATAAATTAGCTATTGATTTATTTTCAACGTTAATTATTTTAGCGCTATTATTATACCTATCCATTTTGGAAATAATCACTTTAAATGCTACTGGGTCTCCGAGATTTTTCTGTGCTACAACCTTGTGAAAAGCAGTAGCCTTTGCCTTATCAAACTCATACTTCGCGGTTTTAGTCCCTTCAAAATAAAGCTCAAGAGTGCTATCACCAGCATGAGATGCTCTAATTAATGATAATATTTGGTCGACTTCGCGAACTATTGCCCGGTCACCATACTTTCTTACTTGTTGTTTGTCAGGAGCAGCTAGTAATTGCTGATAATTAATTTCCTTAAGTACTCCGCTAGCTAGTTGCGCCTTTCTTGTTTCAACGGACTTCTCTACCGCTTCTGCATTATTTTTAGCATTGTTTTTAGCATCATCAACGGCTCCATCTATAGCAGTCATTACACGATCAATTACTTTTTGCGTTACTTTATTCTGAGTCAGAAAATCAATTACATACCCGCCTTCCTTAGGCTCTTGAACAAGTAATTCAACATCATCGTAATAAGATTGCTGCATTCGAGCATATTTGCGTAATTGCCCTTCGTGCATTTCGAGATAAGCGCGATCCAAAGAGTTTTGTAGATGGGTAAACGATTTAGCCAAAGTACGTAGAGAAACTTGATGATTTGTTGCTATGTCACCATCGAAATGCAGCTGGACCTTTGCCATAAAAAAACTCCGTATATAAGATTCACCCCAATAATCATAACATTCCAGACAAAAATCAATATATTAATGTTAGCAAATTAAAGAAAGTGTGGAATCTCTCAAATATTAAATTAATTAGAATTAAAACTATTACCAAAAGAAATTAAATTCACATGAATTCTTGTTATTTCGAATAGCGCGCAATGCTCTCCCCGCCCCGCCTGCCCGCTTAAGGGGGCGCTTTTAATGCAGGTGCATGAATGGCCTCAGGGCGCGCCAGTGCTGGCGCTGGCGGGGGTTCCAGTATCGGTAAAACGCATGCAAAACCATGCACCTTATGCATGCATGGCTTTTTTATTGGAAAAAGGCGGGATTTTCGGGAATTTTTGTAAGGACTACTGCGCGGCCAGCTCTGCGCGTCGGCGGGTGTAATTCAGGTTCTGTGCGGGTGTGAATTTTTCACGATTATCATCGCGCGAAGCCGCGTCAGGCCTGAATCCGATGGCCGTTAAAATGTCATTATCCTGCGCCGAATAATTAATTTTTTCACCGGCGGCCAGCCAGACCTGCAGCGCCTCACGCAGATAGTCGAGTGAGTGCTGCATGGCGCAGCGCTGAATGGCGGAATGCTGCCCGGAATAATTCATCAGCTCCGGGGCAAGGGCGGCGGCCAGCTCCGCGCCATGTGCCTGCATAAAATCATTCAGACGGTTACGGATGCTGATTCGCTGCACCTCCTCATGCGAGCGAATATAACGCCCGGCAGCCTGATTTATTTCCCACTTTTTCACGTCGATAATTTCGCGCAGGGTTTGCAGGCTCCGGCCGCTGTGGCCGTTACCGGCAAGCTGTTCGCGGTATGCCTGTTCGGCCTGCTTCAGTTCATCCCGGCATTGCAGCCATGCGGATTTATTTGCCTGACAGGCCTCAAAGGCTTTCTGTAGCGTCAGTGTGGTCACGTATATCTCTCCTGATGTCTGGCCGTGCTCACGCACCGGCACGGTTAACGGTGGCCGCCGGTGCGGGTACAGGGATAACCGGCTCAGTAACCGGTGAACGGATAATCCCGTCAACGGATTCAAGCGTACGGAAGGTTGCCGAGCACTCGACGTTCACGCACTGGTGATAGCGCTGTTTGACGTTCTCAGACAGATAGCGACTGGTGCGGGCGTGCGCACTGGTTTTGCAGAACGGGCAGTGAAACATGCTTATACCTCCGCTTTTGTCTCGCCATTATCAGCCAGTTTTCTGGCGAGCATCATTCTCTTCGCCGGGCTGCGTAACAGCTCCATATCCACACCGTTAATCTGCGGCCGGTGCATGCCCGTCACGGACAATACCGGCTCCTGCTTCATATCGAAGTGATACAGGCTGCCCTGACAGCTCAGCGCATCGCGCAGCTCGCCGATGGCCACGGACTGCGGTGCGCTGTCACCCTGCATTTCGAGGGCACGAACACGCAGCAGGAAAGCGCGGATGAGCGCGACGGAGAGCGTGTTGACCGCCTGAGCCCATTCCGCACCGGCATAAGCGGTAAAGGCATCATCATGCGCTGACAGGTATTTACTGGCGGTGGAGCAGGCACTCAGCATGGCGCGTGTCCGGTCGGTTTCCAGCTCCGCAATCAGGCCGGTGAACTCGTCGGCCAGCTCGCGACTGGCGATACGCCTGCTGTGCTCAGCTTTCATTTCAGGGGTGAGACTGCCGCGCAGGTTGCGGAAGCGACTGCGCCAGTCCTGCTCCGCCTCTGCACTCTCACTGAGGGCGGTCTGCCGCTCCTGCTTACAGCGTTCAATGGACGTATCAATCTCTTTCAGTTCCTGCATGCTGGCCGCGTGCGTGTCTCTGGCCGCAGTGAATGCACTCAGCTTGTCTGTGATGCGCTGGCTGCTCTCTGCTGACTGTTGAGCGGCTGCATTCTGCAGGGTGGTAATGACTGTTTCGGGTTTCATGTTCAGGCTCTCCGTGTGTTCAACCTGAAATGATTCTGCCCTTCATCACACAACATCTCGATTCATTGCAGTTGTGGCAGTTCTGGCACAAACAGCACCCAAAACCCGGCTTGCCAGAGAAAGGTCTCAGCAAAACCTTACTCATAGTTTGTTTTTTTACTTATAACTGTTCACCACTGTTCACCATAAATAAAAATATAAATAATACAGTAAGTTAAAGGGTGAACAGTTGCCGGTCTGACTGTTCACCGTCTGTTCACCACTGTTCACCTTCATGTTTTGCTCTGTCTATACCACTTAGACTTTATTTCGATTAAAAAAGAAAAACGTATAACTAAAAGCAATAGAAGTTGCTGCATTGTAATGCAGTGATTTGCATATGTTTGCCAGCGTTTTCCTTTGTTTGCCATAGCGAAAAGTCAATGTTTGTTTCCCCGAAAATCTCACATGACCTGAGGAAAAATATAGACATAATAAGGAGCTACCCGAAGCCGGACGGACATGACCGGCACTGTATGGACTTTGTGAGGTAGCCCGATGCACACCGCTTTTTCTTCCCCGTCTTCTGCCCCTGCCGCGCCGCTGATGCCGATTTCTGATGCCGTTCACGAACGCTTTATCCGCCTGCCTGAAGTGATGCACCTGTGCGGTCTGTCCCGGTCGACCATTTACGACCTCATCAGCCGGGAGGCTTTCCCGAAACAAATCTCCCTCGGCGGTAAAAACGTGGCGTGGGCGCAGTCTGAAATCACTGCATGGATGGCGGATCGCATTGCCGAACGTAACCGGGGCTATGACGCATGATGATGACCGTTCAGCAAACAACCCCTTTTTCTGGCTTGCTTCCTGTCGCCGTTTCTAGGTATAGTTTTCACGCTGTCGCAAAATCGGCAGCCGGGATTTGCAGCCCGTGTAACTCAATGGCGACACCAGACGCGCCATGCGTCTTTTTTTTCGTCGTAGCTCAGACACACCCATTTTTCGGGCTGTGGTGTTTACACCGTGGCTCCTGTCAGATAATGGTGGTTCGGGCGGGGCAGCCTTCGGGCTGGCCGGTATCCATTGAGGCCGGTACTGCAAACCCTGTCCGGGCCACCACCCATGAGATTTGCAGCTCCGGTGGTGGCGATAACCGCTACTCAATGGAGGTTGCCCTTATGGCTACGACCCTCACCCCGTCACACCCGCAATTCGTCTTTGTGTTTGCCGCCGTTCGTCGTGCAGACCGTAAACCCCGCATTTGTATGCTTCGCACCGTTGCCGGTGATGAACACGCCGCACGCCTTTCCCTCGTTCGCGATTACATTCTGTCGTTCGCTGGCCGCCTGCCGGTTATGGAGGTGCGACCATGAAACAGACCCTTATCACCCCTCATGATATCGAGTGCCTTGAGCATATGCGTAATCTCGGCCAGCTCGTTGACGAGCTGATGAAGGTGCAGGACTCAACCTCCGTTTGTCGCGACCCGGCGCAACAGTTGCAGCTCACCTCCGTGATTTACCTCATGACCGCCCAGCTCGACGGCGTGGTCGAGCGCTGCAAAAAGCGCTGGCTGACCGGGGAGGATAACGTATGAAAAAGCCTCTTTCACCCGTATTACGCGCCGCGCTCTATCGCCGCGCCGTGGCCTGTGCATGGCTGACAGTATGCGAGCGTCAGCACCGCTACGAACACCTCACCCTTGATGCGCTGGAAAGCGCCATCGCCGACGAGCTGGAGGGCTTCTATCTGCGCCAGCACGGTGAGGAAAAAGGCCGCCAGATTGCCTGTGCGCTGCTGGAAGATTTAATGGAAGCCGGACCGCTCATGGCCGCGCCGTCGCTGTCCTTTCTCGGGCTGGCCGTGATGGATGAACTCTGCGCCCGTCACATGCAATCGCCTGTTATGCACTGAGGGAGAAAATAACCATGAAAATGAACGTAACGGAAACCTTAAAACAGGCGTGCGGCCACTGGCCGCGCATTCTCCCGGCGCTGGGTGTGAAGGTCATTAAAAACCGCCATCAGGCCTGCCCGGTGTGCGGCGGCTCTGACCGCTTCCGCTTTGACGATAAAGAGGGGCGCGGCACATGGTTCTGTAACCAGTGCGGTGCGGGTGACGGTCTTAAGCTGATAGAGAAAGTATTTGGCGTGTCGGCCTCCGAGGCAGCCGGAAAGGTGGATGCCGTGACCGGCAACCTGCCACCGGTTTCCCCCGAAATGATTGTGACCGCAGAGGCTGAAACCGAAGCAGACCGTAAAGCGGCGGCCGCGCTGGCCGTCAGACTGATGGAGAAAACCCGCACGGCCAGCGGCAACGCTTATCTGACCCGCAAGGGATTCCCCGGTCATGAATGTGTCATGCTGACGGCCACACATAAAACCGGCGGCGTGATGTTCCGCGCCGGTGATGTGGTTGTCCCGCTGTATGACGATACCGGCGTGCTGGTTAACCTTCAGCTTATCAATTCTGACGGTCTCAAACGCACCCTGAAAGGCGGTCTGGTTAAAGGGGCATGTCATATCATCGAAGGGAAAAAACAGGCCGGAAAACGCCTGTGGATTGCGGAGGGCTATGCAACCGCGCTCACCGTGCATCACCTGACCGGCGAAACCGTCATGGTGGCACTGTCGTCCGTGAACCTCCTTTCTCTGGCGAGCCTTGCCCGTCAGAAACACCCGGCCTGTCAGATTGTGCTCGCTGCTGACCGTGACCTTAACGGCGACGGCCAGAACAAAGCCGCAGTGGCCGCAGAAACCTGTGAGGGTGTTGTTGCCCTGCCGCCGGTGTTTGGTGACTGGAATGATGCGTTTATGCAGAATGGCGGGGAGGCCACGCGAAAAGCGATTTATGATGCCATCCGGCCACCGGTACAAAGTCCGTTCGACACCATGAGCGAGGCGGAATTTACCGCCATGAGCGCCAGCGACAAGGCTCTGCGAGTGCATGAGCATTACGGCGAAGCGCTGGCGGTGGATGCGAACGGCCAGCTCCTGTCCCGTTATGAAGCAGGGATATGGAAAGTCGTTCAGCCGTCCAGCTTCGAACGCGACGTAGCCGGGCTTTTCCAGCGCCTGCGCGCCCCGTTCTCGTCGGGGAGAATCACCTCAGTGGTGGAGACGCTGAAGCTGATTATTCCTCAGCAGGCCGCACCGGCACGCCGTCTGATTGGTTTTCGCAACGGGGTACTCGATACCCAAAGCGGCCTGTTCAGCCCGCACAGCAAATCGCACTGGCTGCGCACGCTGTGCGACGTGGATTTTACCCCGCCGGTGGAAGGTGAAACGCTGGAAACCCATGCCCCGAATTTCTGGCGCTGGCTCGACCGTGCTGCCGGTAGCAGACCAGAAAAACGCGATGTAATTCTGGCCGCGCTGTTTATGGTGCTGGCGAACCGCTACGACTGGCAGCTCTTTCTCGAAGTCACCGGTCCCGGCGGGAGCGGGAAAAGTATTCTGGCCGAAATTGCGACCCTGCTTGCCGGAGAGGATAACGCCACGTCGGCCGATATCGACACGCTGGAAGACCCGCGCAAGCGTGCCTCCCTGATTGGCTTCTCGCTGATACGTCTGCCTGACCAGGAAAAATGGAGCGGTGACGGTGCAGGGCTGAAGGCCATCACCGGCGGCGATGCGGTCTCGGTTGACCCGAAATACCAGAATCCGTACTCAACACATATTCCTGCGGTGATTCTGGCCGTGAATAACAACCCGATGCGCTTCACCGACCGCAGCGGCGGTGTGTCACGCCGCCGGGTGATTATTCACTTTCCCGAGCAGATTGCCCCGGAGGAACGCGACCCGCAGCTCAGGGATAAAATTGCGCGCGAGCTGGCAGTTATTGTGCGCCAGCTTATGCAGCGGTTCAGCGACCCGATGACGGCGCGAGCACTGCTCCAGTCGCAGCAGAACTCCGATGAAGCGCTCAGCATCAAGCGCGATGCTGACCCGACGTTTGATTTTTGCGGCTATCTGGAAATGCTGCCGCAGGCCAACGGGATGTTTATGGGTAATGCCAGCATCGTCCCGCGTAATTACCGTAAATATCTTTATCACGCGTATCTGGCCTATATGGAGGCCAACGGATACAGGAACGTGCTCAGCCTGAAAATGTTCGGGCTGGGGCTGCCCATGATGCTGAAAGAGTACGGCCTGAATTATGAGAAGCGGCACACAAAGCAGGGGATACAGACCAACCTGTCGCTGAAAGAAGAAAGCTACGGCGACTGGCTGCCGAAGTGCGACGAACCCGCAGCGACATAACCTAACTCAGACCGGCTATAGCCGGTCTGTTACGTTAACTACCAACATAACGATTTACGAGATGTGTATAATGGTCGAATATTTCATCTGTTTTTCGAGAGGTAGGAAATGGATTACTTTCAGACCAGTGGGTTATTAATAAATATATTAACAATGTTAGTTGCCGTTGGCTCATCATGTATCAGTTATCTTGTTTACAAAGAGAGCACCTACCCAGACGTCATTGTTTACCTTGAACAAAACAATGAAGTCAAAACTGTTTTAAATATTGTAATTAAGAATATAGGTAAAAGTGCTGCAAAAGATGTAACCTTCAGTTTTAATGAAAATACCTTTAAGAATTCACTGCCTAATGGTGAGTATACTGCGTTAACGAAAGGTGCATTGGTTTCAGGCATACCATTCCTTGCACCTGGTTCATGCAGGATATTGAGGCTTGGAAATTTCGCTGATTCGAAGAAGATTTTAGGTGACCACAAAATTAGAGTAACTACAACTTTCCGTAAAGCTAATAGCAAGAACCCTTTCGCACAAAATATTACTAATGAAAGTTATATTGAATTGTTATCGTTGGCCAGGGTGGATGCCTCAGATAACAGTAATGAGAAAAAGATTGCTGAAAATCTAGCCAGAATTGAGAAAGCTTTGCTTAATATCAAAACACAACACTAATTCATCTGCGCCAGGATAGCCTTTCTTACCTGCAATTTATATTTTCTGCCATGAAGGGTGAACAATCTACTGTTCACCCTTCACCGTATGTTCACCCTTTATCTCTATGAAATTATTGATAAAATACAAAAGGTGAACAGTGTGAACAGTCAAACCCAAAAAAACTTTTTATCCCCCCCGCGCATCGCCTAAACGAGCGCATCCAGAACCAGTACAAATCACAAAGGTGAAGAGTCGACTGTTCACTCTTCACCAACCATTCACCACTTATCATTATGATATTAAAAAGAAAAAAACCGAGGTGAACAGTGTGAACAGTTAAATGCAAAATAAACTCTTTTTTGATGTGTTCCATTCAAAAAACAGGTTTGCTTAACCACAGGAAACAATGCAACAAATCGCCATTGGTATACGCTTAGGTATACCAATGAAAGTTGAATTGATAAATAACCAATAAAAACATAAAGTTAATTAGTTTATTCAGACTCCGCCAGCCCACCACTTTTTAGTTGTTTTAAGTACAATGAAGTCTACTAAGCCCGCACAGCACAAGCTCTGCGGGCTTTTTTACGTCTATTGTCGTCCAGTGAGAATTGCTGAGAACTATCACTTATGGCACCCTGAATGGGACCCACTAAGAAGGGTCCAAAAACCGAGGGTCCCAAAATGGCAAAAATCGCTAAGAAGCTCACTGACACTGAAATCAAAAGCACCAAGCCAGCCGACAAAGAAATCAACTTGTTTGACGGTGATGGCTTGATCTTACGAATCGCTCCTTTGTCGAAAGGAGGCAAGAAAAATTGGTATTTCAGGTATGCAGTGCCAGTGAGTAAGAAAAGAACTAAAATGAGCCTTGGGACCTACCCTCACCTTACACTGGCAAGAGCAAGGGCCTTGCGAGATGAGTACCTCTCCTTGCTTGCCAATGGCATTGATCCTCAAGTCCATAACAACGATAAGGCTAATGCCTTAAAGAATGCTACTGAACACACTCTCCAAACCGTGGCAAGGAAATGGTTGGATGAGAAGGTAAAGACCTCAGGTATCTCACAAGACCATGCAGAAGACATCTGGCGAAGCCTGGAGAGAAATATCTTTCCCGGATTGGGTAATGTTCCTGTCAATGAGATCCGACCTAAGCTCTTAAAACAACACCTTGATCCTATTGAGCAACGAGGCGTATTGGAAACTCTACGCCGCATCATTTCACGTCTGAATGAAATCTTCCGGTGGGCAGCCACTGAAGAACTTATTGAGTTCAACCCGGCTGACAACCTTGGTCAAAGATTCAGTAAACCAACAAAGCAAAATATGCCTGCCCTTCCCCCAAGCGAATTGCCAAGGTTTATGGAATCTTTGACGAATGCGTCAATCCAGTTGGAAACACGTATGCTAATTGAATGGCAATTGTTGACATGGGTTCGTCCGGGTGAAGCCGTCCGCGCAAGGTGGTCTGATATTGATACAACCAACAGCATTTGGAACATTCCTGCTGATTTTATGAAAATGAAAAAGCCTCACAAAGTTCCTTTGAGTAAAGAAGCTTTGCACATCCTTGAATTAATGAAATCAATAAGTGGGCATAGAGAATGGGTTTTCCCCAGCATTAAAGCGCCTCTTAATCATATGCATGAACAAACAGCCAACGCAGCTATTATCCGAATGGGGTTTGGAGGGGAGCTTGTAGCTCACGGTATGCGTTCGATTGCAAGAACAGCGGCAGAGGAGTCTGGTAAGTTCAGAGCTGAAGTTCTTGAGGCAGCACTTGCCCACTCTAAAAAAGATGAAATTATCGCAGCATACAATCGTGCAGAATATCTGATAGAGCGACAGAGTTTGATGCAATGGTGGGGTGATTACGTTCAAGCTCAAAGATTAAATGCTCTGGTAGCCTAGGTATCAGAATAGCTAATATAATCCTAAAGGTAAAGAAAATGGAAACCTTATTCAAAATTTTTGAAAAATTTAGTTCCAGACCACTTTATATTTGGGATTATCGTTATTTAAGATTTTTCAAGATAAATACGCATTACACAACCCCACAACTGAAATATTGCAACTTTACTGGAAGCAATGACTATAGGAGAATTTATAACTTGGGGATTTGAATAGCTGATTTTTTAATTTCAACATAAATCTCAAATCACATGATTAAGGCGATATCGCTCCTACAATAGGAACTACCGCTTTAGTAGTATACTTGGTTTATGTTTAACATTTTCAGGAGAAGAATCCCGAAGCTTGAAATTTAAAATTATTAATAAGCCTTGGTTTTTATATGCAGCGCAACTTTATTATTATTTCCCTTGAGAGCATGAAACTTAAGAGGTTATAACAAAAATAAAAACCCATCAATATTGGTTAGCAGTTAACTTCTGAAAATACGCTAATAGAAAGTTATTTCAACCTGTTAGATTAATGGTATTGAATTATTTTAAAAAGCAAAACCAATCTAATCTAGATTGCTTACCCAGTAGAAAAAACATTATTTTTATTAATTAGGCAATGCAAACAATAAAAAAGGGATGGTAAAAAACACCGCTCCCTTAATCTAATATTTACTTAACTCTTTTGAGAGAGATACCTGAATTCGGACCTGGAGGAACACCTAATGCACTATCGACACCAGGATTTGAACGCAGATCATTCAAAACTGCCTGAGCCGAGAATTGCTTACCAATGATAGCTACCGATTCTGGTCGAGGGTTAGTGGACACTCTGGCTCGATATACTTCCACAATGCTACCACCTTCTGAAATAACGGCTGAACATAATCCTCTTCCATAGAGTCTGCTGAATTCTCCTTCAGCTAAGGTTTGAGCCGCCGTTATTGGCACTCGTGCCTGCATCAACTCAGTGCTTTTCGGTTTCCTTTTTGTATAAAATTGCGCAAGCAGTCCTCTAGATCGGATCTCATTCTCCAACCATGCATCATCATATTTAACTGCTTCTTCTAACAATGAGGGCCATAAAGATTTACCATATTCTGTTAAATAATTACTATAATAAAAATTGTTATGTTCCTTATCATACTGAATTTCTAATGCCATATGTAGTCTAGTTTTATCATCTAAATCTAAAAAATTCAGGGACATACTTTTCTCCAAATTAATTTATCAGTTAGTTATAAAACATCTACACATAGCGCAATTAATAATTTTTTACCATGATCTACATCACCTTTTTAGCCTTTAAGTGGTTTTTTATAATATATTTTCAATTAAAATAAGTATTAGCGATCAGAAAAAAATGTTGATGGATTTTACAAGAAAACCCTTTAATATGTACCTGCCACTGAGGCACTCTTTCTGCCAGATCCCATAGTATGCTTGCTTTGCACATGGGGTGTAAAGGCTATCAGTAGCTGACTGAGACAAGATTGAGTAAAAACCATGAATAACAAATGTGTGCTGGTATGCCAGTATCAACGTTTTCGGTTTGGACGGTGGGAAACGGTGTGTCAGCATCTCCGTTCCCTACCTAACCGTTAATGATTGATGGTGCCTCAGTGGTAACCGTTCTTATTCTACATTTTCTTTGTCAATTTCAACTCCAAACATTCGATTATAATGTGGTAAATCATCCGTTTTATCAAAGACGTTCTTAAAAATCTCGAAATACTTTTCAGTTGTTCCTCTTCCTAAATTATTTATATTGGAAGAGTCTGAATGTGATCCTCTGTGCATATAGCGACAGAAAGACTTATATGTAATATCACTCTCAGATTCTGCAAGTTTTTCTAATGCTTTTTTAAGACTATCCAGCTTACAAGAAAATGAAAAATAGTATTCAAGAATATTTCGCATTACATTAGGAAGAACAACAGGATTTACAATGCCCTCCTTCACATTTTTTAATACCATCCAATAGGATTCATACTCGTTTTTTATATCACCTTTAGACATAGCGATAACATCACTATATTCATTTTTCACTACTCTCAATAAATTATATTGCTTATCAAAATTTTTTATTTTAGGAGGAGCTAGTTTTAAAATTTCTTGAAAAAAGAATAAGTTATGCGTAAGTATTAAAATTTTAGCATCTGGTGCTATTCCTTCAATAATTCGATAATGTATTAAAGATGATATCTCATAAATATAGTCATGAGATAAACTCGATATAGGATCGTCAATCACAATTAACTTATCTTTAAGTTCCCCATCTTCAAGTTGACCTTCGCAACACTCTAAGAAATACAAAAAGGTTATTATTGTTTTTTCCCCTTCACTTAGTGATTTATAAATTTCAACATTGTCGTTCCCTCTGTGAATTTGAAAGAAATTTCTTTCATGTGATTTTTTAATCTCTAAACTATTTAGGCCAAGATTTTTGAGTAATGCATTTATTTTATCTACCGTTTCATCCATGTTAGAAACTTGTTTCCTAAGGTTTGAAAGCCTAACTTTCTCCTGTTGTATTTCACCTTCAATTATATCTTTCCTTTGTATTATTGAATTCCTTTCACCTTTTAACTCCTCCATATTGGTGTTATTATTATCAATTACATCACTGCATAAATTCCTCAAGACCTTCCAGAGCTTACTTGTAATATTATAAATGCTCGTTTCATAGGCATTTAATCTGTCATTAATCTCCTTTATTTCACCATTCAAAACTTTGATTTTTGCGTTTACTTCATCGTAATTTATTGATGAATCAATAAGTGATATTGCTGCCGATGGCTTTTCTATCTTTTCTTTCAGAGCATTTTTATTTAGTTCAAGAGATTGCCCGATCTGTTTGATCATACCCCAGATATTATCGTCATCAGAAACATAACCCAAATCATACAAAGAATGCTCTAATTCTCTTATGTATTCATCACAAGAATTTGAGTAATCATTATAAATATCTTTAAGATCTTTTAATCTTAGTTCATACGTTTCGTCAAAGACATCTGTTATGGCTTTTAAAAAATCATTATTGATTGTATCGCCCTGGCAAAATGGGCACATTGTATCATTAACATATCCTAATCCCGACTTGACCCAATCTGCATTGCCTAATTCTTCAATAACATTTGAAAGGTAACTATTAGAAGATGGGATTAATGGTGTTATGAGCAATTCTTCCTTTTGTGTATTCAAGATAGGCATTGATGGGTGGTTGATTGAATTAAAAGAAGAAGTTTTATTATTTTTCAACTTCTTATATTCATTCAAAACATCTTACGTACTTGCTTCATCTTTTTCATCTTGTGTGCATATTTTACTATACAGACTATCTTTTCTTAAACTTTTTGCCATCAACTCAGTAAGTTCAGTTGCTCTGATATGTGCTGTCTTTTTCCATACAGCTTCTTTACAGCTATTCTCAAGCTTAATAAGCATTTCATCTTTTTCTTTTATTTCACTATCCAACCGAGTGAGCCGACTTTTCAAACTTGCTATTTTTTTATCTGACTGTTTTATATCGTCCAGCACTTCTTTGTTACTTTGGCTTAATGTAAATACTCCCGGTTGTTCTGATTTATGATAAAAAGAGTCCTCTACAAACTGATTATTATAAACGACATAATTATAATCACCTTCTTTGCTAAAAGAGCAATCATTGTATGCCACATTAGAGGGGCTGTAAAAATACCCTGATATAGTTGATTTTCCACTTCCATTCTGACCATATATGAGATTAACTTTTTTGCTCAAATCGATGTTAATGCTTCGTTCTTTAGAATAGCTTCTTACATTTTTAATTACTAACTGTGCCATTGATACCTTCCTTTTATACTACAAGACACAAATATAATAATTTAAAATGGCTAATTAATGAGCCATTTCATCGATGAGTATCAATATTTACTCCAGTTATTCTCAAGCCACGAAGTTACATTCTTGTGGCTTCTGACATCGCCAGGCAAATATTCTTTTATCATCTTCTCAGCTTTGAGTGCTGATTGTTTATTTTTAAAAGAATGCTTTTCTGCAAACCTATTTATGAATGGAAGAACTTCATATCCTTCGTTCCTGCTGAGCAATGTGCTGTCAGGCTTACCTGTCTTTTTAGGATCGTCATCACCTATAGCAGTCCAACTATATGTATATTTCAAATCTGATTTATTTATAAGAGCCATCATAATCTCCAAGATATCATTGATGATGTTATTGGTTTGAACATGAATCACTTTCTTTCAACGAGCTAAAATACTGAGTGAATTCAATAGCTGCGTATCCAGAGTTTCTCTTGAGGGGATTGGTAATCCGTTCGCAATGCGATAATTTTTTATTGACTGCCTTGTGGAAGGCCCCATTATGCCATCAATATTCCCGTTATAATAACCTTTGTCCAGCAAAGCGAATTGAACCCGCATGATTAAACGCTTACGCTTCTCTGTATCAGAAGTCAGCCCATTACTTGCACGGTTAGCTTCTGTAGTTCCAACAGAATTCGTAATAGTAGAGTTGTTATTGTCGTTAGAACGAAGCGAACGCACAGAGGAAGAGGACGATGAGGAACTTGAAGACCCAGATGAGCTTGGTGAGCTGTATGTTTTCGGATAATAAGGAGTGCTGCCACCATAGTACCCGCCGCCTGATGAAGATCGGTGAGAACTATGGCTCCGATGGGAGCTATGACTGCGATGCCCTGCAACGTAGAATGGAACTTCGGTGTTAAGTGGTGCTATCACTAAATCATGTTCATTAAGAGTCATACCTGGCAAATCACTTGCTCCGGTAGATGAATCACTTGCCCATACAGAATTATTAAGTGCCAAAAATCCCGGAAGTAGAGCAGCAAAATTAAATTTTTTCATAAAATTGGTCTCGGTGGTTGATGAAAACGGCCTGTTGAGGAACTGAAATAACCAGCACAGGAAGACTTCTGAGTGCATTCATCACATTCTTTCGAATAGTAATTTTTCCAATCAGAGATCGACTGAGCAGCAAGCTCCCAAGCTCTTTCAGGAAGATGACACAAAGGATAATTAAAAATTGTTAGAGGTATGCCTGACCTGTGTGCAGCGTCTATGGCGGAGGTTATTTTCTCACTATAACTGCTGTGCTCAATGAAGATTGTTGACCAGTTCTTTCGTGCCCAACCGATAGATTCCAGCCCCATAAGGGAAATCTGATTAATGTTGGAGAACACTCGGCCAACGAACTCTACAATATCATCCAATTCTGTATAGTTAGCCAGTGTCGGAATAACTCTAAGTTCGATATTAATCCCTGAGTTTCCTGCATTGATTAACCCCTTAACCGTTTCATTAAATGCGCCATCACTCCCTACCAGATGATCATGCACAAGTGGTCTTGATGAGTAGAGCGGGATACCAAAGGTGATTTTGATCTTTTTGCTTCGCTTTGCCATTTCCTGAGTAAAGTTGATATCAGCAATTTTTAGTTGTTTGAAGTACGATGAAGTCTACTAGGCTGTGTCCCCTAATCGTTTGAGCTATAGTAACTGTCTGTTTCCACAACATATTGAACTATGGCTCGCTACGACCTTCCCGATGAAGCATGGATTATCATCCAGCCTTTATTGCCTGCTGAACCCGTATCTCCACGGGCCGGACGCCCATGGGCTGAGCATCGTAAAATTATCAACGGTATGTTCTGGGTGTTGTGTTCCGGGGCTCCGTGGCGTGATTTACCTGAACGATATGGACCATGGAAAACGGTTTATAACCGCTTTAACCGGTGGTCAAAATCAGGTGTTATTAACATTATTTTCAAGAGGTTGCTTTCGCTACTTGATGCCAGCAATCTTGTTGACTGGTCTGCTACGGCGCTGGATGGCAGCAATATCCGGGTGTTGAAATGTGCTGCCGGGGCTCAAAAAAACATCCCGATATCGCCGGAGATAATGGGCTGGGTCGCTCTCACGGTGGTTTTGGCACCAAAATCCATCTGGCGACAGACGGAAACGGTCTCCCGTTAAACATAGTGTAGTGGCATAGTGAATTTGGTCACCTGAATAGAGGTGATATCATCGCCTCAAAGTCAAAACAGGTGACATTATGACCGGACGTAACAGACGTAATTTTAGCCCCGAGTTTCGCCTCGAAGCTGCCCAGCTTGTACTCGATCAGCATTACACCGTTGCCGCCGCTGCTACAGCAATGAATGTCGGCAAATCCACGATGGATAAGTGGGTTCGGCAGTTGAAAGAAGAACGAGGAGGGAAATCACCCGTAGCGTCCCCCATGACACCAGAGCAGATTGAAATACGCGAGCTGAAGAAAAGACTTCAACGCGTTGAAATGGAAAGGGATATATTAAAAAAGGCTACCGCGCTCTTGATGTCAGACTCCCTGAACAGTTCTCATTAGTTGAGAAACTCAGGGCGCGGTTTCCTGTTGCCGTTATGTGCAACGTGTTTGGGGTTCATCGCAGCAGTTATAAATACTGGCGGCAGCCAAAAAAACCTGATGCCACGCGAGTGACATTACTCAGTCTTGTTCGTGAAAGTTATCGCGAAAGTAACGGCTCTGCAGGCGCACGTAATATTGCAGCGATGGTCACGAACAAAGGTGTAAAACTGAGTCGCTGGCGAGCATCAAAACTGATGAAAGAGCTTCGCCTCATCAGCTGTCAGCAGCCAGGTCATCGATATAAAAAGGCGTCTAAGGAACACGTTGAGATCCCCAATTATCTGGAACGCCAGTTTGCTGTAACAGAACCTAATCAGGTCTGGTGCGGTGATGTGACTTATAGTGTGCCCGGAGTTCAGGGCGGGCACACAGTACGTAATGTCACCCTCCCACTTCCGATTCGGGCCGCAGGCGTAAAAGTTCTGCTTCAGCAGATTCTCAGACGCCGGCAGGCCATGTTCGCGGTAACTGACCGGGCTGAACCTCCATGAAGCTTTCGCCCGCAACCCCTGACGCCGGTTTATCTGATGACGACGCTGATGCCAGACGTACCAGCCGCTAAGGGCAACCTGAAGTACACAGCACATAGCTTTGATGCTGGTTTTGTCATGTGAGTCACCTCTGGTTGAGAGTTTACTCACTTAGTCGCGTGTCCACTATTGCTGGGTAAGATCAATTACCTGCATACCGCCAGCGGTGATTACCAGAGTCATCCGATGAAGACCTAATAGCCCGCGCGGCACAAGCCATGCGGGCTTTTTGTGCCCTTAATTTGTCCCGCGAAGTACGAACTTAACTAATTAAAACCCGAACCTTCTACCGTCGGTTACCTTTGCGATGCCAGAAACTAATGAATCTATACATGCTCAGATATCAATAACCTCAGGGTTAAGCCTTATAACTGCGACAAAAGTAGCTTGCAATAACCACTACAACCCAGCCTTTCACCTTATTCACCACATCATGGAAACATGGTTCGATAACCATAAAATTGTTTAATGGAGTTAGTCTATGTCTTTTAACGTTGGTTCGAGTTTTTTTCCTGCCTGCATCAGTAGTCAGACAATACATAAAATACATTTGTCTGATGCTCCACCGTCACTGAGCTTATGGGAGAAAATTAAAGATTTCTTCTTTAATAATCATCATGATCAGGCAATGGATTGCCTTTATAAACTTTGCCATCCTGAACCGGGTATATCCAGACAAGAAGTGGAAGACCTGTTTTACCAGCTTAAAGAATTGGCGGCGCCAGGATACAAAAATAACTTTATTGCAGATGTAAACACTTCCTTTGACAACTGTTTTTACCGTATAACTAATAAAAATGGAGATGATATTTTGTCCGTTTTCCATGGTACTGTAAAAGTCAGTGGATCTGACTCTCCATGGGATCAGGTAATGTGCTTACCCAGAACCGTCATGTAATCTCTGATTGTAAAAGCACGGAATACTAAAAACCCGACTCAGATCCCGTCTGATTGCAGTAAAATGATTGAGTTACAGTTTTTTCCTAAAGCCTCACCGCTTCGCCTGTGTCATCCTTAATCACGCTCATAACTGATAACGTACATGAGGATATTATGAAAAAAACAATTGTTGCACTATCTGCCATTCTGTTGGCTTCTCCTGTTTTTGCAGCGACCACACATGCTACCGATGATACCGTCGCTGCGGCGAAGGCCAATGCCAACGATGCGAAGCAAAAACTGCATGAAGAGCAGAACAAAGGCGAGGAGCTGAGGCTGAAACAGAAACATGCCGCAGAAGGTAAAAGCGAGAGCTTTGGCAGCAAGGTCAGCGAAGATTCCCAGAAAGCCTGGCATAAAACGAAAGAAGGCACCGAGAAGGGGTGGGATGCTACCAAAGAAGGTGCCGAGAAAGGCTGGAACAAAACCAAACAAGACGCCAGTGAGTTAGAGAAGAAAGTCACTGAGTAATTGCCACTGTTCCTACAAGGCCGCATTCGCGGCCTTTTTTTGTCTGCAGGTAATTTAATCAAATAGTCTTTTGGTTACTTCTCCGCCTTACTAGCAGATTATCGCCTGCCTACCAGAATATATTTAAATAATGGTCGTAAATATAATATATCCTTTAACGGAACTTTACCCTAACTTAAACCCGAATTAAGCAGCGGTAAATAAAAATTGCACACAGAAATAAAAAACACGCCCCCTGCTTATTGCCGCTTCGCTAACGGCGATATATTTTCAACCCATCAAAAATAACAAAAAACATAAATTACAAATACTTAAAGAAAACCAATATATAACTAACAGCAATGAGTTAACCTCCTCTTCAATGTATTTCAAAGTGTTTACAGCCGCTTAATTTGCATATCCCGTCTTTTCTGGCTATATCATTTTCATAGTGTTAAATAAATTCCTCTATTAATCACAGGGTTTAACATTCATCGAAAATCAAAAAGACGATAATACCTGTTCTAAATAATTAGATTCGCTCTGATGTTGCCACTCTATATGCGGGCGGGCATCGATCGCGCTAAAAAACGTTACGGTGAGTGCTGCATAACTGACAGCAACTCTGCCGGGAGTGCGCTCAACCCTTCGCACAGAGGTGGCTCATCTTGCACGCCGTCAATGACAACTCTGCTGGAGTAATAATAATATGAGCCAAATCTCTGTTATCTCGAAACTTACTGGCGTGGAAACGACTACGGAAGGCTCTCAGGTTACGCTGAGCCACTCCTCAATCGTTGAACTTCATGTAGAGCGAGCCGATATCGCACAGTACACACGCAGCGGGAACGATCTGGTTATTTCGCTCCACTCCGGCGAAGTGATCACCCTCAAGAATTTTTATGTCGCTGACGCAGAGGGGGCGAGCCAGTTGGTTCTGGCCGAGAGCGACGGCGCATTATGGTGGATTGCCGATCCAACCGGTGCCGGCACCTACGAATCTATCGCCTCCACGGACGTACTACTGGCCGCGTCAGGTAGCGATGCCAGTGGGGCAGCCGCCTGGCCTTGGGTGTTAGGTGGGCTGGCCGTCGCGGGTGGGATAGCTATCGCGGCCAGTAGCGGCGGTGGTGGTGGCGGCGGCGATGACGATATAAGCAACCCAGGTAACCCGGGGAATCCTGGCAATCCTTCCGAACCAGACACCACGCCACCGAATGCCCCAGCCAGCCTGCAGATTTCAGGGGATGGAAAAACCGTCACCGGCAAAGCTGAACCTGGCAGCACCATCACGCTCAAAGACAGTGAAGGTAATGTGATTGGCGCCGGTAAAACGGGTAGCGATGGCAACTTCACCATCGATCTGGGCACGCCGTTGACCAACGGCCAGGAAATCAGCGCCACCGCGACCGACAGCTCAGGGAATATCAGTAAAGAGACGCACGCCACCGCACCTGACATCACGGCGCCCGATGCGCCCGATATTGTTCTGGTGAGTGATAACGTTGGTACGGTAACAGGCCCTGTCAGCAACGGACAACAGACCAATGACGCCAGACCGACGCTCAGCGGCACCGGCGAGCCTGGCACGACCATAACCATTTACGATAATGGCAAAGCCATTGGCTCCGTGAAGGTCGACGGCGAAGGGAAGTGGACTTTCACCCCCTCAACCGCCCTGACGGAAGGAAATCACGCCCTCACGGCAACGGCAACAGATACGTCAGGGAACACCAGCCCGGCTTCCGGGGCGGTTTCGTTTGTGGTGGATACACTTGCGCCGCAGGCACCCGTCATTACCAGCGTGAGCGATGACGTTAACCCTGGTACTGGCGCTATCGCTAACGGCGGCAGTACTAACGATCAACGGCCAACCTTGACCGGCACCGCCGAAGCCAATGCAACCCTCAACCTGTACGACAAAGGCGTGTTAGTTGGCACCGTAAAAGCCGATGCCAGCGGCAAGTGGATGTTCACACCCGGCAATACTCTCGGTGAAGGTAGCCATCAGTTCACCGTTAAAGCGACAGACGCAGCAGGCAATACCGGCCCCGCCTCCGGTGGGTTCACCCTCATTGTCGATACCACAGGGCCAGTCATCCCCGTTCTGGGCAGCGTCACGGATGATACCGGAACGATAAAAGGACCACTCACCAGTGGCCAGGTAACTGACGACCCACGCCCGACGTTTACCGGAACCGGCGAAGCGGGTACGGTCATCACTTTCTACGACAAGGGTGCCTATCTCGGGCAAACCACCGTTGCCGCTAACGGACAATGGACCTTCTCACCGACGGCGAACCTCGGCGAGGGAACGCACCAGATAACCCTGACCTCCACGGACACTGCGGGCAATACAACGCCTGCCAGCGGAAGCTTTAGCTTTACCGTGGATATCACTCCGCCCGCAACGCCCGTGGCCGTCGTTGTTAATGACGGTGCAGGGACGATTGTCGGATCGGTCGAGAACGGCGACAGAACGGATGAAACCCGTCCGGGGCTGAGCGGACAAGGCACCCCGGGCAATACCATCACTATTTATGATAACGGTCAGCAGGTGGCCACCGTCACCGTGGGGGCGAATGGATTATGGAACTACACGCCAGCCACGCCGCTGGCGGAAGGCTCGCACGCGATCACCGTGCGTGAAAGCGATCCGGCTGGCAATCAGAGCCCGCCTTCCGAAGCCATAAACTTTATTGTCGATACCACGCCGCCAGAGCCGCCTCAGGTCGACCCGATGGCGGATACCGGTATTTTTGTCACCGGTCAGGCAGAGGCGGGCAGCACCGTTTCCATCTATGACGGTACAACCTTAATCGGGCAAGGGATCGCCGGGGCGGACGGTCGCTTCTCCGTACGCGTTTCGCCTGCACAAACCGATGGCAAAGCGCTCACCGCAGTTGCAGAGGATGCGGCCGGAAACACCGGAAATTCGACGCCATTTAACGCCAGCGACTCGGGCTTCCCGGATACGCCGATCATCATCCGCGTGGATAATGACAACGGGCCGGATCCAGTCTCGGTTGGTTTCGGGCAGGCGACAAACGATAACACCCCGCTTATTAGCGGGACCTCGGTGGCTAATGCCGTCATTGAAATCTATGACAATGGCGTGTTGCTTGGCACGACGCTTGCTAATGCCAGCGGCGAGTGGAGTTTCGCGTCGCCGATCCTGCTTGATGCCACACACATTATCACCGCCACGGCCACCACGCCGGCGGGCACCAGCGGTGAGTCTGTTACCTTCAACATCATCGTAGATACCGCGCCACCTTCGGCGCCGGACGATGTCGAAGTCCTCGCAAACGGCACTCAGGTCATCGGGAGTGCGGAGGCAGGCAGCACCGTTACCGTGAAAGATGCTAACGGCGTGACGCTGGGAACCGCCGTTGCCGGGAACGATGGCAGCTTTACCGTAACCATCGCACCTGCGCAAAAAAATGGTGAGACCCTGTCGGTCACCGCCACAGACAAAGCGGGTAACGGCAGCACCGGTACCGATGCCACCGCTCCGGACAGTACCGCCCCGAATAGCCCAACCGGCGTGGTCGTTGCGCCCGATGGCGAGAGCATTCAGGGTAGTGCGGAGCCAGGCAGCACCGTCACCATTAAGGATCCGGACGGCAACACGGTCGGTTCAGGCCCGGTGGGCGGGGATGGTACGTTCACCATTCCATTAAGCCCGGCACAAAATAACGGCGAAGTGCTGGATGTCACCGCCCAAGATGACGCAGGCAATACCAGCCCGGCGACACAGACAACGGCGCCGGACACCACCGCGCCAGACGCGCCATCCGGGCTGGCAGTCAGCCCGGATGGCACGACGCTGACCGGCAGCGCGGAGCCGGGTACCACGGTCACAGTCAAACAGGGGACCACCACCATCGGCACGGGCAATGTCGACGATAACGGGAACTTCACCGTCACCCTCACGCCGCCACAGAAAAATGGCGAAACCCTCGACGTAAGCGCACAGGATCCAACGGGCAATATCGGGGATTCCACCCCGGTTAACGCCCCGGACGTCACCCCACCGTCGGTGCCGGTGATTGTCTCGCTGGAAGACAACGTGGACGCCAATACCGGCCTGCTGGGCAATAATGCCATCACCAACGATAACACGCCGCTGATCCGGGGCACTGGCCAGGCGGGCGCTATCATCTCCATTTTCGATAACGGCACGCTGGTGGATACCGTTCAGGTCGACGGAAGCGGCAACTGGAGCTTTACCCCCCCTGCACTGAGCGAGGGCGGGCACATCTTTACCGCCTCAGCCGCAGATACCGCGGGCAATAACAGCGCACTGTCCAACAGCTGGAGCATTACCGTCGACACCCGGGTCCCGGACGCGCCTGAGGTGAATAGCGTGGTCGATGATATGGATAGCGTGACCGGTGCCATTACCAGCGGTCAGTTAACCAATGATAACCGCCCTACGCTGAATGGTTCAGGCGAACCCGGCGCGACGATCACGGTTCTGCTTGACGGAGATCCCCTCGGGACGGTGGTCGTAGGGCAAAACGGCGCATGGACCTTTACGCCAGTCGATCCTATCCCTGACGGTAATTACACGCTAACGACGATCACCACCGATGCCGCCGGTAACCAGAGCCTCCCTTCCGCTGATTTTGCGCTGAACATTTTCACCGACGCGCCGTCTGTGCCGGTAATTGGAACCCTTACCGATGATGTCGGGCCTAACACGGGGCCAATCAGCAGTGGCGATGCAACCGATGACGCATTGCCGCTGATGTCAGGCACTACCGACCCGGGCACCTCCATAACCGTCTTTGACGGGGCAAATCCTATTGGCACCGCCACGGTGGATAGCGCGGGCAACTGGACCTTCACCCCCACCACCCCGCTGACGGATGGCACGCACTCCCTGACCGTGGTTGCCACCAACGGCGCGGGGACGACGACGACATCCAGTCCCATCGTTATCATCGTTGATACGCTGGCACCGGATACGCCAGAGACGCCAGCCGTAGTGGTAAATCCGGATGGCACAGACGTTACGCTTGGCTCGGGCGATATCACCCGTGATACCAACCCAACGCTGAGCGGAACGGGGACAGTGGGCGATACCATCACCATTTATAACGGGGATGACATACTGGGTACCGTGGTGATCCCGCCTGGCGGCGCCTGGACCTGGACGCCACCGGGTGGTCTGGACGACGGTACCTATAACCTGACGCTGACCGTCACCGCGAAGGATGGCGCGGGTAATGAAAGTGCGCCATCGCAGCCGATTCAAATAACCATCGATACCGACGCGCCGGCGACCCCGACTGCGCCGACCCTCACCGACAACGTTGATCAAATTACAGGATCAATCACGGCGGGCACCAGCACCAACGACGACCGTCCGGTATTCAGCGGCACAGGCACGCCGAACGATGTGATCACTATTTACGATAGCGTGAACGGCGATACCGCCGTGCAGATTGGCCAGGCGACCGTCGGCGCGGATGGTAACTGGACGTGGCGACCAGACGCGGCCTCACCGCTGGGGGAAGCCAGTCACTCTATTACGACCACCGCAACGGATGAGGCGGGTAACGTTTCCGCGCCTTCCACCGGTTTCGCCTTCAGCGTAGATACCTCTGCGCCCGCCACGCCGGAAATCACCCTGGCCGGGGGCGTGGCATCGGGTGGGTCAACCACCGACACTACGCCAACTATCTCCGGAACCGGCAGTACCGGCGATCGGGTCATTATTTACAACAACGGAGTAGAGATCGCCCGTGTCGACATCGTGGCCGGGGCGTGGTCATACACGCCAGCCGCACTGGCGGATGGAACACTGTCGCTCACCGCCTCTTCCGTTGATGCGGCCGGTAACGTCAGCGGCACCAGCGGGGTTTACACGGTCACAATCGATACCGTTGCGCCAACGACGCCGCTGTTGACCACCGTCGGCGCCAGCAACCTTGTCGATGGCATTCACTATACCCGCGACACGACCCCAACCCTGAGCGGAACCGGTGAACCGGGCACGACAATCACCGTCAGCGTCGACGGTACGCTTTCAGCCGTTACCGCCACCGTTCAGGCCGATGGTAGCTGGACATGGACGCCAGATCCTGTCCTGGCCGATAACGCCGCGCACAGCCTGGTGGTCACCTCCAGAGACGCCGCAGGTAATGTATCGGGCGCCACCACCGTCAATGTGACCGTAGACAACCAGGCGCCAAATGCGCCAACCGATCTGGCACTGACTGAGCAAGGTACGCCGCTTACCGGGAATGCTGAGGCCGGTACCACCATCGTGGTACGTGACGGCACGACCATTATTGGTACGGGCGTCGCAGGGACAGACGGAAGCTTCTCTATTGCGCTGACGCCTGCGCAAACCAACCCAACGACCCTTCAGGTCACGGCGAGCGACGCTGCCGGAAACATTAGCCCTGACGCGCCGTTTACCGTCGTTGATACCCCGGATCTGCCGGCTATCCCGGTCATCACCACCATCGTTGATAACGTCGGTGCTCTCACCGGCGATGTGAAAGGCAGCGCCTCCGACGACACCACCCCAACGCTCAACGGCACCGCCGTGGCAGGCAGCACCGTCACAATTTATCTTGACGGCGTGGTACTGGATACCCTGGTCGCAGACGCCGCCACCGGGGCCTGGAGTTACACGCCGGCTACGCCGCTGACGGAGGGGCTACACCGTTTCGAAGTTACCGCAACGGTAGGGGCTGAAACCAGCGGTCGCTCTCCGGCGTCGACGGTGACGATTGATACCACCGCGCCGCTGGCACCGACGATCGGTGCCGTGACGGATGACGTGGGGCCAGGCACAGGGCCACTCACTAACGGCCAGGCTACCAACGACGACCGTCCAACCCTGAGCGGCACCGCAACGCCAGGAGACACCATTTCCGTTTACGATAACGGCAATCTGCTGGGCAGCGCGGTGGTCGGTGCGACAGGCGCATGGAGCTTTACGCCTTCCGCTGCTCTGAGCAACGATACCCACACGCTCACGATCCGCGCGACCGACCCGGCGGGTAACCAGGGTCCCGCCTCGGCCCCGTTTGACATCATCGTCGATACGGTTTCGACCACGCCGGTGATTACGGGAGCAGAGGATAACGTAGGCACGGTTGTCAACGTACCGAGCGGTGGGGAAACCAACGACGCCACGCCGGTGCTTTCAGGCACGGCGGAAGCCAACAGCACCATTGCCATTTTTGAAGGGGCAACCCAGATTGGCACCGTGCAGGCCAACGCATCGGGGGCCTGGACCTTCACCCCGGCCTCTGCGCTGGGTGAAGGCAACCATACCTTCAACGTTATCGCCACCGACCCGCTGGGTAACGTCAGTGCGCCATCCAACTCGTACAGCGTGATCGTCGACACCCTTGCGCCAGATGCGCCCGTTCTCACCACCGTCACGGATAACGTCCCGGGTGGCGTAAATGGTGTGCTGACGTCGGGCCAGGTCACTAACGACAACACCCCTACCCTCGCCGGGACGGGAACCGCGGGTGATACTCTCCATATTCTTGATAATGGCGCTGAAATTGCGACCGTTGTGGTAGGAGGCGATGGAACCTGGACATGGACCCCGGCGACCGCACTGCCTGAGGGTGCGCACAGCATTCGCATTAACGCCAGCGACGCCGCAGGCAACGTGTCCGCCAATTCATCGGCCTTTAATCTGACCGTCGATACCGTCAGCCCGATCGCGCCTGCGTTAACCAGCGTGGTGGATGATGTCGGTCCGGTCACCGGAACCTTGACCACCGGCTCTGCCACCAACGACACCCAGCCAACCTTCAACGGCACCGGGGAAATCGGCTCCACTATTCATATCTTTGATAATAACGTGGAGATTGGCACCGCCCTGGTGAATGCCTCCGGCACCTGGACTTTTACGCCAACCACGCCTCTGGGCGAAGGGCCGCATCCGCTGAGCCTGACGGCAACGGACGCGGCGGGGAACACCAGCACCGGCACCACGCTGTTTGACCTGACCGTCGATACCGGCATTCCTGTCCCACCGGTGATTAACACCGTCACTGACGATCAATTGCCGTCGACCGGCGCGCTCACCAGCGGCCAGGCAACCAACGATACCCAGCCGACCCTTACGGGAACCGCTGAAGCCAACGCCGTGCTCCGTTTCTACGATAACGGGGTGTTAATTGCCCAGACCACCGCAGACGGTGCGGGCAACTGGACCTTTACCCCGACCACCCCGCTGGCCAACGGCAGCCATACGTTGACGCTGACGGCGACCGATGCGGCCGGCAACCTCAGCCAACCGTCGTCTGGGTTCACGGTGGTCGTAGATACCGTCGCACCTGTCGCGCCAATCATCAGTCAGGGCGTTGACGATCAGGGTTCCATTACCGGCACCTTTGGCAGCGGCCAGGTCACCGACGACACGCTGCCGGTGCTCAACGGCACCAGCGAAGCTAACGCCGTCATACGCCTGTTTGAGAACGGAACGCAAATCGGCCAGGCCACGGCGGGCGCCGACGGTAAATGGTCGATTCAGCTCACCACGCCGCTAACCAGTGGTGCTCATACCCTCAGCGCAACGGCAACCGATGCGGCGGGCAACGTCAGCAGCGCATCTAACAACTTCGTGGTTAATATCGATACCACGCCGCCTGCAGCGCCGGTTCTGACCTCCGTTGTGGACGACATCGGGGCCACCGTCAATCTGACCAACGGCCAGTTGACCAACGATGCACTGCCGACGCTGAACGGCACGGCAGAGGCTGGTTCCACGGTAAATATTTACGATGGCGGTACGCTGATTGGCAGCGTGGTGGCCACTGGCGGCAACTGGAGCTTTACGCCAACCACCGCGCTGACGGAGGGGTCCCATACCCTTACCATCAGAGCGATCGACGCGGCGGGCAACATCAGCCCACCGACGGCGGGCTTTACGGTTGTTGTGGATGCTACCGCACCCGTCGCGCCGGTTATTAGCGCGGTCGTCGATGATGTGGGCAGCATTACCGGACCGATGGTCGGCAACAACCCGACCAACGATACCCGTCCAACCCTCAACGGTACCGCTGAGGCTAATGCAACGGTCAGGATCTACGACGGCACCACGCTGGTCGGCACCGTGACCGCCGATGCTAACGGCAACTGGACGCTGGGGCAGACCAGCACGACGCTGACGGAAGGGCAACATAACTTCACTGCCACGGCGACCGATGCGGCGGGCAATACCAGCCCGGCATCCTCCATCACCTCAATTACGGTGGATATCACACCACCGGCGCTGCCGCTGGCGCTGGCGGTGATCGTTAATGGAACGCAAGTAACCGGTACGGCAGAAGCGGGCAGCACGGTCACTATCACCACCAGCACCGGCACGGTACTGGGCACCGCCACGGCGGACGGCAACGGCAACTTTAACGCCACCATCAGCCCGGCGCAGACCAGCGGCGAAACGCTGCTGGCCTTCGCCACGGATAAAGCCGGTAACGCTGGCTCCAGCGCCACGGTCACGGCACCGTTTACCACTCTGCCTGACGCGCCGGTTATCGCCACCATTAACGATAACGTCGGCACCATCACCGGGAATCTGACCAACGGTAAAACCACTGATGACACCACCCCGACCCTGAGCGGAACGGCGCAGCCAAACGCCACCGTTACCCTGTTTAACAACGGCGTGCCGATGGGCACGGTGGTCGCAAACGCATCGGGCAACTGGACGTTCACTACGCCAGCGCTGAGTGAAGGCCCTCATGCCTTTACCGCGTCGGCGAGTAACGGTACAGGCACCGGGCCTGTCTCGTCGGCCACCACGGTGATTGTCGACGTTACGGGGCCAACCCTCCCTACCGGTACCTTTAACGCCGACGGTAGCGTCCTGACGGGAAGTGCCGAAGCGGGCAGTACCGTTACAATTCGCCTGGCGGATGGCAGCACGGTCACCACCACGGCGGGGAGCAACGGTACCTACAGCTACACCTTCCTCAACAAACAGACCGAAGGCCAGACGCTGCAAATCACCGCGACGGATGCCGCAGGCAACCCTTCCCTGCCAGCTTCTGTCCTCGCGCCAGTGGTTCCGCTTTCGGCCAGCACTAACGTCGAGGAGCTGGAACTTAGCACCACGGCGACGGTCACCAACTCGCAGTACAGCGATTACGGTTTCCTGCTGGTGGGCGCTCTGGGCAACGTGTTGACGCTGCTTGGCAACGACACGGCGCAGGTTGGCTTCACGGTCGGCAGCGGCGGCAGCGCGGATATCACGGTCAATGCCAACGCGACCGGCGCGGTGCTATCGCTGCTCAATACCCTTGAGCTGGTGGTACAGCGTTTCGACGCCGTCAACAACACCTGGACCACCGTCGTGAATACCGGACAGCCGCAGTTCGCCGACCTGTTGACCCTGGGGTCCACCGGCGTCTCGCTGAACCTGAACGGCCTTGCCAGCGGCCAGTATCGCGTACTCAGCTACAACACCAATCTGCTGGCAACGGGCTCTTACACCAGCATTGACGTCGGTGTGAAAGAGACCAGCGCGGGCGTGGTGACCGGCGAAACCAGCCTCGGCGGTAACGTTATCCTCGACGTTGACCCGACCACCGGCAGCGACAACGCCCCTGCGGGCACCACGGTGACGGCGGTGACCAACGCCCTGGGCGTGGTGACGAACGTTACCACTGACGGCACGGTGATTCAGGGCCAGTACGGTACGCTGACCATTAACCGTGACGGTAGCTACACCTACACCCTGACCAATACCAGCGCCTCGGTGGTTGGCCGTACGGAGAACTTCACCTACACCATCACCCACAACGGGACCAGCGCCTCGGCGAACCTGGTGCTGTCGCTGGGCGCAGGCACCACCGCCAACAGCATTGTGGCAGTGGACAACTCAGCCTCGCTGACCTTCGACACCACCGTGAATGAAATCAATAACGGGACCTCGTCGCAGGGTGGCTTTACCGTGGTGGGTATCAATCTTGGCAATACGCTGGGGCTGAACCTGCTTGACGATCTGAGTAACCCGATCATCTACAGCGTGGAGGAAGGCACGACCCGCACCATGACTATTCAGGCCTCCGTTGGCGGCGTGGCGCTGGCATCGGTGTTTGACCTGTACGTTTATAAGTTCAACGACGCGACCCAGACCTTCGAGCAGACGCGCGTCCAGCCGGGCTGGCTGCGTGCGCCGCTGCTTGGCGGCACCTCGTCGACGCTGACGCTGAACCTGCCGTCCGGGGAATACCTGTTCCTCCTGAACACCGCGGCGGGGATCACCGCGCTGACGGCCTATACCCTGAACGTGCTGGAAGATCACGTCTACAGCGTATCGAGCGTAAGCACCAGCACCGCCGGTAACGTGCTGGCGGATGATATTGCGCCATCCGGCACGGTGGTGTCGGAAGTGAACGGCGTGGCGATCAACAACAGCGGCGTAACCAACATTGTTGGCGAGTACGGTACGTTGACGATCAATTCGTCCGGGCAGTACACCTATACCCTGAAAACCGGGGTAGGCGCGGACCATATCAGCACGCCGGACACCTTCGTCTACACCATTAAAGCACCCAACGGCGCGAAAGACACCGCGTCGCTGAATATCACCCCAACCGCACGGGCGATGGATGCGGTGAACGATATTAGCGATGTCCTTAATGTGACCTCGGTACACCATACCACGGGGTATTCGGATACCAGCGTCGGCAGCGCAAGCTGGAACGCGGCCCTGCTGTCCTCCTCCTCGGGTAACGGGAGCGGGACGTTTGTGGTCGATGCCAACACCGCCCTGCATGACATTGTGCTGCACTTCAACGTCGCATCCCTGTTGACGCTGGGCGGGCTGACGGTCAACTGGGCCATTTCGCAGGGCGGCACCACGCTCAAGACGGGCTCGTTCGGCGGCGGTTTGCTGCTGGGAGGCACTGCAAATATTGCCGTAACCGGTCTGGATCTTAACGCGGGTACTTACACCCTGAGCTACACCGGCAGCATGCCTGCACTCGGCGTAGGTCCGGTGACCATTACCCCAAGCGTCACCGGGACCTCTTATTCACTGACGCAGTACGACTCCACCA
This sequence comes from unidentified bacterial endosymbiont, assembly GCF_918797525.1. NCBI lineage: Bacteria > unidentified bacterial endosymbiont. Next base: position 1,287,107 of record NZ_OU963893.1, on the reverse strand, counting down.
GCGGTCATACCGTCAACGGTAACATCTTTGACGGAACCGACTCCGCCGGCGCCATGGATCAGCTGAACTCAGTCGACACCCGACTGAGCGTGACCGGCTACAACGGTGTTACCACCACGCTGGATCCATACACCGGTAGCGCCACCGTCAATGTTGTCGGTCATTACGGCACCCTGGCGATTGCGGCGGACGGCCACTATACCTACACCCTGAACAGCGGCGTGTCGCTGGCAACTATCACCTCGAAGGAGGTCTTTAACTACACCCTGACCGATGCGGCTGGCAAAACGGATACCGCCACACTGACCATCAACATGGCGCCGCAGTTTATCAGCTCTGAGCATAACGACATTATTACCGGTACGGCCTATGCGGATACGCTGATTTACCAGGTGCTGAACAACACGGCGGGCAACGCCACGGCAGGCAACGTCAACAGCACTGCGGGCGATCACTGGACCAACTTCTCGCTGGCGCAGGGGGATAAAATCGACATCGGCGATCTGCTGGTGGGCTGGAACGGGAGCGCGGCTACGCTTGGTAACTACGTCTCTGTTTCTCAAAGCGGTGGCAATACTGTGATCTCTATCGACCGTGATGGTACAGGGAGCGCCTACACTAAATCTACGCTCGTGACGCTGGACAGCGTTCAGACCACCTATGACGAGCTTGTTAACCAGCAACACATCATTACCTGATAGCACCTGCACCAAATGACCCGGGCGCACCCACAGCGCCCGGGCATAAACAATAAAGCTGTACCTTTTATTAGGGATTTGACATGGGAAAGAAGATGCCTTACTGGTGGCTCTCGTGCTGCCTGATATCTGTGCCCACGCTTGCGGCGAATCCGGCGGCATTGATCAATACCGGACAACTCAGCGAAACGCAGGAACTCCCCTCTTTAAATGGCCGCGTGGCCCCCGTAGCGGGCATTGCCGCCCCCGGCACGCTACAGCTGGGTGAAGCAGTCAACCGCGCCGTCACCTGGCACCCGGCCATCAGTGAAGCGGTCGGTAGGCTGTACGAACAGAATGAAAACGTGGATGTCGCGAAATCGAAATATTACCCGCAGGTCAATGCCGGAATGGAAAATGGTTATACCCATGACGGCGGAGATAATGGTTTTACCCCGTCGCTGGTGCTCTCTCTTTCACAAATGCTCTACGATTTCGGCAAAGTGGCGAGCCAGGTGCGTGCTGAAAGCGCTGGCGTCGCTCAGCAGCAGGCCAACGTACTGGTGAGCATCGACACCATCGCGCATGATACCGCCATCGCCATGGTACAGGTCCAAACCTGGCAACAGATGGTGGACACCGCGAAAGAACAGCTCGACGCCCTTACCTCTATCGGCAAACTGGCGAAACTGCGCAATGACGAAGGCGCCAGCTCACTCTCTGACGTGGTGCAAACCGATGCGCGTATCGAAGGCGCGCGCGCGCAATTGATGCAGTATCAGGCCAGCCTCGACAGCTCCCGCGCTACGCTGATGAGCTTCCTCGGCTGGAACAACCTCAACGAGGTCAGTAACGAATTCCCGCAAAGCCTGGCCCGCAGTTGCGATATCGCCGAGCCGGACGACCGGCTGGTTCCGGCCGTGCTCGCCGCCTGGGCGCAGGCCAACGCGGCACAGGCGAATCTCGACTACGCCAATGCGCAGATGACGCCAACTATCTCACTTGAGCCAGAAGTCCGTCACTACCTTAACGATCGCTTTGCGGGGAACGAAACGCGGGATCGCACCCAGTATTCGGCGTGGGTCAAAGTGCAAATGCCGCTCTATCAGGGCGGCGGTCTCACCGCCCGGCGTAACGCCGCCGGACATGCGGTGGAATCCGCCCAGGCGACCATCCAGCGCACGCGCCTCGATGTGCGGCAAAAGCTGCTGGAAGCCCGCAGCCAGGTGATGAGCCTGATGAGCACCCTGCAAATTCAGGGCCGCCAGGAAGCGCTTAGCGCCCGCACCCGCGAGCTGTATCAACAGCAATATCTCGATCTCGGTTCTCGTCCGTTGCTCGACGTGCTCAACGCCGAGCAGGAGGTTTTTCAGGCGCGCTTCACCCAGCAGCAAACGGCCGGGCAGTTGCATCAACTGCAGTTGAACTGCCTGTATAACACCGGACGCTTACGCCACTCGTTCGATCTTGAAAACCGTACCATCCAGACCGTGGAGATCCAGCCATGAAGCAACGTGACATTCCGCAAGGCGAGATGGTAACGGACGAAGAGCTGGAACAGTGGGCGCAGGCCTTTGGTTATGTCGCCACGCGCTACCGCGTCGCCTGCTCTCCCGGCGCGCTGATGGCGGGCGCACCCTGGTTAAAGGGCAAGCCGATGGTCCCCGCCCTCACCCAGCTTGCCCGCGAGGCCGGGCTCTCTTTTCAACTGCTGACAGCCGACCAGCACGCCATTAACAGCTGGCGTCTGCCGGTAGTGGTGGCGCTGGATGAAGGCAAAATCGGCGTCATTGAACATTTCGACGGCGAGGATACGCTGGAAGTCAGTTTTTTTGATGACAAAACCCACACTAACCGCCTGTCGATGAGCGCGATGTTACCCGCCATCCGCTACGTCATCGCCCTGCGTCCGCTGGCGGCGCTGAAGGACAGCCGCGTGGATGCTTACATCTCAAAATACCGCCCGGACTGGCTCTACCGGCTGGTACTGCGCGATCTGCGCCCCTACACCTGGGTGATGCTGGCCGCGCTGTTTATCAACGTGCTGTCGCTGTCGGGCATTGTCTTCTCCATGCAGGTCTATGACCGCGTGATCCCCGCCCAGTCTTATCCCACGCTCTACGTGCTGACCATTGGGGTACTGATTGCCACGCTGTTTGGTTTTGTGCTGCGCGTGGCGCGCGGGCACATTATGGATCTGCTGGGCAAGCGTTCGGATCTGCGCGTCTCTGACCGGGTCTTCGGCCACGCCTTGCGCCTGCGCAACAGCGCCATTCCGCGTTCGACCGGGAGCTTCATCTCACAGTTACGTGAGCTGGAGCAGATCCGCGAGATGGTCACCTCTTCGACCATCTCGACGATTGTCGACCTGCCGTTCTTTTTACTGTTTGTGGTGGTGCTGGCGATCATTGCCCCGCAGCTGGCGTGGATAGCGCCGGTTGCGGCGGTGATCATGGTGCTCCCTGGCCTGCTGCTGCAAAAGAAGCTGGCTGAACTGGCGAAACAGTCGGCGCATGAATCGACCCTACGTAACGCGGTACTGGTAGAGAGCGTGCAGGGGCTGGAAGACATCAAGCTGATGCAGGCGGAAAACCGCTTTTTGCAGCAGTGGAACAGCTATATCCAGATTACGGCGGAATCGGGTTTACGCACCCGCGAACTGACGCAGAACCTCATCAGTTGGGGCATGACCATCCAGAGCCTGGTCTATGCCGCGGTGATCGTGGTGGGTGCGCCGATGGTCATTGACGGGACATTAACCACCGGTTCGGTGGTCGCCGCCTCCATGCTGGCTTCACGCATGATTGCGCCGATGGCGACGCTGTGCGGCGTTCTCGCACGCTGGCAGCAGGTGAAAGCCGCGAAGGAAGGGCTGGACAGCATTATGCAACTTCCGACGGAAAACCAGCGCGAAGAGACGCCCATCCGCCAGGACGTGCTGCGCGGTCACTACCTGTTTGAGCAGGCCCAGTTTCGCTACCACCCGGAAGATCCGCGCATGGCGCTGCGTATTAACCGCCTGGAGATCAAACCGGGTGAAAAAGTGGCGATCCTCGGGCGTAACGGCGCGGGCAAATCGACCCTGCTGCAGGCTCTGGCAGGCGGCATGGATCTGGCTGGCGGCGAGCTGCGGCTCGACAATTTCAGCCTGCCCCACCTGGACGTGGCGGACGTGCGGCGTAACGTCGGTTTTATGACTCAGAACGCGCGGCTGTTTTACGGTACCCTGCGCGAGAACATCACCCTCGGCATGCCGCGCGCCACCGATGAAGAGATTTTTGAGGTGCTGGAGATGTGCGGTGCGGCAAGTTTCGTGCAGAAGCTGCCGAAGGGGCTGGATTACCCGATTATGGAGAACGGTGTCGGGCTTTCCGGCGGGCAGCGGCAGTCCATATTGCTGGCACGCATGCTCCTGCGCGACCCTAACATCGTCCTGATGGACGAACCCACCGCGTCGCTTGACGAGCATACCGAGCGGGAATTTATCCAGCGTCTGGGGGCCTGGCTCGGCAACCGAACGCTCATCGTCGCTACCCACCGCGTGCCGGTGCTGGAGCTGGTGGAACGCGTGGTTGTGCTAAAAGAGGGCATGCTGGTAATGGACGCGCCGAAAGCGCAGGCGCTAAACAGCAGCCGCATGCAGCAACAGCAGCAGGCAACCGGACGGGAGTGGAAAAATGAAAATCAATCGGCGTGACGTTGCGGCAATGGAAGACCTGGATAACGCCCTCGACTCCGAAAGTGGCTACACCGGTGCGCGGCGGATAGTGATTTTCTCACTGCTGCTGTTTATCGTTGTTGGGATCTGGGCGTGGTTTGGCGTTCTGGATGAAGTTTCAACCGGGACCGGCAAAGTGATCCCCAGCTCGCGTGAACAGGTTTTGCAGTCGCTGGACGGGGGGATCCTCACCGAGCTGAACGTGCATGAGGGCGATCAGGTGCAGGCCGGTCAGGTACTGGCGCGGCTTGATCCAACGCGGTCGGAATCCAACGTCGGTGAAAGCGCGGCGCGCTACCGGGCGTCGCTGGCCTCCAGCGTGCGTTTGTACGCTGAGGTCAACGACCTGCCGCTCAAATTTCCCCCTTCGCTGGCGAAATGGACGGATTTGACCGCGGCAGAAACCCGACTTTATACCTCCCGTCGCGCGCAGCTTGAAGATACGCAAAGAGAGTTACGCGCCGCGCTGGATCTTGCTAACAAAGAGCTGGCCATCACCCAGCGGCTGGTCAAAACCGGTGCTGCCAGCCACGTGGAAGTGCTGCGCCTGCAGCGGCAAAAAAGCGATCTGGAGCTGAAACTCACCGACGTACGCTCGCAGTATTACGTTCAGGCGCGTGAGGCCTTATCCAAAGCCAACGCCGAGGTTGATATGGTTGCGGCGGTACTGAAAGGCCGTGAGGATTCGGTCAACCGCCTGACCGTAAAATCCCCGGTGCGCGGGATCGTGAAAAACATCAAAGTTACCACCATAGGCGGCGTCATTCCGCCCAACGGTGAGCTGATGGAGATTGTACCCGTCGACGATCATCTGCTGATTGAAACGCGGCTATCCCCGCGCGATATCGCGTTTATCCATCCTGAGCAGAAAGCGCTGGTGAAGATAACGGCCTATGATTACGCCATTTACGGCGGGCTGCACGGCGTCGTAGAGACCATCTCACCGGACACCATTCAGGATGAAGCCAAGCCGGAAGTGTTCTATTACCGGGTATTTATCCGCACCAGCCAGGATTATCTGGTCAATAAAGCGGGCAGGCATTTCTCGATTGTCCCGGGGATGATTGCCACGGTGGATATCAAAACCGGTGAGAAAACGGTGCTGGATTATATGATTAAGCCGTTTAACCGGGCGAAAGAGGCGCTGAGGGAGCGGTGATGTTTGAGGGTGCCCCGGTTCCCTGAGCACATTGTCCCGGTAATATTAATAACAGACCAAAAACGCACTTGCGCGCAATGCGGGAGTGCGTTACTCGCGTACGGGTTTACTAACCCTGATGTATTTTTGGCTAAATTAGTTGCAAAAGTCCTTGCTAAAAAAAAGGTTGCCTGAGGCAGTGAGGTATTAACCCTCCCAGGCGCATTTTTCATGAAGCGCCCTGATTGATTCACACCGCAAATACAATAGCCGAAACATTCGACAAATTCGGGTAACACATAAATAAATTACGGGCAATAATATCTATAAATAATACTTACAATACAATTCATTCACCAATCAAATGCGCTTGCATTCTTTTCATCCTGCCTGAATAAAAAAACAAACATTCAGTTGATTTGAGAATGTTCTTATGCGAACTTTATGCCCGCCCCAGTCGATTCTTAAAATGGAAAAATCGCACAAGGAATTCATCATGAAAAAAACATTAATTGCTACCGCTATGTTATCAACCATATTTGCAAGTACTGCCGTCTTTGCAGCAGATTATGAAGATGCGGGTGAACTGACTATTTTAGGCACGGTCGTTGATACGCCATGCCAATTTGTTTCAGGGAATAGCAAGGAAGAGATCAGACTGGAACGTATTAAAATTTCGGACGTCCAGGGAAGCGACATTGGTAAAAAAATAGAAGGAACGTCTGCGCAAACTGAAAACCTCAAAATCAAATGCGAAGGAAATAATAAAAATATTTCAATAAAAATTAAAGCGGCCGACCTGACTGCACAAAACATAGTTAAAAACAACAATTCAGCCGGGGGTAACAATACGGGATTCTACTTAGAATATAATGATAAGCAGATCACCAAAAACTATAATGAAATAATCGTCCCTACTGGCGCATTCGATGATAAGGGTGAGTATCAAATACCCATTTCCGCATACTATGCCCGAAGTGCAGATGGCGCCGTTACCGCAGGTGACGTCTCAGCAACCGTCACCTTAGAAGTGAGCAGTGATTAAATAAGTACCCCGGCAACAACGCTGTTGCCGGGCCTAAAAAGGAGAGCCGCATGAAAGGATTTATCACTCTCTTTCTTCTATCCGCCATTCTTCCAGCCCAGGCTGGGGTCGTCATTTATGGCACCAGAGTTATTTATCCGGCGGATAAAAAAGAGATCACTGTACAATTGATGAATCAGAGTCCCAGGACGTCACTGGTTCAATCATGGATTGATGATGGCGACAGCTCCCTCCCCCCCGAGAAGATCCACGTCCCTTTTGTATTATCTCCGGCAATTGTGCGTGTATCAGCGAATTCAGGGCAGCAGATAAAAATAAAACAAACACCCAATATGCTGCCAGCAAACAAAGAGAGTTTATTTTATCTGAATGTTCTGGATATCCCACCCAATTCATCCAGCGAAAGTAATACCAGCGTCCTTAAGCTGGCGATGCAAAACAGGGTAAAGCTATTTTATCGACCCAAAGGTATAGCAGGAATAAGTGATAAAACTTTTTCCCAACTAGAAATTACACGACGTGACAATCAGCCATTCATTACGAATAATACCGCTAACTGGGTTACCATAACGGCCATTAAAACGGCCAATATCCAGGTGAATAATGACAGCGTTATGCTGGCGCCGTTCTCTAAACAGGTGCTGTCCCTGAAAAATATTTTGACCAGCAGTTACAGCCTGACAATTATTGATGATAGTGGCAATACCATCAGTCATAAGCTCAGTGTGAAGTGAGGCGTTAATCATGTTCAGTAAGATAACGGCCCTTGCCTGCGCGATTAATATGCTTCTTTTTTCTTCTGATGTGCTCGGCGTCGATGAAACATTCGACACCCATTTTCTAATAGGAGGAATGAAAGGTGAAAAGCAATCACAGTTTGCGGTGTCAGCCGATCGCCCGCTGGCGGGAGTATACGATCTCGATATTTATATTAACCAGCAATGGCGCGGAAAATATGCCGTTGAGGTAAAAGAGACGACGGAGGAAACCTGCTTACCGCTGAATACCGTCGTCATGCTGGGTATCAAAACTGAGGCTTCCGGCGAGGCCTCCTCATCGCAGTGCATTCCCCTGCAACAGGTCGTTCAGGGGGGGCAGACGTCATGGGAGATGAGCCTGCTGCGCCTTAATCTTACCGTCCCGCAGGCCTTTGTCATCGAGCGCGAACAAGGTTATCTGACTCCTGAAAGTTGGGACCGGGGGATTAATGCGCTCTACACTTCCTACTATTTTAGCCAGTACGTCAGCCATCATCAGCAGGGAGGCGACAGCAAAAGCAGCTATGCGCGCTTTAACAGTGGCCTGAATCTGCTGGGATGGCAGTTGCACTCAGATGCGTCTTACAACAAAAGTGACGACAATAAGGGTGAATGGAAAAGCAATACGTTATATCTGGAGCGCGGTATAGCGGAGCTGATGAGCACGCTGCGTGCCGGTGATATTTATACCTCGGGCGATATTTTTGACATCGTTCGTTTCCGTGGCGTACGGCTGGCAACCGATATGCAAATGCTCCCCGATTCTCGGCAAAACTTTACCCCCATCGTGCAGGGGATTGCTCAGAGTAATGCTCTGGTTACCATTGAGCAAAACGGCTTTATCATCTATCAGAAGGAGGTGCCGCCAGGCCCGTTTGCGATTTCAGATTTAAGCTCTGCGGGGGGCGGCGCCGACCTTGACGTCAGCGTCAAAGAGGCCGATGGCTCAGTCACTCACTATCTGGTCCCCTTTTCGTCCGTTCCCAATATGCTGCAGCCGGGCGTCTCAAAATATGATATTGCCGCCGGTCAGAGCTATATTGAGGGCGCGACGGAACAAACTGACTTCCTGCAAACCAGCTACCAGTATGGGTTAAATAATTTTCTCACCCTCTTTGGCGGCACGCTTCTCGCTGATGATTACACTGCGGCGACGCTCGGCACGGGGTGGAACACCCTGATTGGCGCACTTTCTGTTGATGCCACTAAATCGCATAGCAAACAGGATGACGGGCAGACCCTCGACGGGCAGAGCTATCAGCTAAGCTACAGTAAATTCGTGGCGCCGACGCAGACGCGTTTTGGCCTGGCGGCATACCGCTATTCGTCCCGCAATTATCGGACGTTTAACGATCATGTCTGGGCCAACAGCAAAGATCGTTACAAGTATGACGAAAACGACGTGTATAACGTTGGCAACTATTATCAAAACGATTTTGGTCGTAAAAACAGTTTTTCAGTTAACGTCAGTCAGTCTCTTCCCGACGGCTGGGGTTCACTTACTGCCAGCGTGCTGTGGCGCGATTACTGGGGGAAAAGCGGAAACAGAAAAGATTACCAGGTCAGTTATGCCAATAACTGGCGGCAGACCAGCTTCTCCCTTTCGGCTAACCAGACCTACGACGAAGACGATCGGCAAGACAAACGGGTGAGTATTTACTTCTCGGTACCGCTCAACTGGGACAAGGGTGATAGCGCATTGCCCCGACGCCTGACGGTCTCTAACTCGACAACTTTCGATAATAACGGCTATGCCTCAAATACCGCCGGATTATATGGAATGGCCGGGAGTCGCGATCAGTTTAGCTATGGCGTCAATGTCAGCAACCAGCGTCAGAATAATGAAACCAGTATCGGCTCGAACCTGAGCTGGAATAGCGCTTTCGCCACCCTCAACGGTAGCGTAAGCCATTCATCCCAATATCAGCAGGCTAGCGGCAGTATTGCCGGCGGTATTGTTGTCTGGTCCGGGGGCGTAAACCTGGCGAACCGGCTATCCGACACCGTTGCCATCCTGCAAGCGCCTGGACTTGCAGGCGCTTATGTCAACGGCCAGCGTTACCGTACCACCGATCGCTCCGGTACCGTTGTCTATGATGGCCTGACGCCGTATCGGGAAAATCAGCTCACTCTGGATATTTCACAAACGGACAGCAACACAGCGCTGCTGGGCAACCGTAACCAGGTTGCGCCTTACCGGGGAGCGGTGGTGCTCAGCCGGTTCGAAACCGACTCGCGGAGTCCGTGGTATGTTAAAGCCCGCCATGCCGACGCGTCTCCCCTCACCTTTGGCTATAACGTGTTTGATATGACGGGCAGCCCTATCGGGGTGGTCGGCCAGGGGAGCCAGGTTTATATGCGTGCTGACGTCATCCCGGTGCAAATCAGGGTGGGCGCAGATCGCGATGGCGTATCCTCGTGCCTCATAACGCTGAACGCAGCAATTGATGAAAATAAAACGTACATTTGTCAATAATAAAAGGATTTATTATGAAAGGGTTATTCATGCTAATGCTGATACTGAGCGCAAGTCAGGCCCAGGCGTATTGCAAGATAAAAGATACAAGTAAAAACACTAAGCACTCCGCAACACTCGAGATCAACTTAGATGACCCCTCTAAAATACTTATTAGCTCGACTATGAATTTTGATGCTGACATCTCTAACTTCTTCTGTACATTTATCGGTAATTATTTTACTACTCACATCGCTGAAGGCAATAAGGAGTACAAAATAAAATACAGCGCCAACCACTTTTTTATTTTACAAATATCGTTAAAGGCAAATACGTCTTATAAAAACCACTTCAACCCTGGAGACAATCAAAGCGCTGCTAGCCTCAACAGTGCATACAGCATTAAGACAGCAATCATTGATAACCCGGAAGATCTTAACCCACCAGAATACACAATAGGCGAAGAATTCCCGTTGAGAGAGCAAATTATAATAAAGCCAGCACCCTGCAGCATTTCCTGTGGTTTTAGTGGCAATAACAACAAAGATCAGTACATCAATAATATTATTGTCAGCGTAAAGTTCACCCCCACCACCTGCACTCTGACAAACAACAGCCTTATCATACCCAATATATCCGCACAAGAAATCGACACCCGCGGTTACCTGGAGCCTGCAACGCAACCCGAAATAGCGTGCAGCAGCAAGTTTGGATTCGCCAGCAGCAATGTAAAGTATTACTTCGCCGCAGATAATATTGGGGGCAATAACGTGCTAAGGAACGTCCGCGATGCGCGAGACAGCGCCGGTGAGGTCGGGTTTGCGTTGAAAAGCAACGGTATTAACGTAAACGTTAACCAGGCCGAACCGACGACAACCAAGATTTTTTCACGCTATCAGGCGCTCAAATCTACCTCTTATCCCCTTAGTCTGACCTTCAAATATACCCGCTACGGTAGCGGTAAAGTTAAAGCGGGGAAAGTTGAAAGCCGGATGCGCGTAATGATGATATACGATTAAAAAATAAAAAAATCATCTACGCGCTTGCGCAAACAAAAAATTCGAGCGTATAAATTCAGGGACATCCTGCGGATCAATTTTACTCAGGTAGTGGCACCAAAGATGGTTAACCTTCTCATCAAGGCTGCTATCCTGCGCCAACGTTAAGAGGGACTGATGAAGCATATCTTCGGCAAATTTTTCCGGCTCAACTGAGTTTCCCTCCTCAAGAGCTTACATTATTAACACTACACAAAAATGAGCGCCGCCTATTAAGCGGCACCTGTTAACATTTACAGAGATGACTTCAGACGTCTTACCGCCTCTTTCAGCTGTTCGTCCGTCGGTGTGACAAACGACATACGCAGCGTAGTAGGGTCTGATTCATTGCAGTAGAAGAACTCACCCGGCACAAACACCACGCCATTGCTTAACGTTTTTTCCAGCCAGCGCGTGGTGTTCATCCCGTTATTCATTTTTGCCCACAGGAACATACCGCCCTTCGGCTTGTGAAAGGACATTACATCACCCAGTTCCGCTTCCAGCGCGTTGGCGAACGTCTGGTATTTCTGACGATACGCTTCGCGGATCATAGCAATCTGAGCCGCCAGACGACCGGTTTTTAGATACTCCCAGGTCATCAATTGCGACAGCGTACTGGTGTGCAGGTCGGTCGTTTGCTTGAGATTCACCACCGCGCCTTTTAGCCACTCAGGTACCAGCACCCAACCCACGCGGGTTCCCGGCGCAAGAATTTTCGAGAAGGTCGAGGTATAAACCAGATTCTGTTCATTGCCGATATCTTTGGCATGGGCAATCAGCGGGCGGAATACCTCGTCGGTATAATTTATTTCACTGTACGGATCATCTTCGATAATCACGAAATCATAACGTTTTGATAATGCCACCAGTTGCTTACGACGGGGTTCTGAAAGCGTTACGCCACCAGGATTACCAAACGTCGGCACAATGTAGACCGCTTTGATGGTTTTATGCGCCACCAGCGTTTCGAGCTCATCAACGATCATGCCGTCGCCGTCGGTGCCAACGGATGCAAAATTTGCCTGCGCCAGGCCAAACACCTGCAGCGCGGCCAGATAGGTAGGACGTTCTACGACGACCGTATCGCCAGGGTTAATCAACGCGCGCGCCAGAACATCCAGAGACTGTTGCGAACCGGATGTAACCACCACATCATCGGCTTTACAGACAATTCCACGGCCTTCACAAATACGCTGGATCTCTTCACGTAGCCCCGGTACGCCTTCGGTCAGGCCGTACTGAAACGCCTCGCCAAAATGCTGTGATAATACGGCATCCGCAGCTATTTTCAGGCCCTCGTGATCGAACAGGTCAGGGTTTGGGATCCCCCCACCGAGCGAAATCACGCCCGCCATTTTGCTGTGTTTTAATAGTTCACGGATGGCAGATGATTGCAGGCCCTGTGCGCTGTGGGCGAGTTTGTTCACAGACATTCTTTGTTTACCTTCTTTTATTATATTGTGCCCAATCTTAGCAGAATATAGGCGATAAATTCCGTAAGCTTAGTGCCAACGTGTGCATTTTTATCGCTCGGTTATTGGCTATAGAGGTCATTTCAAAAGTGCGCTGCGCCTGACGGGGTATCACCTGCAGCGATACCCCGACAAGGGATCAGGGAAGGGTTCCCCAGACCAGATTGCCCTTGTGGAACGTCGCGGTACGCGGAGAAATGCGCGCCACGGCTTCGGCGGAACAGGAGGCGTCCATCAGCACAAAGCTGGCATCATCCTGTACTTTTGGCCACACGCGTTCACCTTTATCGTTCAGCGGCAGTACGTCACCGGTCGCGATACCTAATGCCCGGGAAAGGGTTTGCTCGTTCGGGCGGATATAGAGCTGCGCATAGAGGTTGGCTTTTTCCAGCATGTCCCCCAGGCCGTACGGCGACCAATGGTCGATCACGCTGTCGGTGCCCGTCATCACAAACACGCCTTTATCCCGCAACTGTTTAAGCGGCATGTGCAGGGTGCCAATCGGAACGGTGGAGGCAATCGTCACCTGTTGCTGCGCCATGCGGGTCGCAATCTCATCCACCTGTTGTGCGTTGAGCGTTGCCAGCGCAAAGGCGTGGCTGATGGTCAACTTACCCTTCAGCGCCGGGGTTTTCTCCACGGTTTCAACCATGTAGTTCACCGCCGCCACGCCCGCCGGGCTGGTTTCATGCAGGTGAATATCGACCCCCTTATCATAATCCAGCGCAATCTGGAACAGGGTGTCGAGGGATTTTTCCATCGCGCCGTCAACGCTTGTGGGATCAAGCCCGCCCACGTAGTGCGCCCCGGCCTGCATCGCCTCGCGCATCAGCTTTTCAGCATTCGACAGCAGCAGGCCATGCTGCGGGAAGGCGACGATTTCGCAGTCAAACCCGGGCTTGCGGCGCGCTAATACCGCCTGCAGGTTTTCCAGATTTTTCAGGCCGGAAACAGGCTCAATGTTGCAGTGGCTACGGGCGAGGGTTGAACCTTTCGACTGGATCAGGTCAATCAGCTTTTCCGCGCGTTCCTGCATGTAGGGCTGCAACTCTGGCAACAGCGTTTGTTCCAGACGGATCATATCCTGAATTGTGGTTCCCGCCGGGCGGTTCAGGGAGCGCCACGGGCCGCCGTAAAAGGTCTTATCGAGGTGAATATGCATATCGCGCATCGCCGGGAGCAGCAGTTTGCTGCCCGCGTCGTAGTGCGGCAATGTGGCATCGGCATGGCTTTGGTTATCGCGCAGAGCGACGATTTTCCCGTCTTTGATCTCCAGCGTTTTCAGCTCGGTACGGGTGCTCGTCGCTACGTTGCCCTCAACGTTAAACCCAGCCTCCAGCAGCACGTTATCCAGATAATAGTGTTTTGCGGTAATGTTCATCAGCTTGCCCGTCTCGCAGGCGGGCGCGGCGGTCTGCGCAGCATACGCAACAGAGCCGGTCGCGCCAAACAGCGCGCAGGCGGTAACCATTTTGCCGCTGTGGCTGATGAATTCCCGGCGACTTTTATTCTCACTCATCTTATCTTCCTTCACTCACAATATGGGTACCGGTTTCGCCGTGCAGCGCCGCAGGCAGGCAGTCCGGGGAGGTAATAATCACGCGCTTGCCGCCGTGGTTTAAAAACTCCAGCGAAGCAACGATTTTGGGCAGCATGCTGCCTGCCGGGAAGTGCCCTTGCGCCATGTAGCGCGTCATTTGCGCCACGTTGACGGTATCCAGCGCCTGTTGGTCCGGCTTGCCGTAGTTGATGCATACTTTCTCGACGCCGGTGGTGATAACAAGCACGTCGGCGCAGATCTCACGCGCCAGCAGCGCGGTAGAGAGATCTTTATCAATCACCGCGTCGACGCTCTGGTAATCGCCCTGCTCGCCACGCACCACGGGGATCCCGCCGCCGCCCGCGCCGATCGCCACATAGCCCTTTTGCGTCAGGGTTTTGATCGCATCCGCTTCGACAATGCGCAGCGGCTGCGGCGACGCCACCACGCGGCGATAGCCCCGTCCAGCGTCTTCAACAAAATGCCAGTCCGGATGCGCCCGTTGCAGCTCATCGCGCTGCGCCTCGCTAAGAAACGCGCCAATCGGCTTAGTGGGGTGAATGAAGCCGGGATCGTTTTTATCCACCTCTACCTGGGTGACCACCGTTACCGCTTTCTGCCCACCGCGCACGGCCAGCCGATTGTTGAGCGCCTGCTGGATCAGGTAGCCGATACCGCCCTGGGTGTCCGCCACACAGTTTGCCAGCGGCGTCAGCGGCAGCCCTTCCCGCTCGTGGGCGATTTCCGCGCGTCGCAGATCCAGCCCAACCTGGGGGCCGTTACCGTGCGTCAGCACAATGTCATAGTCAGAGGCCAGCATCGCCAGTATTGATTCTGCCACCGCTTTTACCGCCTGCGCCTGATGTTCAATCGACTGGCTGGCGTTGTCTTTGATAATACTGTTGCCGCCAATGGCAACCACCATAAGCGCTTTCATAGGTTTTCCTTTGCAACAGCGCCAGATTCAGCGCTTGCCGCTTCCCGGCTATCGAGGAAATGTTTCACCACAAACATGCCGCCCATCATCAGATAGGCCGTGACGAACATCAGCGAACTGCCCTGCGCAAAGCCGACCACCGGGGCGTGGATCACCCCAAACAGCGCCAGCAACGCGCCGACGGCTACCGCAACAGCGCCGCGCAGCGGCTTGTTGATAATGGCGAAGATGGCGATACAGCCCCAGAGCATGCTGGCGAGCGGCGCGCCGTTGCCCAGATGAACTAATCCTTCGTAGTAGATGCCTTTGCCGTGCAGCACGTCGCTACCGATTTTCGCCGCACTGGTGCCCGCCGCGCCCATCACGCTGTTCATCATGGTCAGCGCCCAGTTGGCGATCCACGGGAACAGACAGATGAAGATCACCGGCACCTCCACTTTGGGCGTTTCCCTCACGACCTGGTTGGCAGTGACCACGCCGATAAACACCAATATCGGCACGATGGCGGTCATCGGAATGATAGCGAGCATAAACGCCCCCAGCCCGAACAGCGGCACGATGAACATCGTCACCCCCGAAGCCAGCGTATAGCCAATGCTTGCCCCCATCGCTTTCCAGCCCGGGTGGCCCACATAGACCGTTACCGGAAACGGGTTGCCCATCAGGCAACCGAGCATGGAGGCCAGACCGTTTGCCAGCATCACTTTACGCGTCGGGTATTCATCTCCCGCTGCGTGGGCGCTTTCAATGTTTTCCAGATCGAAAATGTAGTTCGCCAGCCCCAGCGGCACCGCAGACGCCAGGTACGGCAATGCGTGCGGCATCCCCTGTATAAAGTTGTCGATGTGGACCTGCGGCGGGTTAAAACCGAACGATGACATGGACGATTTGATCGCCTCCGGGCTTTGCAGACCCGAGATCCACGCCAGTGCTGTACCGGCAATTAACAGCAGCAAACCGGTCGGGATACGGGCAAAGATCGGCTTTTTGCCAAACCAGTTAATAAAGATCAGCAGCAGGACGATAAACGACACGGTTGGTGCCTCGAACGCCTGCAGCATCGGGTTCATCGCCAGCAGCAGCAACCCCAGGCCAGACAGGCACGACAGCAGCACGGTGCGCGGGATCATCTTGCGAATGGTCTCGCCTAAAAACGACCCGCCCGCCAGGATCATCGCCTCCACAAAGCACCACACCAGGCCAATTTGAATGGCAAAATCCGCATCGCCCGTTTGCTGATAAACAGGCATTAAGACCAGGAAGGTCACGGTAAAAATAGACGGCGCGCTCGGGCCGGACGGTAACGCAGTCACGTCATTCCGCCCGCTCTGGCGCGCCATCTGCAGGCCAAACCACGTATAGCAGACGCTCGCCACCAGCACCGCCAGCCCGAAGGCGGGCGCGATGCGTCCATATACAATCTCCTTCGGGATGCCGACGACAAAAATGAGCAGCCCCATCATAGTCAGCAAATTGGTCAGGTTGTTGGTCATCAACCCGAAATACGCCGCCCAGTCACCTCTTTTCCACTCCAGTTTCATGTTTTTCATGGATGCTTGCCTTATAAAAAGTAGCGATCGCGGAAGGTCAACAACGCCTTTTCAAAACAGCTATACGGCGGATGAACGATGCCCGCCCCAATCATGCCGATGCCCGCCTCTTTATGGGCAATGGCGGTATTAATGACCGGCAGAATGCCGCTGCCAGCCACTCTGGTGATGTCGATGGCGCTCGGGATACCCATAAAGCAGAGCAGCGGAATGGTGACGTTCGGATTTTCACCAAGGGTGATTTCGCGCATCTGTCGCGAGAAGTCGATGGCTTCCTCCACCGTGCCGCCCACCAGCGCCACGATTGCCGGGGCCGTCGCCATGGCAAAGCCGCCGATGCCGTAGGTTTCGGTAATGGCGCTGTCGCCGATATCCAGCCCGGAGTCTTCCGGCTTATAGCCCGCGAACATCGGGCCAATCACCTGCTGGGCCGGGCCGGTGAACCACTGCCCCGGCAGGCCTGAGACACGCAGGCCGAACTCGTAGCCGTTACGCGCCATGGTCGTAACCACGGTGCTGTACTCAATGCCGTGGGCGGCATCCAGCGCGGCTTTGCACATCGCCATCCACGTCGGGCCGGAGAAGTAGTCGCTGCTGGCGACGAACTCAAACACCTCTCGCTGTTGTTCCAGCGGATAACCCGCCTGAATCAGCCCCGG